>JAEUGZ010000508.1 GCA_016794725.1 Opitutaceae bacterium | reverse complement strand
GCGTGGAGCGGTGCGCCGGATCGGCCGCCAGGTCCTTCATTTCGTGGGGGTCGTCGGCCACGTGAAACAGACGCGCCACGTGTCCCGCCGGGTAGAGGATGAGCTTGTAGCCATCCTTTATCCAGGCGCGCTGCACCTGCAGGTAGGCACTGTAGATTTCGGACTCCCGCGGTGCCGAAACCCCGTCACGCAGCAGGGGAAGGACGCTCTGAAAATAGACCTGTTGCGGTTGTTTCGTTCCGGCCAGCTCGAGGGTCGTCGGCATGACATCCTGCAGGTGGATGGGGGCGTCAATCCGACGATTGGCTTTCACACCAGGACCGACCACGACAAACGGAACCCGCAGGCTGTGGTCATACATGTTTTGCTTTCCCATGAGGCCATGCTGTCCGACCGCGAGCCCGTGGTCGGCGGTGAAGAAGATCCAGGTGTTCTCCGCCTGTCCCCCGGCTTCGAGGGCTTCGAGAATCCGCCCGATCTGGGCATCGAGGTGGGTGATCAATGCATAGTATTCACGCCGCTGGGTACGCACGGCGTGGTCGGTCCGGGGAAAGGGCGCCAGCCGCTCGTCGCGCAGCGACGGACCGGCTCCCATGACCTCGGCATGCGGGTATCGCGGCAGGGCATTGACCGGCACCGGCACGCGTTCGAGCGGATAGCGGTCGAGATAGGCCTGCGGAGCCTGCCGCGGGTCGTGGGGCGCATTGAAGGCGCAGTAGAGGAAGAACGGCCGGCTGTTCCCCCGCGATTGCTGCAGAAATTCAATGGCATCCTCCGCGGCCACTTCGCTCCAATGCCGGCCTCCCGCCCAATATCCACCGAACCGCGGATCAGCCGGGTTCCACGGATCGGGTTGACCGTCGACCGGACGTGCATACCCGGCGGGTGTGTCGCCCGGCATGCCGGGCCGGACATGAGCCACCCGGTCAAACACTTGGGCGGGGGCCACCGGAAGGTGCCACTTTCCCGTCATGAAGGTTTGATAGCCGGCCGCCCCGAGCAACTGCGGCCAGAGCCGCCCGGCCAAGCGTTCTGCCTCCAGGCTGCCGTGCGCCCGCTGTGCCTGCCACAGACTGCGGCCGGTCACCAGCATGGTGCGGCTGGCAATGCACACGGCGGGCGCCCAAGAACCCATGTTGTAGGCGTGGGTGAAGGTGGTGCCTCGGGCCACGAGGCGATCAAGATTGGGAGTCTCAACCGTTGGGTCACCGAAGGCATGCAAGGCCTCAAAACAAAAATCGTCCGCGAGGAGAAACAGGAAGTTGGGTGGCGCGGCATCGACACGAACGACCGCCAGGTACGCGAGACACCACCAGGCAAAGAGTCGGCCAGAATGAGCCATGAAGGAGAGGCGAGAGAGAATTCCTGTCGTCAGGGTATGATCGGGGTGAGGGTGACGCTCTTGAGAAAAAAGAGATACCCGTGGGCCAGCACCGCCGGTTCAATGACCAAACGCTGGTCCCCCGCCGAGCTCAGTTCAACCACGCCCAGTTCCTGCGTCTTGAACGTCCAGCGGTTGTCATTTGCCTCACCCTTGCCGGGCGTATTCGTCCGAACCTCGAGTAGCGATCCTTGCCAGGAGGCGGTGGCCCGGGTGGTGCCACGAAGCGGAGCCGCCTCGCCCACTCGCACGAGGAACGTGCTCCCCTCGCGCCCCGTCTGCACCGCATATTCCAGGGCGACCCGATACGCGCCCGGCCGCTCCAATGCGAAGTCCCAGGCAATCCGGTCTGCAGTCGACGTCAGATTCTCGAGGAATCCACCGTGCCGGGTGGATCGACCATAGTTGTAGCGCACCGACTCCCCGACGAGGTTCGCCCGGGCGGCGGGAAGGACCAGCGGCGAACCAGCCCGGGCTCGCAACACATTTTTCACCTCGGGCGGCCCGCCAATTCGACCGCAATGACCTGGGGTCCGGATTCCTCGGTCCGGGGTCCAATCACCAATGCGGGCTCACCGGCCTGCATCGTGCGCGTCAAGGGCCGTTGGGCGGGATCAGTGAACCGCCAGGCCGAGACAATCGGCGTGCGCAGGCCAGGAAGCGGCAGCACCCCGTCGGTCGGCCAGTCGAAGACGTGCAGGAACAGGCGGTTCCCCCGCACGGTGACACGTCCCCACGTCAGGTCAAAGAACGGACTGCGCGTGGTGCCGTAGATACTGTCGCCATGGCGCCGCATCCATGCACCCATGCCCGCGAGGGCGCGGTACTCGCCTTCGATGAGTTCACCATCCCCGCGCGGCCCGACATTGAGCAGCAGGTTGCCGCCCTTCGAGGCGATCTCCACCAGGGTGCGGATCAGCTCGTCGGCGGTCTTGCAGCTGACGTTGTCACCTTTATACCAATACCCGCGCTCGTTGGTGATGGTCAGATTCGACTCCCAGGCCCCGGGCAGACCGGTTTCGGGCACCCGCTGCTCGGGGGTATGAAAATCCCCGTACAGGTCCGTTCCGCGGTCGTTGATGATGGCGTCGGGTTGAAGCGTGCGGATGAGCCGGACCATCTTCAGGACATCGGCCCGAACGACCGGATGGGTCACCTCGACCGGGCCGTTGTCCGCAAAGGGCCACTGAATGTCGAACCAGACGATATCAATCTTGCCATAGCGGGTAAGCAGCTCCCGCAGTTGTCCCAATTGGTAATCGGCAAAGCGACGCCACGCCGCCGGGTCGCGATCCACCTGGGTCGGGTTGAAGTCGGGGTGACCCCGCGCAAAGAAACGTCCGTCCGGGTGGTGCCAGTCGATGTGGGAGTAATAGAGTCCGATCCCGAGACCCTCGGCGCGAAACGCCTCAATCACCGCCCGGGTCAGATCGGCGCGGGGATTCCGGGCGAACGGAGACTCCGGTGACGTGATGCGGTAGTCGGACAGCTGTGTGTCATAAGTATTGAAGCCGTCATGGTGCTTCGTGACGAACACAACGTACTTCATGCCCGCCTCCTTCGCGGCCCGCGCCCACCTTCGTGGATCGAAGTTCACCGGATTGAACGTGCGCCAGAGTTCGAAGCCGCGCGCACGCTCCTCCGCCGACGAACCGGGCATCATTTTCCAGATGTACCCTACACCGGTCTGAGACCAGGGACCCCAGTGTATGAAGAGCCCAAAGCGGGCCGCCTCCCAGGCAGCCACCGCCCCGGGACGGGCGTGCAAGTCTGCCGTATCCCCGGCCCCAATGACCTCAAGAAACGGGCAGCCTACGAGGAAAATCGCGCACAGGAGGAGTCGCAACATGGGGACAGGAAGGAACGGTCGGTCGAAACCCAATCGACCGGTGGTCCCGGATGCCTGACGCGACCGGGACCGGGTGTCGACGTCAGAACTTGGTGTGGATGGAACCCAGGAACTCGCGCGGCGTATTGGAGTTGCCGCGGGCGCGAATGTAGAACTCGTCCGTGAGATTACTCACATTCAACCCGAAGGTCGTGGGCCGACCAAAGAGCTGCCGGGTGTAGCGGGCAAAGAGGTTGACCTGCGTGTAACCGTCCTCGCGGATCAGCCGGCTGTCGCTCGTGCCAAACTGCTGGATCGGGCCCCAGGCGCGGATTGCGCCGCCACCAAAACGCACGCCCTTCAGCGCTCCGCTGTCGATCGAGTAGGTGGTGTAGAACGTCAGCCGGTCGGGCGCCGCACCCTCAAGGCGCATGCCGATCGCCTCGGTTTTGGAGCTGACCGTGCGCGCATTCAAGTGCGTGTAACTGACCGTGGTCTGCCACCCCTTGGCCAGATTGAGGAACAGCTCGACATCGAGGCCCTCACTGCGGTCATCGGAAATCTCCGTCGTGTTCCGAAACGTGAAGGGGTTGTAGTCGCTGCGCACGACATTGATCTTGTCGATCGCAAACCAGGCCACCGAGCCCGAGATGCGACCACCCCAGAAGCCGTCGAGCTTGAGCCCCACCTCAATGGCCTCGGACTCTTCGGCCGGAAAATAATCGTTGGTGTCGACGTCGAATCCATTCGGATTATACGAGGTGGCCTGGTTGGCAAAGGCGACCAGCGACTTGTTGAAGGCATAGTTGACGCCGATCTGGTGGCTGACGTCGCGGGTGATGCGCTTGGCGCCGCCGCTGCCGTTCAACTGATAGCTCCAACCCTGCAGTTCGATGCTGCGGAGTCCGGCGAGGATCCGGAGTCGATCATTGAACACGGTGAAGCTGTCGCTCACATAGAACGTCTCCGTCTGGCCGTGATTCCAGCCGCTCTGATTTGCCCGAAACCCGGCGCTGCGGATCTCATTGCGGGTCGGCGCATCGTCCTTCCAGACCTCGGCGCCCGCGAGCAGCTGGCTCTTGGTCAGCGTATGGCGGAACACCCTGCCATTCACGGCCAGCGCATCCAGCACGGCGCGTTCGGCCGGAGTGCCCGGCCGCAGGTTGAAGGTGTCGCCAATACCCTTGGACATCGTCCGGCGCACACCTGCGATCAGGCTGTGGCGGAACGGACCGGTCTCAAATCGCATCAGGGCGTTGAGCGTGTGGGCGTCCACCACGTTGTAGTTGTTGGTCGCCTGATAGAGCGCGACCACGTTCCCGGCCGCGTCAAAGGTGTTGAATTCGCGGAAGGCCACGTCGTTGACCTGCTCCGAGCGCATGAAGTTGTACTGCAGGTCGAGCAGGGAACCGACACTCTGCTGGGCGTTGATCTGAAAATAGTCCCCCTCCTGGGTAAACTCCGAATTCCGGGTCTGGGAGGTGAAGTCTTCGGGGGCGAACGTGGTGTTGTAGCGCGCGGTCGCTTCGGGAACGCCACCGACGCGATCCAGCGTATCACCGTCGCCGTTGAGATCGGTGGGAATGATCTCGAAGGGAAGCACGCCCCGGTTCGACGGATTGCCGGACTTGGTCGTCGTGCTCGCCAGCACCCGCAGGCGCGTGGTCTTCGTCGCCTTCCACTCGACAATCGCCGCTCCGAGGTAGGACTTCCGGTCCTCGGAGAGCGCCCGGTAGCCGTCGGAGGCGTCGTAGGATCCAATCACACGAAGGCCGACCCCGGGCGCGACTTGGGCGAGACTGACGTCAATATCGCCGCCAAAGGTGTTGAATGAGCCGAAACGAAACGTGAGGTCGGTCTGATCCTTGCCGCGCGGGCGCTTGCTGATCATGTTGACCAGCCCACCGGGATCGGACTGCCCATAGAGGGTGTTGGGTCCCTTCACCACTTCGATGCGGTCCACCAGGTAGCGGGGGATGAAGTCGCCGCCCACCACCCCGTCGAGCAGGGTGTTGCGGTTGCGGAAGCCCCGGAGCGAAAACATGCCGATCTGATTGCTGACCTCGGCCCGCGCGATCTGGGTGACCGAGGAGTTGAAATCGAGCACCCGCTCAATGTCACCAATCACGGCATCATTGAGAAACTCGGCCGTGATCACGTTGATCGACATCGGAACATCCTTCAGCAGGGTGTTCATGGCCGTGCCGGAAATGGTATTCGAGGCTTGGTAACGATCAGACTGGACGGATGTGACGTCGAACGGATCCATGACCACTGCCTGGTCGGAGGGAGCGGTGGGAGGGGGACTTGTCTGCGCGGAAGCCGAGGCGCCAGCGAGCAGGGCAAATGCAAGACGGGAAACTGTGGACGTAGACATGATAAGGGTGGGTGGGCAGGTCAGGTTCAGCGGGGCAAAGGGGCAGCCGACGCCTCCCTGTTGAAGAGGGAAACGGGTTTCTGCAAAGCGGGTTTTACTGAAACGCTTCAACGCATGGCAGGATGAGGGCGGCATGCTCTGCTCACGATGAGTCGCGTCACCGTCCCGCCGCCTGCGTTCGGGACAATGCCCGATGCACCACCCGGCTTGAACGTCCCAGGCATACGCAATACGCAGCCGGCGTCGTCGGAGCGACGTTTTCCCTGCAGAGGCCAAACCCGCCAGCGGGGCTGCTTCCGGGTTCCGTGCGTGGATGCCGAGGCGCGTAGCCGAAGCGCCAAGCGATGCTCAGGGCGCCCAGGTGACCACCCGGTCGTTGGAGACGGCCGGTCCCTCGGTGGTGCGGCCGTCACGGACCGCGCGAGCCAGTTGGTCGCGCAGGCGTCCGACCACGGCCGGTTCTTCGGGGGCCAGGTTGCGCTGCTCCGCGATGTCCGCGGAAAGGTCGTACAGTTGCACCGGATCGGTCATGTCCTTGCCCCAGCCGCCGCTGCCGGCGCAGAGTGCCAGTTTCCAGACCCCCGAACGGATCGCGAATTTTCCGTCGAAACTGTGATGAATCACGGGAGGGCGGACCGACGACCTTGCTCCGCACAGGGCGGCGAGAAAGCTGTGACTGTCCTCCGCTGCGGTCGGCGGCAAGGGTTCCTCCACGATCTCCGCCAGGGTAGCCATCACATCGGTCAGGCAGAGCGTGACGTCCGATTGCGAACCGGGCGCCACCCGGCCCGGCCACCGCACCAGAAAAGGCACCCGATGGCCTCCCTCCCAGATGTCCGTTTTGTATCCACGGAACTGAGCACTCGCGAAGTGTCCCCGCCGCTCCAGTTCGTCCGTGCCGGCCTGGGGCGAACAACCGTTGTCGCTGGTGGCCAGCACCAGGGTCGTTTCGGCGACGCCGGCCTCCTCGAGCGCGCGCAGAACCTCTCCCACCGCCGCATCCGTCTGCATGACAAAGTCGGCATAGGGCCCGAGCCCGCTTCGACCTTTCCACTCCGCGGACGGAACGATCGGGGTGTGGGGGGAGGTCAGGGCGAAATAAAGAAAGAAGGGCTGCCCGGACTTGGCCCGGCTCATGATGTAGTCGACGGCGCGGCTCGAGAGTTTGTCCAGCGCATCGACTGGGGGCACTTGCTCGACCGCTTTGTCCTGGAGGAAAAAGGTGCCCATCGACCGTGCATGCTGCACACCATAGAACAGGTCGAAGCCGCGGGCAACCGGACCGTTGTCCGTGCGTGCGCCGATCGGCGCACCCGTCGAACCTACGTCCTGGCCGGCGCCGGCCCCCTGGCGGTCAAGCGTAAAGCCCAGATGCCACTTTCCAATCGCGGCCGAATGGTACCCCTGGCGTTTCAAGTGCGCCGGAAGCGTGAGTCGGTCAGCGTCGATCAATGGCGGCACAAATCCATCGATCACCCCTCGCTCCAGCCGCGTGCGCCAGGCGTAGCGGCCCGTCAGCAGCCCGTAGCGGGTCGGAGTGCAGACCGAGGAGCCGCTGTGAGCGTCAGTGAAGGTCATGCCCTCCCGAGCCAGTCGGTCGAGATGCGGCGTGGGGATCTTGCCCCGGCGGGGATTGAGGCACTGCACATCGCCGTAGCCGAGGTCGTCGGCCAGGATGACCACGAAGTTCGGACGCGGGGTCGCCGCCGGGACGCTGGTGGACAGCAGGGCCGAGGCGAGCAGCGAGAGGACCAAAGTAAGGCGCTTCATGGGATCAAATTTGGGGCGCCGGTCCCAGGCCAGGACGGGCCGACGCAACCTGGGAGCGCCCGGCGTCGAGGGTCGAGCTCAGAATTTTGTGTGGATCGAAGCAATGATCTCCCGGGGCGTGCTGGAGTTTCCTCGCGCTCGGATGAAGAACTCGTCGGTGAGGTTGCTCACGTTCACTCCCACGGTGGTGGGTCGTTTGAAGCGCGGCAGCGCATAACGCGCGAAGAGATTGTACTGCACATATCCATCCTCGGCGATCAACCGGCTGTCGCTTGTGCCGAACTGCTGGATCGGTCCCCAGGCACGGATGCCGCCGCCACCCAGACGCAGGCCTTCGAGGGATCCCTTGCCGAATGAATAGGTCGTAAAGTAGGTCAGTCGATCCGGGGCCGCCCCTTCGAGACGCATCCCGAGCGCCTGCGTTTTGGTCCGCACGGTGCGGGCATTCAGGTGCGTATATCCCACGGTGGTTTGCCATCCGGGAGTCAGATTGACGAAGAGTTCCAGGTCGATGCCCTCGCCGCGGTCATCGGTGATCTCGGTGGTGTTGCGAAACAGGAAGGGATCGTAGTCGCTGCGCACCACATTGACCTTGTCGATGCGGAACCACGAGATCGATCCGGACAGTCGTCCGCGCCAGAGTCCGTCGAGCTTGATCCCCGCCTCGATCGCATCCGATTCCTCCGCGGGAAAGTAGTCGTTGCTAAGGGCATCAAAGCCATTGGGGTCAAAAGAGGTCGCTTGGTTGGCAAACAGGACCACCGCCGGGGACAGCGTGTAGTTGATTCCGACCTGGTGGCTGATGTCCCGCGAGACGCGGGTGGCGCCGCGGGTGCCGTTCAGGGCGAAACTCCATCCCGACACTTCAAAGCTGCGCAGTCCGGCCAGGATCCGAAGGCGGTCCTCGAGCAGCGTGAAGCTGTCACTGACAAAGTAGGTCTCGACCTGCTCATAGGAGCGGAGGTTGCCATGGAACCGGAAAGCTGCCGCACGAATCTCTGGCCGGGTGGGCGCGTCGTCGTTCCAGATTTGCGTCCCGCTCAGGATGTCCGACTTGGTGAGGGTGTGACGAAAGACGCGGCCACCGACTTCGAGGGCGTTGAGGGCGGCGCGTTCCGCCGCGGTCCCGGGGCGGAGCTGGAAGTACTCAGGGGTTCGTTTCGAGCGGGTGTTGCGCGCACCGACGATCACGTGGTGCTTGATCGGCCCGGTCGTTACCCGCAGCAGCGTGTTCAGGGTGTGCGCACTCTCGATGTTCTTGTCGTTGGTCGATTGGTACAGGGCCGCGACGCTGCCGGCGGCGTTGAAGGTGTTGTAGGCACGGAACGTCACGTCATTCTCCTGCGCCGAACGCATGAACGCATACTGCACATCGACGGACTCGCCGAACGACTGTTGGAGGTTGAACTGCAGGTAGGAGGCGTCCTGTTCGAACTCCGACTTGCGGGTCTGGCTGGTGAACTCCCAGGGGATGAAGTCAGGATTGTAGCGCGCCGTCGACTCCACCACCCCGCCGACATTGTCGAGGGTGTCGCCATCGCCGTTCAGGTCGGTGGGCCTGATCACAAACGGCAGGGCCGACCGGTTCGAAGGATTGCCGTCCTTCGCGTTCACGCTGGCGAGCACGCGGACACGCGTTCCCTTGCCCGCCTTCCACTCGGCGATGGCCGCCCCAAAGGAGGAGGTGCGGTCGTCCAGCCAGCGAAACCCGTCCGACGATTCATAGGAGCCGAGCAGGCGAAGGCCGACCCCGGGGCCGACTTCGGCGAGGTTGACGTCGACATCGCCCCCGATCGTTTCGTTCGAACCGAATCGCGCGGTCAAGTGGGTCTGGTCACGCCCGCGCGGACGCTTGGTGATCATGTTGATCAGGCCACCGGGGTCGGACTGCCCGTAGAGCGTGTTGGGGCCCTTGACGACCTCGATGCGATCGATCAGGTAGCGCGGGATAAAGTCCCCACCCATGACCCCGTCGAGCAGAATATTGCGATTGCGAAAACCTCGCAGGGAAAACATCGCATTTTGATTGCTGATCTCACCCCGGGTGGTCTGCGTAACCGAGGAGTTGAAGTCGAGCGCCCGCTCCAGGTCCCCCACGATGGCGTCATTGAGAAACTCGGACGTGATCACATTGATCGTCATCGGCACGTCCTTGAGCAGCGTGTTCATGGCCGTGCCGGAAATCGTATTCGAGGCCTGGTAGCGGTCCGTCTGGACCGAGGTCACATCGAACGGATCCATCACCACCGCCGTCTCGGCAGGAGGGGCGGCTTGCGAGCGGGTTTGTGCAGCGGCCGGGGCTACGAGCAGCAGGGCAAACGCGAAACGGGAAGTGGCGGACGGAGACCGGGTGGGGTTGGGCAAACGAGTCAGTTTCATGGGGGGAAAGGACAACGGATACGACCCAATTGACGCGCAATTCCGGATCCGGCAAAGCGGTCTTTGCTGAAACGCTTCAACAGCGGCCGGATTGTCACCACGCCCGATCCGACCGAACCTTCCGCATGCCCACCCCACGCCTGCTCTGCCTGCGGGCCCTGCTTGTTCTCGCCAGCCTTCCGGTGGCTTCGATCCTGCTCCCGGCCGCCCCGCAGCGGACCGACGACCGCCCGAACATCCTTTTCATCCTGCTCGACGACCTGGGCAAGGAATGGATCAGCGCCTACGGGGCCGAGGGGATCTCCACCCCGGAGGTCGACCGGCTCGCCGCCACCGGCACCCGGTTCGAGAACTTCTATGTCATGCCTCAGTGCACACCGACGCGGCTTTCCTTTCTGACCGGTCAGTATCCATTCCGTCATGGCTGGGTGAACCACTGGGACGTTCCCCGCTGGGGCGGAGGGGCGCACTATGACTGGAATCTCAACCCGTCAATTGCCCGCGTCATGCGGCAGGCGGGCTACCGGACCGCGGTGGCAGGAAAGTGGCAGGTCAACGACTTTCGCGTCCAGCCCGACGCGATGCGCGAACTTGGATTTGACGACTTCTGCATGTGGACCGGCGGACAAGGCGAGGATCCGGTCAGCGATCAGCGCTATTGGGACCCCTTCGTCCACACCCGGGCGGGGAGCGCCACCCGTCAGGGTGCATTTGGCGACGACGTCTTTGTCGACTTCCTCGTCGATTTCATGCGGAAGCACCGGCACGAGCCCATGTTCCTCTACTACCCGATGTGCCTGCCTCACGAGCCTTTCGTGGCCACACCCTCCGAACCCAAGGTGACCTCCAAGCTCGACCGGCACCGAGCCATGGTCCGCTATGCGGATCACCTGACCGGGCGCTTGATCCAGGCACTGGAGGAGCTGGGGCTTCGGAGGGACACGATCGTGATTTGGACGACCGACAACGGGACAACTCCCTCCGTGACCGGAATCCGAAACGGTCGCCCGGTGCAGGGCGGCAAATCGTCGACCAGGGAGTCGGGCATCTGCGTCCCTTTCATCGTGAACTGCCCGGGCCGCGTGCCGGCCGGAAAGGTGAGCCCGGCCCTGCTGACCATCGCCGACCTCCTGCCCACCTTCGCGGAGATCGCGCACAGCCGGCCGCAGCCCCAGTTTGAGTACGACGGCAAACCCTCCGCCGACGCGTTGCTGGGGCAGACCGACCGCTCTCCGCACGACTGGATCCTCGCCATGGGGGGAAGGAATGAGGCCCGATTAACCCAGGCAGGGGTGGAAAATGCCTTCGTCTTCCGCGACCGGGTGCTGCGCAATGAACGTTTCAAGCTCTACGTGGATACCAAACGCCGGCCAGTCGAGTTCTTTGACCTCCGAAGCGATCCTTGGGAGGAAACGAATCTGATCGCGAGCCAGGATCCGGAAGTCGTCGCCGCCCTGGCCTCGCTCTCCCAACCCCTCTCGCAATTCCCGGACC
>JAEUGZ010000454.1 GCA_016794725.1 Opitutaceae bacterium | reverse complement strand
TTCTTGTGGTCGGCCTCGAGCATGTGCCAAGGCACCGCCAGGTAGCGCCGGAGGTAGGGGAGTAGCTCGGCGTTCGGGACTGAAATGAAGAGCCGTCGGGGGGCGACCCGGTGCACTTCACGCAGAAACGCGGGCACGTCGGCGATGTGTTCCAGCACTTCGATCGCCATCGCGACTTGGAAGGCTCCGTCGGGGAAGGGAAGCGGACCCCCATCAACCCGGGTGTGCGGCAGCCCCTCGGCCGCCAGTGCCGCGCAGTCCTCTGCTTTCATTTCGGCACCATGCCAGCGGTGACCTCGCTGCCGGAGCATGGTCCCGTACCAGCCAAGTCCACATCCGACATCGAGGATGGACACCGGTTCGGGTCCAAGGCTCCGTGCGATCAGTTCGAGCACTTCTCCGCTGCCCGTTCGCTGTGAAGGGCCTGAGGTGTAGATGTGTTCGCGGTGATGCAGGGGAGGGAAATCCTGGCGCAGAAGGATGCCGTAATCGGTGGTGCGATGATCGTAGCCACTCCATGCCACCCGACGCTCCACCGTTGCGAGCACCTCGGAGCCCGAACGGACCAGAAGACGCACCTCGCCGCTCGTACCAAAAGCCACCTCCGGCGCATGACAGACCATCGAGAATCCGGTGCGACAATCGACGCCCCAACCCTGCAGCGCATTGACGTCGGCGCGAACGAAGCGGTGGGCGGTGACACCCACGCGAGACGAACCGCACCACACCTCCACGACCGGATCGTGAGCAAGGCCAGGGTCCACCTGCAGCCATCCCTCGACCCGAAAGCAGAGGGGATCGCAGGGTTGATCCGGTGCGGGAGTGTCGAGACAAAACAACATTTGGCCATGGTGGGAGCAAACGGGAGGCGCCGCCGAGGCGAAAGTGGACGAATTTGTCGCGGCAGTGTCCTGTTTGCCGTCGGAGTGGGCGTCGCGTGCGACGAGGAGTCGGGCGCGTGCGATGAGTCCCGGATAGGATGCGCGCACCTCCGTTCTCCTGTGTTCAGTCAGCCCTTACCGTGAAATTCGTGCTAAAGTGAAGCCCAGGCTTTGGGGGCCCCGCGGGGGCGGGTCTTCCCGGCTGTCCTAAGGTCATGGTGCGTGGTTACCTCGGAGAACGCGCAATTTCCGCGGTTTGTGCCCTTGGGCGGGAGCTGTCCCGACTTGCGTCAGCGTAGGGATTCGCGTCCGAGCGAATGCTTGCAAAGTAGGGGCGGCGCGGTTCGGTCATCGCTGTGAAAACCCGTGTATCCCGGGCCTTTTTCGGCCTGGTTGCTGTCCTTATCGTCGGCTTGCTCTGGATCTCCGTCCGTTCGCGCCCCCTCGGGCAGGGCACCGCCGGGACTCCGACGGTGTCAGCGCAGGCGACGGTGCCGGCTGTATCCGCGGGGGTCGCAAGCCCGGCCGCGCCAATGGCCATGCCTCCCTCGGTGAAGGTGACGGCTGCACCGGGACTGGCAGCGGGGGCTTCCGAGGTGCTGAGTCGCCGTTTTCCCAACGGACGCGTGCGGGAGGAACGGCTGGAGTCGCTGCCGGATGGCAGGGAACGGTGGATACAATGGATCGAGGCGACCGGCGCCTATCCGCAGGTGCGTGCCGAACTGACGTTTGCTCCGGGTGGATCCCGCCTGTTGGAGGAACTGTATTACCTCGCCGACAGCGTGCTGGTGGAACGTCCGGCTGACTTGTCGCCGGATCAGTTTGCCGCCCGCCTGCGTCGCATCGGACTGCGGGCCGGCCCGCAATATGTATTTTCGCCGGCCGTGCGTGTTTACGTGCCCGAGCCGCTGAAACTCGACTCGGTGCCGGAGGCGCTGTCCCGAATCGGTGCCGAGGAGCCGCGCTGGCAGGTTCGTCCCGACCATCTCGCCTTTTCCCAGGCCGTGCCCAACGACTTCGATCCCCGAGAACTGTGGGCGCTCAACCGGGTGAACGCGGCTTCGGCCTGGGAGGTCAGCACCGGCGCGAACACCGTGGTGGTGGCCATCATCGACTCGGGCATCTCGCGCCAGCACGCCGACCTCTCCTCCAACATCTGGCAGAATCCCGCGGAAATTGCGAACGGCCTCGATGATGATTCCAACGGACTGGCCGACGATCTCTATGGCTGGGATTTCGCCGGAAGTGACAACGACTCTTCCGACCAGGAAGGCCATGGAACGCATGTCGCCGGGATCATTGGTGCGACGGGTAACAACGGCGTGGGGGTGACGGGCGTCAACTGGCGGGTCAAGATCATGGGATTGCGCACCGGCGACGCGTCGTTGTCGACGTCGGCGGTCATTCAGGCGACGGACTACGCCATCGGACAGAAGCTGAAGGGCGTCCCCGTGGTCGTGATCAACAATTCCTATACGTCGACGGCCTTCAACAGCCTGCAGCGCGACTCGATCCAGCGTGCCCGCGATGCCGACATCCTCTTCGTTGCCGCAGCGGGGAACGACTCTCGCAACATCGACCAAAGCGGATTGCTGTATCCCGTTGGCTATACCCTGAACAATATCGTAGGCGTCGCCTCCACGGACCTCGGCGACACCCTTTCCGACTTCTCCAACTTCGGGACGAATTCCGTGCACGTGGCCGCTCCCGGGTCGGCCATCCTCTCAACCCTACCACAGAATGGATACGGCGTGAAGGACGGCACCTCCATGGCGGCTCCCCTGGTGACGGGTGCGCTTGCGCTCCTCCGGGCGGCCGAGCCCACCTTGGGTGCCCTGCAGCTCAAGAACCGTCTGCTCACCACCGCGGCTCCCCTTGAATCATTGAATGGCCGCGTCGCCTCCGGCGGTCGCCTTGACCTGCAGCGAATGATTAATCCGACCGGCAGCCTGCCCCGGGTCACGGCCGTGGCTCCCTCCGCCGATGTCTACGGCGTGGAGAGCGCAGCGCAGTCGATCAGCCTTTCTGTCCGGGGCTCCCGTGTCAGCAACGGAATCGAGCAGGCGGAGATACCGGTGAGCTGGAGCAAGGTGTCGGGACCGGGATCCGTCACCTTCACCGATGCCGGTACAAATCGCGTATCGGCTTCGTTCTCGGCCGTCGGATTGTATCGGCTGCGAGCGTCCGCCACAGCCGGTGGTCAGACTGCGACGCTGGACCGCAGCGTGGCGGTGGGAGCGGTGGCGGTCCCCTCGACCAATCTCCTTGCGCAGTGGACCTTTGGCGAGCCGTCGGGCCCGCCGCTGGATAGCTCGGGGCAGGGGCGAAATGGCGTTCTGATTGACGGGCCCGTCCGCGATGGCGGTCCGTTTGGCACGCCGGGACTGCGCTTCAACGGCACTTTGTCGGCAATGCAGTTTTCGGCTCCGGCACCCACCCAGGTCACGCTGGTGGGCTGGGTGTACATGGACTCGCAGGGGAACAGCATCTTTCCGCGCGTCATCAATACGCCTGCCTACTATTTGTTTGTGGGCCGGGACGGTGCCACAGGCCTGGATGGCAATTCCGGGACGGTGAAGTTTCTGTCCAACTGGACGACGACGGACGGTGTCTGGCATTCTCCCCCCGGCCTGTTGAGCAATGGCGTTTGGTACCATGTGGCCGCCACCTACGATAGCACGAAAGGACTGCGGGAGTTGCCGCACCTTTTTCTGAACGGATTGGAGACCGAAGTGGGTGCGCAGACACCTGCCGCCGGCACGGTGGACCTCGCTCCTGGTACCGGTTACCTCGGAAACAATGAGGAACGCACCCGGGCCCTCGCCGGTCGTTTGGCGGACGTTCGCATCTACGGCCGAACGCTGCCGCCCGAAGAGATTGCCTACCTCGCTCGCGAGTCGGTGATGAACGACCTGAAGAACTGGGAGGTCGCCGTGCAGAGTGCCACCGCCTCGACGGTCGTGGTTGGACTGCGACGCCCCGACGGACGGATTCCGGGTTCCACCCTGACGACCGTATGGCAGCAAATCACCGGACCGGGTACGCCGTCCATGGGCGCGACCAATGGCAGTGTGGTCACGCTGAATTTCAGTCAGGCCGGAACCCACACGCTCACCTTTGATTTGTTTGAAGGGGGAGTCATGCAGCGTCGGCAAGTGGACCTCGTCCTTCCGGGGGTTGTCGCTCCGCCGGTCGCGCCGGGGTTTGTCCGATCACCTGCCAGCCGCACCGTGGCTTCGGGCTCAAATGTGATTCTCGAGGTTGAGGCTTCGGGTACGCCTCCCTTGACCTACCAGTGGTTGTTCAACGGCGTTCCGATCACGGGGCAGACCTTGTCGCAGCTCCTCATCACCGCGGTGCGGAGCGGCGACTCCGGCAACTATGCCGTGCGCGTGAGCAACCTGGCCGGAACCGCCACCAGTGCGGAAGCGACCCTCACGGTGCTCGATCCACCCTCGATTGTCACCCAGCCGCAGGGGCAGCTGGTGGCGGCAGGCTCGCGAGTTGAGTTGAAAGTGGTCGCGGCCGGGAGCCCGACCTTAACCTACCAATGGCAGCGGGCGGGCGTCCCCATTCAAGGTGCGACCTCGCCGAGCTATGTCATCGATGCAATCGTATCCACCCAGACCGGGAGCTATTCGGTGGCGGTGAGCAATTCCGTGGGAACGGTGACGAGCAACGGGGCGTTCATCGAGGTGCTCGAACCGCCGGCCATTGTCTTCCAACCCTCCTCGCAAACGGTGGTGGCGGGACGGACCTTGGTGCTGGATGTGAGCGTTTCGGGAACGGTTCCCTACACCTTTGCGTGGTTCAAGAACGGGGTCCTGATCCCGAATGAAGTGCAGCCTTCTCTCCGTTTCACCACGGTTCGTCTGGAGGATGCGGGCACCTACACTTTCCGCGTCACAAATGCCGTCGGCTCGGCGACCACCGTGCCCATCGTGCTGACGGTGGTTTCACCTCCCATGATTGTGAAGCAACCCGTGACCGTGGCGGTGGCCCTGGGCAAACCCGCGACCTTCACGGTGGAAGTGACCGGGACTGCTCCAATGACCTACCAGTGGCAGCGAAATTCGGCCCCGCTCGCAGGGGAGACCGGGCCCCAATTGACCATTCCCAAGGTGGGACCCGAGCATGTCGGGAGCTACACCGTGGTGGTATCCAATGCGATCGACTCTGTCCGAAGCAGTCCCGCCTACCTGGACATTGTGCCGTTGCCTTCCATCAGCCAGCATCCCGGCAGCACCACCGTGGCTTTGGGTGGCGAGGTCACCCTTGAGGTGACCACCAGTGATCCTCCCGGAAGTGTTTTCTATCGGTGGTGGCACAATGGAACGCCTCTCGCGAACTCCAACAGCTCACGATTGACCCTGCCGTCCGTGGGAGTAGCGCAGGCGGGTCTCTATCTGGCCGAACTGACGAACAGCGGTGGAACCATTCTCAGCAAACCCGCCGTGGTGGGCGTCACGCTGGCAACCAAGACCGCGGGAAGCGTGGGCACGCGCCCGGAATGGCAGAACATCGTCCATCCGAATGGCAACGCCTACGACCAGTTCCTCCTCGAGGGAACGTCGGGTGCTTTGACGGCGGATACCGGCCAGATTTCGCGCATGTCGTTCGTTGATCCACAGGGTGACATCGTCCAGGTGGAACTGGCCGGGAAGGGCACCCTTGCGGTGCTGCTTGAGAGCGCAACTGGACCTGCGGTGGCGTCCCTCTACAATCAACCGGGAGTGCTCTACATGCAGGGCCAGGCTACGCTGGTGTTGGCCGGGAGTGACGAGTCGACGCACATGTCCGTGTATTCCGTGGGTCCGGCCAACAATCCGGGGGCGGTGCGTCCGGATGTCACCTATGAAGGCTGGGCTTCGGTGCGCGCCCTTGGGGTTCACTCCAGCTCGCTGCGGGTGAGTGGATTGCGGATGGGAAATGCGCGGTTTGAGGCGACCACAGGTGCGACCGGGCTATGGGCTCAGGGTGTGCGTGCGGATACCGTGTTTCTTAGCGACATTGCGGCCTTTGCGACGGCCCAGCCCGTGCTGGCGGTGTCTCTGGAGACCGAAGTCGGCATCACCGGCGGCAGCCTCCTCCAACCCAATGGACGTCCCATTTTGGTGGATGGCGTGAAGGGGATTCGACTGAGGGAAGGTGCATCGTCCACCGGCCAGCGTGTGGGACCCCTGACTCTGCAGGGCCGGCTGGAGCGGAACGGCGTGGATGTATCCAATACGATTGTCCTGCCGTCGTCGTAGGAGAACGGTTTGAGGCGAGCACGAATCGCGCGATGGGCGCGTTCGTGCTTCAACCCTCCGGACGGTTCAGACTTCGGCACCTGCCGAAAGCGGCAGCGTGATTCGCGCCACGCAGCCGCGCGGCTCACCGCGATCGACCAGCACCAGGGTGCCGCCGTGGTTCTCCACGATTTGCCGGCAGAGGACCAGTCCAATGCCGGAACCTTCTGGTTTGGTCGTGAAGAAGGGAACAAAGAGGTTGGAGGTTTCGGAAATGCCCGGGCCGTCATCCTCCACGGCGATCTCGAGCGACTGAGCGACTTTCCGCCACCCGATGCGGACGCCGAGCGGGGACGTCGGAGCCTCCGCACCCGAGCGCTCCACCACGGCCTCCACCGCATTCTTGGTCAAGTTAATCAGCACCTGTTCGATTTGAGCCCCATCGCAATCGAGGGTCAGATTGGGTCCGCCCGTCACGACCACGGGGAGCCGTTGTTCCAGGGCAACCACACGGTGGACCAGGGCGGGGATCGCGCTGGGTGAACGAATCGGTTGCGGCAAGCGGGCGAGGCGCGCGTAGGCTTGCATGAATCGGGCCAGTCCGTCAGCCCGGGATTCGATGATCTCGAGTCCACCTCGCAGATCGTCCTCCCAATCCGCTGCCCGTTTTTCGCGACGGAGCAAGGTGCCGAGACTTCCGGCGATCGATTTGATCGGGGCGAGCGAGTTGTTGAGCTCGTGCCCGAGCACGCGCACCAACCGCTGCCAAGCCTTGAGTTCCTCGTCGCGCAGCGGCTGGCTCAGGTCGGCGACCACGATGAGCTGGTGGGGCAGACCGCCCTCGCGGAAGAGGGTCCGACGCATGCCCCACCGTCCGCTGCCCCCGGGAAAGGTCACATTCGAGAGCACCCGGGTCGGGTCACCGACCAGGCAGTCCGCCAGACCGATTTCCCCCGCCTGGCGGCCAAGGATGCGTTCGGCCGGCTGCGCGAGCAGCTCCTGTCCCGCACGATTGACGAGGCGGAGCGTCGAAGTGCCGTCGACGGCGAAAATTGCAACGTCGATCTCCTCCATCACCGTGCGCAGAAGCGCGGTTGCTTCGAGCGCCCCGAGGCGCTGTTCCTGAAGCACACCGCCCAGGGTATTGATCTCGGCCAGGACATCACCGAGCGGCTCATCGCGCCGGGCTCCGCGGGCGCGGATGGAAAAGTCGCCTTCACGCAGCGCTGACAGCAGGTTGGCCATGGTCTGGAGCGGGCGCACCACCTTGGCCCGGACGCTGGCGGCGAATCCAAACCAGAAGCTGAGGATGAGGAGCGACAGGGTCCATTGTTCCTTCGCGGTCTGGTCGCCGCCCCAGAGGTAGGCCATCGAGACGATCACCCCCGGCAAACCGGCGAGCAGCGCATGCAGGAACACGGTCTGATCGTGTGTGAGGCGGCGGGTGGATTTGGGCATGGACCGAGCCCGGGCGGATTAGCGTTGCACGGGGACCACGAGAAGGGGCGGGGTGGGCGGCGCAGGCCGCGCGTGACTAGAGGCCGAACTTTTCGAGACGGCGGTAGAATGCGCTCCGGCTTAGGCCGAGCTCCTCGGCGGCCCGACGGGCATTGCCGTCGCAGCGGGCCAGGGTCTTGCGGATCAGAAAGCTCTCCACTTCCTCAAGACTCATGTCTTCGAGCCGCGGGGCGGCTTGTCCGGCGTTGAGTCCAAGATCGGCCCCTCGAACCACCTTGCCGGAGGCCATCAGCACGCCGCGCTCGACGGAGTGATCGAGCTCCCGGACATTGCCGGGCCAGTTGTAGTTGCGCATCGCCTCCGTGGCCGTCTCATCAAAGCCGGTGATGGCCTTGCGGTAGCGTCCCACGTGCTGCTTGAGGAAGTGCTGGGCCAGCAATTCGATGTCTTCGCGTCGTTCCCGCAGCGGGGGAAGGTGGATGTGAATGGTATTGAGGCGAAAGAGCAGATCCTGACGGAATCGTCCACCCGCCACCTCGGCCTGGAGGTCGGCGTTCGTGGCTGAGATCAAGCGGACATTGGCGCGATACGTTTTCGACGAACCCACCCGCTCAAAATCCCCGGTTTCAAGGGTGCGCAGGATCTTGGCCTGCTGACTCATGGGAATGTTGCCGATTTCGTCCATGAAGAGCGTGCCACCGTCCGCCAGTTCAAAACGTCCGGCGCGATCGCTCTTCGCATCGGTAAACGCTCCCCGCACGTGACCGAACAGTTCGCTCTCAAAAATACCCTCAGGCAGTCCGCCCATGTTGACCGAGATGAACGGCTTCCCCGCCCGCACCGAAACGGCGTGGAGGGCCTGGGCGATGACACCTTTGCCGGTGCCGTTTTCTCCCGTGATGAGCACATTGGCGTCGGAGGGGCCGACCCGTGACACCACCTCCAGCACCGGACGCATGGCCGCCGATTGTGCGATTAAATTGGGGCCGCCCTTGCCGCGGAGAATCTGATTCTCCTGTTCAAGGCGTTTGTAGGCCCGGACCGCACCTCCGAGTTCGATCTGATTGCGCACGATCGCGAGCAACCGTGGATTCTCCCACGGTTTGGCGACAAAGTCCTTGGCGCCCCGGCGCATGGCCTCGACCGCGACATCGACACTGGCCCAGGCTGTCATCACCACCACTGGGAGGGCGGCGTCCAGCGTTTGCAGCCGGTTCAGCAGGTCCAGTCCCTCACGTCCACTCGTGGTGTCGCGTGCGTAATTCAGATCGATCAGGGCCAGATCAAAATCCTTTGACTCAATGGCCTTGAGGGCACTGGCAGGCGACTTCACCGTCTCAATCTGGTATCCCTCGCTTTTCAAAAGCAGACGAAGGGCTTCCAAAATATCAGGTTGATCGTCAGCGATGAGGATGCGGGGAGCGTCGGCGGGCATGGCTAAGAGTGACGGAGCAGGAGCGGCATGGTGTCAAGTTGCCGAAAGGCGCAGCTGTCACCCGGTTGGGAGCAGCCAGTCCGATCGGGTCAAGCTCCGCGACCCGCGGTGCTGCGCCGCAGCGAGGAAGCAAGTGGCTCGGAGAATGCGCCCGGTGCGGGCAGGAGCACGGGCTGGTTGACCCGGGATCCGACATGCAGTCCCAGCGTCCGGGAACGACGGGTGTAATCGCTCACCATCAGGGCCAGAAGCACGAGCGTCATATAGCCACCCACCAGAGGCGAAGCGGAGACCGCCTCGGCCAGGGTTGCATCGGAGGCGGCGGCCATTCCCAAGGCGGGGAAAAGGGTCACGGAGACGAGAAGTGCGGAAGAGAGGTTGAATTTCATAGATGACACGGCTCTTTGCACGCGCCGTGCCAGCCCATCGATACTTATTTAAACATCCAACATGCAATAAGTTGAGCAAATTTCAGGTTTCGGCATGAGATCGGCGAGAGCGAAAACAAGCCGGCGTTGGGAAGCTCCGGTCCCAGAAATGGGACACCTGAGCGGGAAGCGCTGCGGCGACTACTCAAATCGCAACGCGTCAATGGGATCGAGCTGCGAAGCCTTGTGGGCGGGGTAGAAGCCGAAGACCACGCCGATGAAGGCAGACACGCTGACCGCCATGACGACCGAGAGGGTTGAAACCAGCACTGGCCAGCCGAGTTGT
>JAEUGZ010000339.1 GCA_016794725.1 Opitutaceae bacterium | reverse complement strand
GGTCCGTTTTTTAAACCTCCGAGGCTTCGCCCGGAGGTTTTTTGCTGTTTTGGGGTTCGATTGCGTTTCGTGGGAGGTGGGACGCTGACCTTGGATCGCGATTGAATTGCCTGGCGTGCGCCGTCGGGGGATCCGTGGTGGGCGATCTCAGCCCCCGGGTGCGGTGCCTTCGAGCAAGCGGTCGCAGAGCTGGATCAGGCGCTGGCGCAAGGGCTCCCCGCGGGTGCAGAACTCACGCTGCAGCAACTCGTAGTGCGCCCGACCGTCCGCCGTCTCAATCGGGATGGGTTCAAACCCAAGCTGACGCAGATCATAGGGGCTAGCGCGCATGTCGATTTCCCGAATGTCCCACGCCAGCGCGAAACAGTCTGCCACCAACGCGGACGGCGTGTAGGGCGCCAGCTTGAAGGCCCATTTGTAGAGGTCCATGTTGGCATGCAGACAGCCGCGCTGCTCCTGGCGCGGCGCGGCCTCGCGGGTGAGGGCATGGCGATTCAAGGGTCTCGCGGGCTCAGTAAAGAAACGATAGGCGTCGAAGTGCGTGCAGCAGAGCGTATTGGATTCGACGATCGATGCCAGTTCGTCCGGTGACACCCGCAATGGCCAGCGGGCGTGGCGAACCTGTTCGGGAGTTTGGCGGTACACCATTGCCCACTCGTGCAATCCAAAGCAGCCGAAGAAGGCGGGACGCTGTTGCACGGCTCGCAACAAGCCCGAGAGCCATTGGACAAAATCGCGGCGCTTTCCAGGCAGGGACGCGAGATTCAGAACCACGCCGCCATCGGTGCGTTGGTATTCGGGCCAGCGGAGAAAAGCGATGGACTCGTCGCCTTGCAGCACCACGTCGGGCCCTGGATGCCATTGTCGCAACCACGCCGGCCGGAACGCGTAATATGAAAAAAGAAAATCCCAGACCGGGTGGCTGTCGCCCCGTGAGGCCCGCGCCTGGTGAGGATCAGTCCACCCCCGGACCCGCGATTCGTGGATGCGGCGCTGGGCCAGCCAGTCGGATTCCGGCAACCGGGAAAGAGCGAAAGGAGCCTGAAGCGACGCCGACATGGCCCGGTGCCCATACGTTTCGGCGACCGCCGCTCAGGCGGTTTCCACCTTGGGGCGATAAAAGAGCGCCGTGGACCCGACCGCGCCTGCAAACGTACTCTGCGTGGCTTCAACGAGTTGGGCCGTGAGGATCGCGCGCTGTTCCCGGTCGGCGTTGAGGTAGCGCACTTTGACCAAGTCGTGGGCAGTGAGCAGCCGCTCAAGGGATGCAACGACCGTCGGGGAGGCCCCGTCTCGGCCAATCTTTAGGGCCGCTTCCAAGGTTTGGCCGCGGCCGCGCAGCCGACTTTTCTCAGCTCCTGTCAACTTGAGACTCATAACTTGAGCTTCGACGATGTGCCCCGGTCCGCAAGGGTGATTGCGCCGGGGGATCCAAAGCCAGCCAACGGCGGCGGGCTCAGTGAAAGTCGATCAACTCCACCTGAAAAATGAGACCGGCCTTGGGCGGGATCTTCCCGTTTCCCCGTTCCCCGTAGGCGAGCCAGTAGGGGATCGCGAGGGAGCGCTTCTCGCCCCGCTTCATGTGCAAAAAGGCTTCATCCCAGCCGGCGATGACTTTGCCCATGCCCACCTGGAAGTTGAACGGGCCCTGGCCGCGATCGTAGCTGCTGTCGAACTTGGTGCCGTCAAACAGCCGGCCATCATAGTGGCACGTCACCCATTGGCCGGGTTTGGGCGTCTCTTCACCCGTACCCAGGGCGCGAACGAAGTAGCGCATGCCGGTCTTGGTTTCCCGTGCGTTGGCGAAGTCGCGGGCGAGGACGGCTGCCTCGGCCTCGCTCCACTGGGGCGACTCCTTGGCCAGTGCTTCGCGCATGGCGCTGTTGATCGGACGGCCCGGGTCCTTGCGGGCCAGCATGCCGGATCGGACCACGAGGGCGATGGTGCCGAGGATGACGCCGAGCAGGAGCAGGACGAGGAGGCTGCGCATGGGAGGACAGGTGGTCCGAAGTAAGCGGTGGCGTTCGTGAAAGGCAACCCCGGCCTCCATTTCCTGGTCTGTGGCCCGGAGCGGCGTCGCCCCCGCCTGGCCCGTCGGCTTCGGCCTGGCGCGGTCGGGGGCGGTCCTCCGGCGCCCCGTTTGTAACCAATGTTCCAATACTCGACCGGCCGCCTCAGGGTGTCCCGGCCGGCAGCAGGCGTTCGAGCAGCCCGTCAATGACCTCGTCGGTCAGCAGCTTGAGCTTCTGCTGATCGGTGAGGGGCTTGTCCGGGCCCAGTTGCCGGGAGACATCGGCGATGGCGGTCAGGGTCCGCTGACGCACGGCGGTGAGGAACGCCTGTTTGGCATCATGGACGGAGAGCTTGTCCGGATTGAAGCGGGCCAGCAGGGGGTCGGCGATCCAGAGCGCCCATTCGTCGCGATCGGCAAAATACAGGGCGACCGCGCCGGTGTCCTTGACGCCGAAAAGTTCGGCCGCCTGCTTTGCGATCTCACCGGGCTTCTTGTCCGTATCGGCCGAGTCCCGGCGTTCGTAGAGCCGGACGAAGCACTTCAGTCCCGTGGAGCGCTCCACGTTGGCGAGTTTGGCGGCGAAACCTCGGGCGCGCGGCGGATTTTGCGGAAGCAGGCCCTGGGCGTCGTCGAAGTGGGGAAACCGGTACTTGGGTGCGGCGGCGACCCGTTGGGCGAAACTGGCCTCATCGACCTTGAAGGCCTTGGCGGCCGGGCCCACGCGGTGGATGGTCACCGTCATGGCGTCGCCCTGCTGAATCATTGGCAGAACCTCCAGCCCCCGCACGACGCGTCCGAACACGCTGTGGAGAAAATCGAGGCGGCGCACCGGATTGAGGGTGAAGAAGAACTGGGACCCGTTGGTATCCGGCCCGGCATTGGCCATGGAGAGAATGCCGACCGCGTTGTGGCTCAGGCCCGGGCTGAACTCGTCGGGAAACTCGTAGCCGGGTCCCCCTTCGCCGGTGCCAAGGGGATCGCCGCCCTGCACCACAAATTCGGGCACCACCCGGTGGAAGAGCAAGCCGTTGAAGTAGGGTTTGCGCGGAGACGGTCCGAGTGCGCCTTCGGCGAGGCCGACGAAGTTGCCCACGGTCAGCGGGGTCTTTTCAAAGAAGAGCTCCACCATGAGCGAACCCCGCGGAGTGCCAACCTCGGCGTAGAGACCGGCGGGCAGGGCGGTGGGCTCGGCGCCGCGCATGACGGTCTGACCCCACCCCAGGAGCAGGCAGAGGGCGAAGCGACAAAGGTTGCGCATGGGGGAGGGGTGCGGAAAACCATCGCATCCGAACGGCGGCTTCACCGCCGATCAGAATCTGGTCAGAGGAAGGAGCAGATGTACTCGCAGATGCCGGTTTCGACCTCGATGGTGAAGCCACTCTTGCCGGGTACGTCGAAGTGGGTTCCCGGACCGTAGTCCTTTTCCGCCGTCTGCCCGTCCAGCGTGACGCGGCATGAGCCCGCCACGATCTCCATGCGTTCCGGCGCACCTGTGCCGAAGTGAAAGGAACCCGGGTAGATCAACCCCAGGGTCTTCTTCGCCCCGTTGGGCAACAGCACGGTGTGGCTGACCACCTTGCCGTCGAAATACACGTTGGCCTTGGTGTGGACCGTCACACCGGTGAATTGGGTCGGGAGGCTGCTGGACATCGCTCCGGGATGTCGGGTCGACCGCCGGGAGGCAAGCCGCGACGCAACCTCGCTGACCAGCCTTTCCGTGGCACGAAAATCTGTTCTCATGCGTGGGTATGCGCTGCTTCCACGCTCTCCTCGCCACCGCGTCAGTCTTCGCCTGGGTGATTGCCGGTACCGCGGCCACTCCGGGACGTTCCGGCGGTCAACCCCTGGACTACTACCTCCCCGCGGGTGTCGCCTATGACCCCAAAGTGCCGACTCCGGAGCAGTTCTTCGGGTTTCAACTCGGGGAATGGCACCTGCGCAGCGAACTCCTCAACGCCTACCTCCGGGCGGTGGCCGCAGCGGTTCCGGAACGGGTGACATTTGAGGTATTGACTCAAACGCATGAGGCAAAGCCGGTTGTGCTGCTGACAATCAGTTCGCCGGACAACCTTCGCAATCTCGAGACGATCCGCGCCGACCACCTCGCCTTGTTTGACCCGGCCAAGGCGTCCAGTCTTTCCCTTGCGACCATGCCGGTGGTGGTGAACCTCGGTTATTCCATTCATGGCAACGAACCGAGTGGCGTGAACGCCGTGCCGGCGGTGGTGTATCACTTGGCGGCGGCGCGGGGCCCCGAGATCGAGGCGTTGCTGGCGTCCACCATCATCCTGATTGAACCGCTGCGAAACCCGGACGGCAGCGACCGGTTTGCGCATTGGGCGAACACGAACCGCAGCGTCAATTTGTCGGCGGATCCGGCTTCGCGCGAACACCTCGAGGCCTGGCCGCGGGGACGCATGAATCACTATTGGTTCGACCCCAACCGCGACTGGCTGCCGCTGGTCCATCCGGAGGCGAAGGCGAGGGCGGAGCTCTTTCATCGCTGGCGGCCGAACGTGCTCACGGACCACCACGAGATGGGCACCAACAACACCTTCTTTTTTCAGCCGGGTGTGCCGTCGCGAAACAATCCCCTCTCTCCCAAGGAGGTCTTCGACCTGACGGCGAAGATCGCGGCGTTCCATGCCCGGGCCCTTGATGGCAAGGGTCTCTTCTATTTCAGCGAGCAGGGGTTCGATGACTTTTATCCGGGCAAGGGTTCCACTTATCCCGACCTGCATGGCTCGGTGGGGATATTGTTTGAGCAGGCCAGTTCGCGGGGACACGTGCAGGAAAGCGAGAACGGCCTGCTGACCTTTCCATTCACGATCCGCAACCAGGTCCTGACCTCGTTCAGCACGCTGGCGGCGGCGCAGGCGTTGCGCCCGGACCTGCTCGCGCTGCAGAAGGCCTTCACGCCCGCGACCCTTGCGCTGGCCCGGCAGTCCCGGGTCAAGGGGTACGTGTTTTCGGACGGCGGGGACCCGGCCCGTGCGGCCGCCTTCATCAAGCTGCTGCGCCGCCACCGGATCGAGGTGCGCCCGGTGACCTCGGACATCAAGGCCGACGAGCGCACCTTCCCTCTCGGCTCCTCGTGGGTCGCGCCGGTCGAGCAGCCGCAGTACCGGCTCCTGACGGAGATCTTCGGCCGGCGCACGGAGTTCCCCGATCCGGTCTTTTACGATGTATCCGCCTGGTCCCTTCCGCTGGCCTACAACCTGCCCACCGCCGAACTCGATACCGTGCCCAGTCTCGGTGCCGCGCTCGTGACCCCGCCGGCGGCGGCGGGGAGGCGTATCGGAGGACGCAGCACGTATGCCTACCTGTTCAACTGGCATGGCTACTATGCGCCCCGGGCCCTGCACCGGCTGCAAAAGGCCGGGGTGCGCACGAAGGTGCTGACCTCGCCGATCACCGCCGTGGTGGCCGACGGGTCCACGGTGGCGTTTGACTATGGCACGGTGCTTGTGCCCGTGGGCATGCAGCCGGAGCGGGCGGACGTCATCGAGACCGTGGTCGAGACTCTGGCGCGCGAGGACGGAATCACGGTCTACGCGGCCGGCACCGGGCTGACGCGCGGCGGCGTTGACCTCGGGAGCTCCTCGTTTGTGACGCTGCCGTCGCTTTCCGTCGCCCTCCTGACGGGCGAGGGGGTCGATCCCTACGATGCCGGCGAAGCGTGGCACGTGCTCGATACGCGCGTCGGCGTGGCCGTGACCCTGCTCGACCAGCCGGTCTTTGCCCGGACCGACCTCTCGCGGTACACTGCGATCATCATGGTGGACGGCACCTACGACACCATTCCGGAAACGGCGGTGGAGAACCTGCGCCGGTGGATACGGGCTGGCGGCACCCTGGTGACCATGGCCAAGGCGTCGGAGTGGGCGGCGCGGAAGGAGTTGATCAAGGTGGAGTTTGAAAAGACGCTGGCCGAGGGCCCGCACACGCCCGTGGGGTCGAAAACGCCGGCCCCGGCCAAGTCGTCGCCTTCCGGCTCCGCCCCCGATGGCGCGAAGGCCCCGGCGCGATCCGAGGCCGCGCGGCGGCTGCCGTATGGAAAAGGGGATGACACGGAGGCCCTCAAACTGGTCGCCGGAGCGATCTTCTCGACGACCCTCGATGTCACCCATCCGCTGGGCTATGGTTACCGGCCGGATGCCGGGGAGACCGAGGCGCACCTGCCCGTCTTTCGCACGAGCATGCTGCGGATGAAGCCGTCGAAGTCGCCCTACGAGACCGCGGCGGTGTACGACGAGAAGCCGCTCCTGGCGGGATACGTGTCCGAGCAGAACCTCCGGGCGCTAAGCCGTACCGCCGCCATCGTCGCCCAGCCGCTCGGGCAGGGCGTGGTCGTGGCGATGACCGACAACCCCAACTTCCGTGGTTACTGGTACGGCGGCAACAAGGTGTTCTGCAATGCCCTGTTTTTCGGCAAGGCCATCCGTCCGGTGCGGGCGGTGGCGGGCGAGGACGACGTGGAGGAGGCCAACGACTGAGGCCTGCCCTCAGGTCCCGCGCTTGTTGCCGTAGAGCTCGATGTGCAGGCGGTGGGCGTAGCGGTAGCCGCGGGCCTTGCAGAGGTCGCTCAGCCACGCGGCGCGCTGTCGCAGGGTGTCGAGCGAAGTGGCCTCGGGCATGAGCAGGACCTTGTGGGCGGGAATGTCACGTTGCAGCGACGCGAGCATGCCCTCGAGCTCAAGCACGTCCCCCGGAGCCGAGACCACAAATTTGAACTGGTAGGTGCCGGCGGGGCGGTCGAGCCAGGTGCGGATGACGTCGGGCTGCCAGCGCGTCGCCTCGTGACGTTTCCGCCAGGTGGGGTGCGCGGTCGCATCGGGCGCGGAGTTGAGCAACTTGGGCGAAAGGGACGCGAGATCGCAGGCGATGCCCCCCGGAGGAATCGTGCCGGCGGTTTCGATGGTCAGGTGATACCCCCGTGTGCTCAGGGCGGAGGCGAGGTCGTGGATCCCGGCGGCGATCATGGGCTCACCGCCGGTCAGCACCACGTGACGGGCCTGGGGGTGATTCTCGACCGCGGCGATCAGTTGTTCCTGGGAATGGCGGGTGCCCTCGGGATTCCACGAGGCGTAGGGGGTGTCGCACCAGGTGCAGCGCAGGTTGCAGCCGCTGGTGCGGATGAACACCGACGGGACGCCGGTCAACTCGCCCTCGCCCTGCAGCGAATAGAAGATCTCGGAAATGAGCATGGCGGAGACGGATTCAGATCCCGGTGGCCCCTGGCTTGGGGGGGAGCGGGCTGAGGTCATCGTAAGCCGTTGGATCTTCCAAACCGGCCTCGGCGAAGGCCTCGCGCCGTTCCACGCAGGTGCCGCAGCGGCCGCAGTGGCGTTCGCCGCCCTTGTAGCAGGACCAG
The DNA here is from genome assembly GCA_016794725.1 of Opitutaceae bacterium. Taxonomy (GTDB): domain Bacteria; phylum Verrucomicrobiota; class Verrucomicrobiia; order Opitutales; family Opitutaceae; genus UBA6669. The sequence continues at coordinate 26,887 of JAEUGZ010000339.1, read as the reverse complement.
GTGCGACCCAAATCGACTCCCAGACGGGCGCCCTCGGCCGCGATTTGTCCCTTGGTCAGGGTGATGAACGGCCGCAGCAGCTGCACCCCCGCGTAGGTGCCCAGGCGCATGGCCTCACCCATCGCGCGCATGAAGTCCTCCCGACAATCCGGATAGATGGCATGGTCCCCCCCGTGGGCCGCGATGACCAGACCGGAGGCGTCGACGCTTTCGGCGAAGCCGCAGGCGATGCTGAGCATGATGGCGTTCCGAAAAGGAACGACCGTCTTCTTCATGGTTTCGTCGGCGTAGTGACCCTCCGGGATTTCGCCCCCCGATTTGAGCAGGTCCGATGCAAAAAGCTGGTCGACAAAGGGTAGACCAATGGTCTCGTGCCTCGCCCCGATCGCGCGGGCGTGCTCGATGGCGAAGGGACTCTCGCGGGAGTTGTGTGTGGCGCCGTAGGCGAAACTCACGACGGCCGACACGGAGTGGTACACCTGCGCCCAGTGGAGCGCGGTGACGGAATCCATGCCACCGGAACAAAGCACGACAACGTTCATGGGTGTTCGGCCGACGAGCAAAGCCATCCTCGGCCGAAAGGGGAAGCGAGATCATGGTGAGGCCCGCCGGGGACCTGGTTCCCGGCCGGGGGGAAATCGCGGCTGGTTTTTTCGCGGAATCTGGCCTCTGTGGAATGGAGACATGGTCATCTTTCATGATCCCCAATGTGAGGAATACGGATCCTATCTGCGGCCGGAGCAGCCGGCGCGGGTGCAAAAGTCGGTCCCTTACCTCAAGGGGGCGTTTCCGGGCTGGGAGTGGCGGGTCCCGGCGGCGCTGCCCAACGATGACCTTCTGAAGTTGGCGCACACCCCGGCGCTCCTTCGGCGGCTGCAGGGACCGCCGGATTTTGACGAAGATACGCCGTATTTTCCGGGAATTTTTGAGCATGCGCGCCGATCGGTGGCGGCGGCGGTGGAGGCGACGGCGCTGGCATTGTCGGAGGAACGGAAGAGCTTCACCCTCATGCGTCCCCCGGGGCATCACGCCACGGCCGGGCAGGCGATGGGGTTTTGTTACCTCAACCAGATCGCCATTGCTGCGCTGTATGCGCGCCGCCGCGGAGCGGAGCGCGTCGCAGTGTGGGATTTCGATGCTCACCACGGCAATGGCACCGAGGCGATTCTCGATGGGAAAGAGGGCTTTCGGTTCAGTTCGGTGCATCAGTTTCCGGGTTATCCGGGAACCGGCACCCGTCAGACCGCGACTTGCCGCAACTGGATCGTGGCGCCCCACTCGCCCCCCGCGGAGCATATGGAGGCGCTGGCCAAGTCCTGGGATGCGGTGCTCGCCTTCCGCCCGGACGTGGTGCTGGTGTCGGCGGGGTTTGACGCCTACGTGGGTGATCCCATCACGGCCATGACCCTCGAAAAGGACCATTTTGCCGAGTTGGGACGCTGGCTGGGACAGGCCCACTTTCCCGCCGTCGCCATCCTCGAGGGAGGCTACAGCCACGAGCTGCCCGAACTGATCGGAGCCTTCCTCGACGCCTGGGACCAGTGAGGTGGACCGACCGCTATTACGCAACAAATTGGTGATCAGGACCTATTTTTGACCTGTCCCTTATTGGGTCGACTCAGACGAGGAGAGTAACCCCGATTCGAAGGCAGCTCCAGCTTCGGAGCCTTGTGCTCCGTTGGAGGTGGGGTCGATGACCTCGCGGGGATGGGTGTCGCGTGGGAGAATCGGAGATCGGAGGCGGGACCTGCCGGTCCCGTCGCCGCCTCGACGAGGCCACCTCCAACCGGACCGAAGTCACTTGCAGCTTCAATTCCGGAGCCGGAGAAAAGTCGATTTGCAAGAAACTGTCGCAATGGACGGGTTTGATGAGAAAAGTGAATGCGGGGTCGAGTCACGAATCGGATCGTAGAGAATTGAGCGTTGAACGTTGCGTCCTCACGGGTGAAGTTCGGGTCTGGCCGCCCTGCGCCGCGATTTGATGAATTTGCACTTCCTTCCGCTCTCTGTGCGCCGTTTGTTTGGCGTGAAAGTGCCCTCGCCCAAGCCGACTTACCAGCTCCTCGATCTTCCTGGCTCCCTCGGGCCGCTTCTGTCGGCGCTGGATCGTGTGGACGAGGTCACCCTCGATACCGAGGCGGACAATATGTACCACTACCGGACGCGGGTCTGCCTGCTCCAGTTTCTGGTTGATGGTGAAACGTTTCTGGTGGATGTGCTGGCGCCGGGGATCGAAACCAAGCAGCTCTGGCCGCGACTCGCCACCAAGCACCTGGTCATGCATGGGAGCGATTTTGATCTGCGGCTGCTCCATGCCGAGTGTGGGTTCAAGGCCAAGAGCCTGTTTGATACCATGCTGGCAGCCCAGTTACTCGGACGGAAACGGATCGGACTGGCGTCGCTGTTGGAGGAACACTTTGGCGTGGAGCTCGACAAGGAAGGCCAGAAGGCCAACTGGTCGAAACGACCGATCTCCGCCAAGCTCAGGGACTACGCGGCCCGCGATGTGGCACACCTGCCTGACTTGCGGGACCTGCTGACCCGGGAGCTGGCCAAACGCGATCGGCTGGAGTGGCTGGACCAGCAATGCCAGCGGCAGATCGAGTCCGGCTCCGAGGGGTTCGCGCCACCCGACGAGAACGACTGGCGGATCGGTCGCTCCGAGCGCTTGCGGGGCAAGGGGCTCACCGTGCTGCACGCGGTCTGGCATTGGCGCGAGCAAACGGCGCAGCGGCTCGACGTGCCGCCGTTCAAGGTGTGCTCCAACGATGTGCTCCTGCGGTATGCCCACGCCGCCGAAGAGGGTGCGGCGGAAGCCGCGATCGTCTCCGCCGCGCATCTCGGCAAGCGCCACGAACGCCTGAGCAACTCGCTGTCTGCGGCCGTCCGCTCCGGACTGGAGCGCGATCCGCAGTCCCTCCCGCGCCGCCGGGGTCGAGATCCGGATCACGCGCCGCTTTCGACCGAGGAGCTGGCCCGGCAGGATCGCTACAAGGCGGTCCGCGACAAGGCGGCCGCGTCGCTCGACATCGAGGCCACGCTGATTGCGAATCGGAGCCAGCTCGCGCAAATCGCCCGGGCTCCCCATAAGATTCGCGAGATCCTGCTTCCTTGGCAGGCCGACCTCCTCTCACCGGACCACGCGGCCTGAGGCGAGCGTCTGCGGCGGACGGTGACCTTTCCCGGTGTCCTCCACCAACATCGCGCGTCACCTTCCGGTCATGGCCCGGCGGCAGCCGGGACACCCGGCGCTAAAAATTCCCCGTGGACCTACAGCTGAAGGGCGAATCGATTACCTGACCCTGACCTTTGCCGATTTGGATACGGAGGTGGAGGCCTGGCGAAGGCGTCTGGTGTCCCGAGGCGTTCAGCGGGGTGACCGTACTCTGGTGATGGTCCGCCAGGGGTTGCCACTGATTGCGTCGGTTTTTGCCCTGTTTGCGATGGGGGCGGTTCCGGTGGTGATCGATCCCGGCATGGGATTGGGATCGTTCTTGCGGTGCGTGCGGCACGCGCGTCCCTCCGGATTGGTGGGCATTCCGCAGGCCCGGCTGATCAGCCGGTTGGCGTGGAGCGCGTTCCGTTCGGTGCGTGCCCGCGTGCCCGCGCCCTCCGCACTTGTGGCCCGGTGCGCGCCGTCGGCCCCCGCAGGGGTGTCGGTGGCGGACGGATTGGTGGCGACGCGGGCCGACGAACTGGCCGCGGTGTTGTTCACCTCCGGCTCGACCGGGGCGCCCAAGGGGGTGTGCTACACCCATGGGATGTTCGATGCGCAGGTCGAACTCATCCGTGCGGCCTATCAGATTGAGCCCGGCGAAATCGATCTGCCCCTGCTCCCGATCTTTGCCTTGTTCAATCCCGCTCTGGGCATGACCACGATCGTACCGGAGATCGATCCGCGGCGACCGGCGGAGGTCGATCCGGCGGCAATCATCCAGGCGGTGAACCAGGAGCAGGTGACCAATTCCTTCGGGTCCCCGACCTTGTGGCGGAAGATTGCGACCTATGCCGAGACCCGGTCCATCACCCTGCCGTCGCTCCGTCGGGTGCTCTGCGCGGGGGCCCCGGTTCCGCCTTCCCTCTGGCTGGCTGCATCGCGGCTGCTGCCCCGGGGTGAGTTGCACAGTCCCTACGGTGCCACCGAGGCCCTGCCGGTGACCACGATCGGGGCCCGGGAGGTGGTGACCGAAACACTGGCGCAGACCCGGAACGGCGAGGGCACGTGTGTGGGCCGACCGCTTGCCGGTGTGTCGGTGCGCATCCTGAAGCTGCACGACGGTCCCGTTGCGTCCGAGACGGACATGAAGCTCTGCGCTCCGGGGGAAATCGGCGAAATCGTCGTGGCCGGTCCGTCCGTCACCCACACCTACGACGCCCTGCCCGACGCCACCGCTCGGGCCAAGATCCCGGGTTCCCCGGGGTCGGCGAACGCCGTCTGGCACCGCATGGGTGATTGCGGTTATCTCGATGCGCAGGGCCGCCTCTGGTTTTGCGGCCGCCGGGTGGAACGGGTCGAGACGGCCGACGGACCGCTTTACACCGAGCAGGTCGAGCCCGTGATGAACCAACATCCTGCGGTGCACCGCAGTGCGTTGGTGGGGATCGGGCCGGTTGGGCGGCAACGGGCCTGGTTGGTGGTGGAAATCGCCGCCGGACATCGCTCCGGCGAGAGGCTGGAACGAGAGCTGATGGCGTTTGCGCAAGGCCATCCCTGCACCGCCCGGCTCGAACGGGTGCTTTTTCGCCGCCGGCTCCCCGTCGATGTACGCCACAATGCCAAGATCCATCGGCTTTCGCTGGCGCGGTGGGCGGCGCGGCGCTAGGCCAAGCCCTGCACGTGAATGGTGATGGACACTCATGAACCTAAGCGCCGCGATTGAACCACTCGGTCTGGCCTCCCTGGTCTGATTTGTTCACGCGACGCCGATCTCCGCGGGGTCGGCGCCCCCACCTCCATCGGACGCCTGCCCTGGATCGCGGCTTAACTGGACGCGCCCGCGCGACGGAAGGATTCGTGGATTCTCTTTCCGATGATTTTGGGCTAGGGATACTGTCCCTGCACTTGCTCTCGCGGTCGGTTTTCTGCGTCACTTTCCTCCCTCTCGATGTCCCCGGACGATCCTCTTGCCTCTGATTTGATTCCCGCTCCGCTGCGGGATGCGTTGCGTCACTCTCCCAACAACGCGCCCCTTCTGGTGCACATTGCGGAGACGGTGCTGAAGGGCAGCGGGTACCCCACGGCCGAGGCCCTGTTCAAGCGCGCGCTGGCGCTGGAGCCGTCCAATCTTGACGCCCGGCTCGGCCTGGCGCTCGCGTTTTTTCAGCAGGGCAAACACAGCGCCGCCTTGGTCATCGTGGAAGACCTGACCAAACCGGCGCAGGCCCCCGCGCGCGCCCTGCTCCTGCACGCCCGCCTCGCCTTGCGTGCGGGCGAGCCGCGGCAGGCGTCGCAGCTTTACCAACGCGCCCTGGCGGCCGACCCCTCCGCGCGCGACCCCGACCTGGCCCGGCGCGTATCCGAGTTTCTCCCCACACCCGCGCCGGCGGCGGAAAAGAGTCCGGCCTTTGAACTCCCGGGCGCCAACCCCGGCGCGCCGGAGGGAGCGGCGGGCGCCGAACCCGACGCCGGAGCCGAGGGTCGCGAGCGCCAGGCCCATGGCGGTGCCGCGGAACCGGCGGGAGTGCCGGAGATCGAACATCCGAAGATCACCTTCGCCGACGTGGGAGGAATGGAGCGGATCAAGGAGGAGATCCGCATGAAGATCGTCCTGCCGCTCAAGCAGCCCGAGCTGTTCAAGGCCTACGGGAAAAAGGCCGGCGGGGGCATCCTGCTCTACGGCCCCCCGGGCTGCGGCAAGACGTTTCTCGCCCGGGCCACGGCCGGCGAGGTGGAGTCGAGTTTCCTCGCGGTGGGCATCAACGAGGTGCTCGAAATGTGGATTGGGCAGAGTGAAAAAAACCTGCACGCGGTGTTTGAGCAGGCGCGGGGTCACCGTCCCTGCGTGCTGTTTTTCGACGAGGTGGATGCCCTGGGTGCAAACCGCACCGACCTGCTGAAGACGGGCGGCCGCCAGCTCATCAACCAGTTCCTCAACGAGCTCGACGGCGTGAGCGCGTCCAACGAAGGCGTGCTCATCCTCGCCGCGACGAATGCGCCCTGGCACCTCGATCCCGCGTTCCGGCGACCCGGACGCTTTGACCGCATTCTCTTTGTGCCGCCACCGGACCTTGAGGCCCGGGGCGAAATCCTGCGGCTGCACCTGGCGGGCAAGCCCTGCGGGGCGATCGACTGGACCGCGGTGGCGAAAAAGACAGACGGCTTTTCCGGTGCGGACCTCAAGGCCGTGGTCGACCTGGCGGTCGAGTCCTGCCTGCGCGAGGCCATGAAGTCGGGCAAGGTGCGCCCGATCGGCGAGAAGGACCTGCTGGCTGGAGTCAAGGCGCACCGGCCCACGACGCGGGACTGGTTTGAAACGGCGCGGAATCACGCCCTGTACGCCAACCAGAGCGGGCTCTACGACGAGGTGCTGGCGCACCTCAAGCTCAAGCCATGAGTGTGCACCTCGCCCGGGCGGAGATCCTGCTCGCGCAGTCGCGGCCGGCGGAAGCGGAGCGTGAAGCGCGCCAGGCGCTGGCGGCGAATCCGCACGATGCGTCGGCGCACGCCTTCCTCGCCCTCTGCTGCGCCCAGCTCGGGCGGCATGAGGACGCGCTGATGGAGGCCCGCATGGCGGTCGGCCTGGCGGCGGACGAAGGCGCGTTTCACCGGGTGCTGGGATTTGTCCTCCATCGCGCGGGGCGCCAGATCGAGGCCATGAAGTCGGTGGAGGAGGCGCTCCGGCTCTCCCCGTTCGATGCCCACGTCCTTGTCCTGAAAGCTTCGATACACCTCGCCCAGCGCTCCTGGACCGAGGCGGTGGAGGCGGCCGAGGCCGCGCTGGCCCTGGATCCGGAGCATGTCGAGGCGGCCAATTTCCGGGCGATGGCCCTGATGCAGCTTGGCCGCAAGCAGGAGGCGGCGGCGACGATGGAGCACGCGCTGCGGCATGAGCCTGACAATGCGCTCTCGCACGCCAACCAGGGTTGGAACTGCCTGCACCGCAACGAACCGCACGCGGCCAAGGAGCATTTTCGCGAGGCCCTGCGTCTCGACCCCGAGCTCGACTACGCGCGCGAGGGCATGCTGGAGGCCCTGAAGGCGCGCAATCCCGTCTACCGGGTCATGCTCGCCTATTTTCTCTGGATGGGCCGGCAGGCTTCCTGGCTGCAATGGGCCCTGGTGATCGGCGTGTTTTTCGGGGGACGGATCATGGGGGCGCTGTCCGCGGCGCTGCCTCCGGGCAAGGGATGGGTGGTGATTCCGCTTTACGTCGCCTTCTACGGCTTCATCTACCTCTCCTGGACCGCGCAGCCGCTCTTCAACCTCGTCCTGAGGGTCGACCCCTTTGGCCGGCATGTGCTCTCGCGGGATCAGCGGTGGGGCAGCACCTTGTTCGGGCTGTCGTTTGCCGTGGTGCTCGCGGCGCTGGCTTGGTGGGGGTCGACGGGAGCCGAGGTCGGACCGCTGGTGGCGCTCGACGCCGCGATCGTCTCGCTCTGCGTCGCGGCGACGGTCAACCGGACCGGCGGCGTCCGCCTCCTGCTCGGCGTGGCCACGGTGGTGCTGGCCGGACTCGCCGCCGCCTCCCTGGTCTTCCTCGCCCGCGAGCAGGAGCTGGGGAAGAGCCTGCACCTGATCTTTGTCTACCTCTTCATCGCCTTCCAGCTCGCCGCGCTCGGACTCCGGGGCCGCTGAGGCCGCCGCGGTGGACGCGACCCGGAGATGCGGTCACTGAAAAGGGGATACGCCTGCCCCGCCGTCACGGCTGGGGCTTCGGCTTTTCCTCGCCGCCGAAGAGGCCCTTGATGCTCTCGCCGATCTTCTTCACCCCTTCCGAGGCGGCGGCACCGCTGGTCGTGCCGACGGTTTTGAGCGAGCCGACGGCGGCCACGACGATCTTGGCGGTGACCTGCTTGCCGATGGCAAACACCAGCTGATTCACGGTCAGGCCCTCCTCGGGCGTGCCGAGATCGTTCACTTCAAAGTTCTCCATGGGCACCGTGACCGAGTTGACGCCCACGCCGATGGTCACCTTGGCGTCCTTCAGGGAGAGGTGCTTGATGGCGTACTTCTTGCCGGGGTCGGGCGACTTGTTCTTCGACTTCGGGTCGGGCGCCGGGGCTGTGCCCAGGTTCTTTTCCACCTGCTTCATCAGCTCGCTGACGTTGCTGCTGATGATCTTGGTCTCGTAGACGAATTCGGGTTTTTCGATCACCACCTTCTCGATCACGATAGTGTCACTCATCAGGCTGGTCGGAACCAGATCGATGTGAACCATGCCCAGGTAGGCGAGCTTCTCGCTCGTCCAGCCCTTGGGGTTGCCGACGTACAGACCCTTGAGGGTGCCGGTTCCGTTCCAAGGCGAGATCTGGGCGGAATCGAGGGTGACCGTCGTCCCGGTGATGCGGGGCGCGAGCGTGTTGACGCCCTTCTTGGCGATGGAGCCGATGAAGAAGGACAGGGCGATACCGACGGCGAGCAGCGCGAGGGCGCAGAGAGCGAGACCGACTAGGAGTTTTTTCATCCGGAGGTGAGTGTAAGAAGCAGGACAGGCGACCGCAACCTCTCAGCTGGACCACGAATCCGGCAGTGGCGCAGGCGCGTCCGTTGGAGGTGGGGTCGCCGACCCCGCGGGGATTGGCGTCGCATGAAGAATTCGATCAACGGAGGCGAGACCGGTTGGTCCCGTCGCGGCCTCATCGAGGCCACCTCCAACGGAGTCGCTGCCATTTCCCGGGCCCAATCCTCACGTTGACGCGCATGCGCAATCGTGGGACGAATGGACATAGAGGATTCCGGATGCGGGGACACGTCGGCGATGCCCGGCGGTTCGGCTCAGTGGCCGGCCTGATGCTCCTGGATGTACTCCTGCTTCAGGCCGAGTTTTTCCGGGGCATGGAGGACGAGCATTTTCATGCGGATGTCGCCCGGAACTTGGGCCCGCGTGGCTTTCGAAACCACGATCATTAAGCCGATCGCAAGCGGCACGGTCCAGATCGCAGGCTGTTCGCAAAGAATCCGCAGCAACGGATGGGCGGCCCAGAAGGCGGCGAGGTCCACCATCTTGAGGTCGCTCAGATTGATGACCGTGGTGCAGCCGAGTGCCGCCAGGCCGCCTCCGAGCATGCCGCAGGCTGCGCCGGCCATGGTCATGCCCCTCCACCACACACTCATGAAGAGTAGGGGAAAGTAGCTGGCGGCGGCGATGGCGAAGGCCTGACCGACCATGAAGTTGATCTGGAGTGCCTCAACCTGAGCGCCCAAGAGCACCGAGACCCCGCCGATGCCGATGGCGGCAAACTTGAACATGCGCATGCGCTGCTCGGGGGTGGCGTTGGGCTTGAGCATCCGGCCGTAGACGTCATGCGCCACGGCCCCCGTCATCGAAACGAGCAGGCCGCTGAAGGTGCTCATGAAGGCGGCGAAGGCCCCGGCGCAGGTGATGCCGCTGAGGATGCTGCCCCAGACGCCGCCGCGCTCATTGAGCAGTCGGGGCAGTTCGAGGACGATTTTGTCGGTGCCCTTGGCGCCGGTCGCGTTGTACAAATCGGGCAGCAGGTTTCGGCCGATGACGCCGAAGACGGGAGGAAAGACGTAGAAGATCCCGATCAGGATCATCACCCACATCGTGGTCCGCTTGGCGGCAACGCCGTCCGGATTGGTGTAAAAGCGCACCAGGATGTGCGGCAGCCCGGCGGTGCCGCAGACGAGGGCGATGATGAGCGAGTAGGTGTACAGGAGTGAGTAAGGCTTGGCCTCGCTCTCCGACAATCCGGCCGCCTTGGCAGCCTTGGTGGTGAGCGGACCAAAGGGTGAGACCCAGGCCGTGTCCGCGGGCGCCTTGCTCGTCAGCGGCTTGCGCTCGACCGCGTGCTCGGCGGCAGCGACTCCGGCTCCGGGGGTCACCCCCTGCACCGCCACCGGCGAAACCGGGCGTCCATCGTTGGCGCCCACATGGGCGCCGTAGAAGCCGTACACGCTCATCAGAACGAAGACCGGAACGCTGATGGCGAACATCTTGGCCCAATACTGGAAGGCCTGCACCAGCGTGATGCCCTTCATGCCACCAAGGGCTACGTTCAGGGTGATGACAGCGCCGACCAGGACCACTCCCCCCCAGTAGGGCATGCCCGGGAAAATGTAGGCCAGGGTGGTGCCGGCCCCCTTCATCTGGGGCATGGTATAAAAGAAACCAATGAAGAGGACGAAGCAGACTGCGATCTTGCGGAACAGCGGGGAATCGAACCGACCCTCGGCGAAGTCCGGAATCGTATAGGCCCCGAACCGGCGCAGCGGACCGGCGATGAACAGGAGCAGAAACAGGTAACCGCAAGCGTAACAGACCGGGTACCACAGGGCGTCGTAGCCGGAGGACATGACCATGCCGGCCACGCCCATGAACGAGGCGGCCGAGAGGTATTCCCCGGAAATGGCGGAGGCATTCCAGCCCACCGAAACGGAGCGACCGGCGACGAAGAAATCGCTCGCGGTCTTGGACGACCTGGCTGAGCGGAAGCCCATCCAAATGGTCACTGCGACGGTAAATAACGAGAACGCGAATATCCAGGGGTCGACGTTCAGAACCGCGAGCACGCCAGGGGCCAGGGGAAACAGCGAAGGTAGGGTCATGGCTCAGCGGTGGGTGGGGTTCTTGACCTGGGCCACTTCTTCCTCCTCGAGGGCGATCGAGCGACGGATAAAGATCCACGAAATGACCCAGACGGCGGGAAAGAACAGGATCCCGAGCAGCAGCCAGCTCAGCGTGAAGCCGGCCACCCGGGTCGCCATCAGCTCCGGGAGAAAGTAGTTCGCCAGGGGCAACCCGAGCAGCACGAACAGAAAGGCGGCGGCGCAGGCGATGGAAAGTTGCAGTTGGCGGCGCATCAGGAGGCGCAGAAACGACTCGCTGTGCACCAAATCCTCGGGCGGCGGGGGCGTGGCAGGGGACATGCAGGGCGCAGCTTGGGGGTCGGTCGTTCAAGTGCAAGGCCGGGAAGCGCGCCGGCCGGGAATCGTCATGGGCCGTCCTTTGGTCACCCGGGTGGGCCGGCTGAGCCGCGACCATTCATTTGAACCACGAATGGACACGAATAAAGACGAGAACGGAGAATGATCGAACACGAGGTCAGGGTCGGGTGGATCGGACTTGGGTGGAACTCCGATTCCAACCCCCTCCGAATTCGTGTCCCTTCGTGGTCTACCCTCAGCACAGACCCGGCTCAGAACGGCGGTTGCATCGGACCGGGGCTTTCGCCGGACTTGGGCTCGAAACTCTAGCGCATGGAAACTTTCTCATGGACCGCCCGCCTGCGGGTCGGGCCCTTCGCCTGAAACCTCATGAATGCCACGTCCTGGAACCGTGCCCGTCGTCTGCTTTGCGGACTTCATGACCATATTCGCGAGTCGGTGGTTCGTGCCCGGGTGCGGGGCTTGCGGCGATTTGCCGATGTCGCGGCGGTGACGACGGCGGACACCATCTATCGGGTGGACCGGATCTCCGAGAAGGCGATCGAGGACTGGTTCGAGCGACACTGGCCGCGAGAGTGGCCGGTGCAGCTCGTCATGGAAGGGGAGGGGGACCCTGCTGAGGCAACGACGTATCCACGCGGCCTGCCATTGAGCCGTACGCGACTGAAGTGCATCCTCGATCCGATCGATGGCACGCGCGGTCTGATGCATGACAAGCGGAGCGCCTGGATCCTCACCGGCCTCGCGCCGCAGCAAGGGGTGCGGACCCATTTGGGAGACATTGAGGTGGCGGTGATGACGGAGTTGCCGACGAGCAAGCAGGTGCGCTCCGACCAGCTGAGTGCGATTCGCGGTCGCGGGGTCGTCGCATCGTCGTGGATGGGGGAAGGACTGCGCCGACGGGCGCTGACGGTCCGGCCGTCCCAAGCCGTCACCTTTGAACATGGTTTTGCTTCGTTCGCCCGCTTTTTCCCCGAAGGCAAAGTCTGGCTGGCCTCGCTCGAGGAGGAGCTTTGGCGTGCCTTGGGACTCTTTGGCAAGGACGGTGGAGCCCGCGTGTTCGACGACCAGTACATCTCCACGGGTGGGCAGCTCTACGAGTTGATCGTTGGCCATGATCGTCTGGTTGGAGATCTCCGACCCCAGGCGTTTGCCGCCCTCGGCATTGGAGATTCCGGGCTTTGCTGCCACCCGTATGACATCTGCACCGCGTTGATTCTGCAGGAGGCCGGAGGATTGGTGGAGACCCCCCTCGGTCGACCGTTGCGGTCCCCGCTCGATACCACAAGTGCTGTGGCTTGGATCGGTTACGCGAACCAACAGCTCGCCCGCCAGGTCCGACCCGTCTTGCAGCGCCTGATCCGCGAACGGACCTGACAGACTGCGCGGCCCACGAGGGTCGAGGCGGAATTGACCGGCAGAGGGTCATTGCGAGATTCCGTCGGCGAGTTGACCAATGATCTGCTCTCCGAGAGCGAAAACAGTTTTCTGGTCACCTTTCTCTTGCACGCCTGGTTCTCGCTGGTTCCACGCGGAACGAATGCGCCCGAGATCGATTTCGAAGCGATGGTGAAGGAGCTCGCGCAAGATCTGGACAATGTTCCGCGGTGGATGTCCGCGGGACCGGAAGAGAGGTTGAAGAACATCGTCCTGTGCAGCCGGCAACCGATACTTCTCCAGTTGTTGATCCTCGAAATGTTCGAGGCCTCCGCCAAGTCACCGAAGAAATTGCGTCCGAAACCCGAGTCGATGGTCCCGATGATCGCAGTCCAGAAAGGGGTGATCAATCAGGTGGGTCGATCGTCCTGACACCGTTCAACGGACTTCAGTTCAAGTGACTTTCTGGTTTCGCACCCCCATCTTGCGGGCCCGCGGCATCCGGAATGAGAGGCGAGGTGGCCCGACCTGGGTTCGCCCTCGCGGCTTCGCGCGAGCCCCGGTCCGATTTGACGGTCAAGGTGCGGTGGATTCGCGGTTGCGGCCAAACGGTGACTGCCTTGGGATCCCCTTCCTTTCCATGTCCTACACCCTTGGCATTGATTACGGCACTAACTCGGTCCGGGCCCTCGTCGTCCGCTGTGCGGATGGCGCGGAGCTGGGGACTTGCGTGGTTGACTATCCTAGTGGTCATCAAGGTGTTCTGCTTGATCCACGCGATCATCACCTCGCGCGGCAGCACCCCGGCGACTACCTTTACGGGTTGGAGAAGAGCGTGAAGGGTGCCTTGGCGGCGGCGAAGAAGACCAAGGGTTTCAGCGCCGGCCAGGTGGTGGCGGTTGGGGTGGACACCACGGGCTCGAGTCCGATTCCGGTGGATGCCGGCAACGTTCCCCTGGCGCTGCACCCCAAGTGGGCCAAGAACCTGAATGCGCAGTGCTGGCTGTGGAAGGATCACACCAGCCATCGCGAGGCGGCGGAGATCACGCGCCTGGCCGCCGAGATCCGGCCCCACTACATCGCCAAGTGCGGCAACACCTACTCGTCGGAGTGGTTCTGGTCGAAGATCACCCACTGCCTGCGCGTCGCACCGGCCGTCTTCCGGGCCGCCCATTCCTGGGTGGAACTGGCCGACTGGATACCGTCCGTGCTGGCGGGGGTGACCGATCCGCTCGCGATCAAGCGCGGGGTGTGCTGCGCCGGGCACAAGGCGCTCTACGCCGAGGACTGGGGCGGCCTGCCGGACAAGGAGTTCCTCGCGCGCATCGACCCGCAGCTGGCCGGACTGCGCGACCGGCTGTATGAGAAGGCTCATGACGCCACCGAGTCGGCCGGCGCGCTCTGCCCGGCCTGGGCGAAGAAGCTCGGGCTGCCCGCCGGCATCCCCATCGCGATCGGGGAGATGGACGTGCACTACGGCGCGATCGGCAGCGGCGTCGCCGAGGGCACCCTGGTCAAGGTCATTGGCACCTCGACCTGCGACTGCGGCGTGGTGTCGGCAGAAAAGTCGGTGCCCGACATCCCCGGCATCTGCGGCATCGTCAAGGGCGCCATCCTTCCCGGATTCTACGGCATCGAGGCGGGCCAGTCGGCGGTGGGTGACATCTTCAAGTGGTTCGTCGAAGGCGTGCTCGGGGATCCTTCCCTGCATGCGAAGCTCACCGCCGAGGCGTCCGCGCTCAAACCCGGCCAGAGTGGCCTGCTGGCGCTCGACTGGAACAACGGGAACCGCACCATTCTCGTGGACCAGCTCCTGACCGGTCTGCTGGTCGGCCAGACCCTCTACACCACCCCGGCCGAGATCTACCGCGCCTTGATCGAGGGCACCGCCTTCGGCGCCCGCGCCATCATCGAGCGCATCCGTGAGTACGGGGTTCCGATCAACCGCGTGGTCTGCGCCGGCGGCATTGCGGAGAAAAACCCGCTGCTCATGCAGATCTACGCGGACGTGACCGGCTGCACCATGCTTGTCGCCGGCTCCAGCCAGGCCTGCGCCCTCGGTGCCGCCATCTCGGCGGCCGTGCTCGCCGGGGTCCATCCCGACTTTCCCTCCGCCCAGCGCCGGATGACGTCGCTGAAGAAGGTGGCCTACAAGCCCCGGGCCGCCCAGCGCAAGGTGTACGATCAGCTCTACGCTCTGTATCGTAAACTCTATGACAGCTTTGGCGGCGTGCAGCGCTCCGCCGACCTGTCCGGAGTGATGAAGGAGCTGCTCGTGATCAAGGACGCCCAGCGCTGACCCATTCCCCTTCCCAACCCCTTCACGGGCCCAGCCGACTCCCTGCCATGCACCTTCTCTCCTCTCCCACGATCTGGTTCGTCTGCGGTTCACAGCACCTCTACGGTCCCGGCCCGCTCAAGCAGGTGGCCGCGAACGCCCGCGAGGTGGCCGCCGGGCTGGCCGCCTCGAAGGCCCTGCCGCTCGAGGTGACCTTCAAGGCGCTGCTGACCACGCCCGACGAGATCGCCCAGCTCTGCATCGACGCCAACTCCGATCCCTCCTGCGCGGGACTGATCCTCTGGATGCACACGTTCTCTCCCTCGAAGATGTGGATCCGCGGGCTGACGACACTGAAGAAGCCGTTCCTCCACCTGCACACCCAGTTCAACCGGGATCTGCCGTGGTCGACGATCGACATGGATTTCATGAACCTGAACCAGGCGGCCCACGGCGACCGCGAGGCCGGGTTCATTCACACCCGCCTGCGGCTGGGCCGCAAGGTGGTGGTTGGTCACTGGACCGATCCGGAGGTGCACGCCCGCATCGGCGCCTGGATGCGCGCCGCGCGGGCCTGGCACGACACGCAGGGAGCCCGGTTGGTGCGGATTGGTGACAACATGCGGCAGGTGGCGGTCACCGACGGTGACAAGGTCTCGGCCGAGATGAGGTTCGGGTACGCCGTCAACACGCATGGCGTGGGCGACGTCGTCGCCCGGGTCAACGCGGTGTCCGACGCGGACGTCTCCTCCCTCTGCGCCGACTACGAACGGGCCTACAAGCTCGCGCCGGCCCTGAAGAAGGGCGGGGCGCGACACGAATCCGTGCGCGACGGTGCCCGGATCGAACTCGGACTGCGCGCCTTTCTCGAGGAGGGTGGATACAAGGGATTCACGACCACCTTCGAGGATTTGCACGGACTGAAACAGCTGCCGGGTCTCGCGCCGCAGCGGTTCATGGCCGAGGGTTTTGGGTTTGCGGGCGAGGGCGACTGGAAGACCGCCTGGCTGGTGCGCGCCATGAAGGTCATGGCGGCGGGCCTGCCGGGTGGGACGTCGTTCATGGAGGACTACACCTACCACCTGTCGCCGAAGGGACACCAGGTGCTGGGCGCCCACATGCTGGAGATCTGTCCATCCATCGCCGCCGGAAAACCCTCGCTCGAGGTCCATCCGCTCGGCATCGGCGGCAAGGAGGACCCGGTACGGCTGGTCTTCGATGCCGCCACCGGACCCGCCATCAATGCGTCGCTCGTGGATCTGGGCAACCGGTTCCGCATGATCGTGAACGAGGTCGACACCGTCGTTTCGCCGAAACTTCCGAAACTACCCGTGGCCCGCGCGGTGTGGGAGTGTCGCCCCGATTTCAAGACCGCCTGCGGCGCATGGATCCTCTCCGGCGGGGCGCACCACACCGGCTACAGCACGAGTGTGACCACCGAGATGATCGAGGACTTCACCACGATCGCCGGCATTGAACTGGTCACGATCGACGCAGCCACGCGACTTTCCGACCTGAAACAGAACCTGCGCAACAACGAGGTCTACTATCACCTGGCCCAGGGTTTTCGGACCTGACCGGTGGGGGCCTGTGCCTGTCTTCCTTTCCTGTGTTCACCGAACTCAAGCGCGAGGCCTACGAGGCCAACCTGGCCCTGCCGCAGCAGGGCTTGATCAATCTCACCTTTGGCAATGCCAGCGCCCTTGACCGCGCCCGGGGTGTCTTCGCCATCAAGCCGAGCGGAGTGGCCTACGCGGCGCTGCGCCCGGAAGACATGGTCCTGGTTGATCTGGAGGGCCGGGTGGTGGAAGGAACGATGCGACCGTCGTCCGACACCCCGACCCACCGCCGGCTCTACCTGGGTTTCAATTCGGTGGGCGGAATCGTGCACACGCACTCCTCCCACGCCACATCCTTTGCCCAGGCCGGCCGGCCGATTCCGATCTTTGGCACGACCCACGCGGATTACTTTTTCGGCGACGTTCCCGTGACCCGGAAGATGACGCCTGCCGAGATCGGTGGCGCCTACGAGTGGGAGACGGGCAATGTCATCCTCGAGTGTTTCCAGTCCCACGGTATCGACCCGCTGGATAGTCCCGGCGTGCTGGTCAACCGGCACGCCCCCTTCACCTGGGGCGACACCGTGGCCCGCGCCGTCGAGGTGGCGGTTGCGGTCGAATGTGTCGCCCAGCTGGCGCTGATGTCGCTCCAGCTTGAGCCGGACCTCTCCCGGATCGAGCCGGAGCTGCTCGACAAGCACTTCAAACGCAAGCACGGTGCCGGCGCCTACTACGGCCAGCCCGGCGCGTCGTCCCACGGCTGAGCGGACGGCCGGGCTGCGGTGCGGCGGGTCGTGCCGGTCAGGTCTTGGTCTCTTCGACGGCGGAGACGCGGCCGTTCTTCATTTCGACGCGGATGCGTTCGTCGACGCGCTGCTGGTAGATGTCCGTGCGCACGGGTTCATAGTAGACGATGTAACGCTTCGAGGCCTTGTCGTAGACGACGAAGCGTCGGTAGCCGGAGGGCACGCTGCCGGCATACTCCTGCCAGTAGACGTTGTAGACCCAGGTCATGGTTTCGCCGTCGGGCGTGGTTCGCGCCGTGCGTTCGTCGGGATTGCCCAGAGCGATGTAGACCAGGTCGGCGGTATCGCCGATCGAAAGCTCGCCCTTCTTCAAACGTTGCTGGGTGGATGTATCCAAAGAGTTGAAGACAGCGGCCTTTTCCTTCGAACGGCTTTCGAAGGTGCTGCAACCCGCCAGCAGGAGGGCGGCGGTGACCGCGAGCAGGACGGGGACTTGGAGAGGTGATTTCATGATGCCATCATAGACAGGCGCGTGCCGGGCAGGTTTCGCCAAAGGCCGATTCTTTGGCGGGGCCGTGGTGAAGTGCCCGGCTTGCAGGGGGTTCGGGGGCAGGCCGCCGACTTGCATCACGACCCTGTTCTGGGGTTGTGCCGCGCCAACGCGACGGATTCGATGCAGCCATGCTGTTTCCCGGGCTGCTCTCCGTCACCTTCCGTCGTCTCGGTGCGGAGGAAATTGTCGCAGGGTCGCGCGAGGCCGGACTGGCCGGAATCGAGTGGGGTGGGGACGTGCATGTGCCGCACGGACAAGTGGCCATCGCCCGTGAGGTGGCGGCGCGCACGCGTGACGCCGGCTTGCGGGTGTCCGCCTACGGCAGCTACTACCGGGCGGGTTTTAGCGAGGCAGGCGGACTGACTTTTGGCCGCGTGCTGGAAAGTGCGATCGCCCTGGGGGCGCCGGTGGTGCGCGTGTGGGCCGGAGTGATCGGTTCCGCCGAGGCCACGCCCTCGGTGCGGCAAACAGTGGTTGAGGATTTGCGACGCGTTGCAGACCTGGCCGCCGGGGCCGGGATCGCTGTGGCGACCGAGTGGCACGGCGGCACCCTCACGGACACGGCGGAGTCGACCCTCCGGCTGCTCGCAGAGGTGGGAGGGACGGCGCTCCAGTCGTTCTGGCAGCCCCGCCTCGGTGCGACCGCGGAGCAGGGGTTGGCGGACCTGCGCGCGCTCGGGACACGGCTCGCCCACGTGCATGCCTTTCATTGGTGGCCGACCCATGCCGACCGCCGTCCATTGCGGGAGGGAGAGTCGGACTGGCTCGTCTACCTCCGCCACCTGGCGAATCTCCCCGGCGACCGTTTTGTCTCCCTTGAGTTCCTGCCGGAGGAGACCCGGGAAGACCTGCTCCGGGACGCTGCCGTGCTGAGGCGCTGGCTTGCGTCGGTGCACACCTGAGCCGTAAAGGTGCCGGCTCGGCAGTGGCAGCCACGGTTCTCTTCCGATGGAGGGCGCTCCCGCGGACGCGTCAACTTAAGGACCGAGTGTGGGAACCTCCTGCGTCTCAGTTGGAGGTGGCCTCGGTGAGGCCGCGACGGGACCGTCAGGTCCCGCCTCCGTTGTTCGATTTCTTCACGCGATGCCAATCCCCGCGGGGTCGGCGACCCCATCTCCAACAGACTCCCATCCGGATTGCGCTCAAGTTGACGCCTATGCGCGACTGCGGGATAGGTTGACTTCCCTTTGCAGATATACAGCGTGTGCTGACCCCCTGAGGGGCTGGCTTTTCTTGCGGTTGGCGCTGGCGTCGCCGCAACGGACTTCTGCACCGTAATGATCACGACGGCCGCCACGATGAGGGTGGCCGAGACAAGGGTGCGTCCATTCACCGGTTCTTCTGCCAGGTACCAGCCGAGGATCACGGCAACAACTGGATTGACGAACGCGTAGGTGGAGACCCGCGCGGGCGTGCTGTGCTTGAGCAGCCAGACGAACGTGGAGAAAGCGACCAGGGACCCGATCACCACGAGGTAGGCGAAGGCCCCGGCCGAGCGGGCGGAGACGGCATGAAGGTCGAAACGCGACCAGTCACCGTGCCACAGGGCGACCAGCGCGAGGCCCAGTCCCCCGCCGATCATCTGCACGCTGGAGGACATCAGGGGAGACGCGGGACTTCGCAGGTGACGACTGTAGATGGACCCGAAACACCAGCAGAAGCAGGAGCCCAGGATGGCGACCACACCGCCCAGATGCAGTCCTCCGGCTGCGGACGTTTCCCACGGCGCGACCAGCCAGGCTACGCCGACGAAGCCCAGCACCAGGCCGGCGACGGTCAGTCCGGTGGGGCCGCGACCGCCCGGCCAGGCCCATTCGATCAGGACCATGAACAACGGACTGATGCCGATGATCAGCGCGGTTATGCCCGAGTTGACATGTTGTTCCGCCCACGCGACCAGTCCGTTGCCGCCGACCAGCAGGAAGATGCCCACGGCGGTGTTGTGCCGCACCTGCGCCCACGTCGGCCAGGGCGTGCCCTGGGCCTTGACGATGGCGAGCAGGATCGGACCCGCGGTGAGAAACCGCAGGGCGGTCATGGCGAAGGGCGGGATGGTCTCAATCGCGACGCGGATGCCCAGGTAGGTGCTTCCCCAGATGAGGTAGATGGCGGCAAACGCCAGCCAGAGCGCACCGCGGCTCGCCTCGGGGAGTGAAGCCGGCGGCGGAAGCGGCCCCGCGGAGGGAGTGACGCGCGGGGACGTGGAGGAGCTCATATCGTTCGGTACTCCATGTAGTCCGCCGTGCGGCGGGCGATCTCGGGTCCGAGCAGGCGCGCGACCAGGTGCAGGGAGCAGTCGATTCCGGCGCTGATGCCGGCCGCGGTGAGCACGTGTCCATTGTCGTGGAAACGCTGTGACGCATCCACGGTGGCGCGCGGCGCCAGCACGGCAAGCTGCGCCAGCAGTTCGTGATGCGTCGTCACGCGCAGGCCGTCCAGCAGGCCAGCCTGCGCCAGCACCAGCGCACCCGTGCAGACGCTCATCACCTGATCTGCTGCTTCCGCGCGGCGACGCACCCAGTCCACGACGTCCGGCTGACGCAGCAGGGCGCGGGTGCCGAATCCGCCTGGCACGATCAGCACCTCGGCTGGCGGACACGAATCAAGGGTCAGGTCCGGCACGATCCGCAGTCCATTGCGGGCCCGAATCTGGCCGGGCTGCACGCCCACCGTGAGCACGCGGAATGCGGAGGCGCCGGCGAGTTCATCCGTGACCGAAAAGACCTCGAAGGGGCCGGCGAAGTCGAGGACCTCGACTTCGTCGAAGAGCAGCAGGGCGACGGTGCGTCTCATGGGTGACTCAAGCGGGCAATTGGGCGCGGGCCAGCTCGCCGAGGGTGCGCACCCCGTGTTCGACTTCCGGCGACCAGGGAATGCCGCAGTTCATGCGAAGGCAGTTGCGGTAGCGCTCCTTCACGGAGAAAAGCGCACCGGGCGCGGTGTTGATCTTCCGGGCGCGGGCATTCTGGTGAAGCTGGAGCGTGTCGACACCGGCCGGCAGTTCGACCCAGAGGATGAAGCCACCCTGGGGCCGGCTCAGTCGCGTACCGGCGGGAAAGTGACGCAGGATGGCGGTGGTGAAGAGGTGAACCTGATTCTGGTAGGCGCGGCGGATGGACCGCAGGTGGTGATCATAGCCGCCGTTGCGCAGGAAGTCGGACACCGTCTTTTGCAGCACCACGGGGGTGCCGAGGGTGTTGGTGAACTTGAGACGCCGGACCCGTTCCAGGTAGCGTCCCGGTGCACACCAACCGACCCGCAACGACGGCGCGAGGGATTTGCCGAAGGAACTGCAGAGCAGCACCCGCCCGTCGGTGTCCCACGCCTTGAGCGGCTTGGGCCTCCGCTCGCTGAAGTGGAGGTCGCCATAGATGTCGTCCTCGATCGCGGGCACGTCGTAGTCGGCGAGCAGCCGATACAGGCTCTCTTTCTTCTCGTCCGGCATGCTGCACCCGAGCGGATTCTGGAAGGCGGGCATGACCATGACCGCCTTGACTTCATTGTGGTGCAGGGCGTCCCGCAGGGCGTCGAGGCAGAGGCCGGTGCGCGGTTCGGTGGGGATTTCCAACGCCTTGAGGTTCAGGCTCTGGATGGTTTCAAGGAAACCAAAGTAGGCCGGCGACTCCAGCGCGATGGTGTCGCCCGGCTTCGCCACGGCACGCAGGGAAAGGGTGATGGCCTCGGCGCAACCCACGGTGATGACCAGTTCCTCGTGCGACAGCGGCGCGCCGGCCTGCAGGTAGCGGCGCGCGATTTCCCGGGCGAGCGGCTCGTAGGCCCAGTTCATCGCGTAGCGTCCGAGCAGCGTCGGGTCGTCACGTCCGACCGCACCGAGCAGGCGCGCGAGTTTCTTGGTGGGAAACAGCGACGGATGCGGGCAGGCGGCGCCGAAGGGCAGGTAGCTCGGGTCGGAGGAAAGCGTCATCACCTCGACAGTGAGATCGTTCACCCCCACGTAGCTGGGCTTGGCCATCGGGCGGGCCATCCGGGGCTCAGGGGTCTCCAGAGGAAGCCGCGGCCGCACATAGTAGCCGGATTGCGGCCGGGCTTCGAGAAAGCCCCGGTCCTCCAGCTGCGTGTAGGCCTGGATGACCGTGGCGATGCTGACGTCGCGCTGCAGCGACATCCGCCGCACCGAGGGCACCCGATGGCCGGCGCGGAGCGTGCCCTGTTCGATGAGCTGTTGCAGGGAGTCGGCGAGGGCCGCGTAGAGCGGCACCGGTTTGTCGTGGGTGGACTGGATCATGGCGGTTCCCAAAGCGTGGGCGAAGTCAGAGCCTAGCGAAAAACTCCCCGGTGCGTCAGCCGCACCGGCCGGCAATTGCCACCATTACAGTTGGGGAGCCCCTGCATCTGTGACCATAACAATTTTCCGACCTGACGAACCCTGTACACGGACGTTGCGAATCGGGCGGTTGGGCAGATCGTCCGGAACCCCGGGTCAGTCCTCCCACCCGGGGCGAAGGGGTCATTGGGCTTGCTCCGAGTGTCCGGCCCGTGGGCCAAAGAGGTATTTACCCTGTATTTACCGGGGGACAAAATCAGGGTTGTCCACTGCGGGAAGCGGACCCCGGCTTCCTCCAGAACAGAAAGGGAGCACGGGTGAAAGTGAGCGAGAAGAAATATCGTATCCTATTACATATGTGTTGGTTAAGTGATGCTGTGGGGGGAGGGCCCGAGAAGAAAAGGTCGGGTTGACCCAGGGAGGACGTCCCCGGCGGGGCGTCATTTCTTTTGCCTGAAGATTCTCCCCACCTGCGCCGTTTCTTCTGGCAGCAGGCTCGCAGCGGGCCGGCGTCCCAGCGGGGGCTTTACTCCCGTGAAGGGAGTAGTTTTACTTAGTCTACCTCATGAAAAAGCAACGGGTCGTCCTCATCGATGACGAAACTGTCTTCCGGCAGCTGATGATCATGGCCCTCGGCCGCCTGCCGAAGGTGGAGATCATTGGTGACTATCTCGATGGGCAAGAAGGCCTTTATGCGTGTCTGCGCGAGAAGCCAGACCTGCTCGTGGTGGATCTGTTTCTGCCGAGCATGCACGGTTTCGACATCGCCCGTGAAGTCCGACTGCAGTTGCCGGAGACGAGAATTGTCGTGCTGACGAGCCACGCCAACGAGACGCTCCCCAGCCAGCTGGTGGGTCTGGGTGTGCATGGGTTTGTGGCCAAGACCGAGCCGCTCAAGGTGGTGATCGAGGCGGTGGAAAAGGTCATGTCGGGCGGGCTGTTTTTTGCGTCGAGCACTCCGGGCAAGCCGCCGCTGTCGCCGTTGCCGGCGCCGGCGGTGACGCCGCTGAAGAATCCTCTGACCCCGCGTGAATTGGAAGTGGCGGTGGGCGTGGCCTCCGGCATGTCGTCGAAGGAGATCGCCTCCAAACTCGACCTGTCCGTGCGCACGGTGGAAAAGCACCGGGCCAACATCATGGACAAAGTGGAGGTGCGCGAAGTGGCGAGCCTCGTGCGCTGGTGCGTTCAGCAGGGCCTGATCAAGGTCTGAGCGGGCGTCCGATCAGCCCACGCTGGCGGGCTGCCCGAGCCAGATCCGGAAGGGAACGGCGCACTCTTCGAATCCGCTGGACAACGCCTTCACCTCGGCCTCGGACAGCGGTTCATGGGTGTGTTTGAGCTGTGCCTCGAGGGCGCCGCATTGCGCGGCAAACATCATGGCCCCGACCTGGGACGAACTGCCTTTCAGGCCGTGGACCAGAATGATCTGTTTCTTCACCGGCAGTTGAAGCAGGCCTCCCAGATCCTTTGCCGTCTGATCGAGGTAGATCCGCACGAGGTCTCGCACGTCCTCGGTGCCGAGGACATCGATCAGGTGATCCAGGGAGGAGGTGGGACTCGGCATGAAGCAACGATTCCCCAGCCCCCCGTCGGGCGCCAGTGCGAATCTCTCCGTATTACCCCCTAGGCAAGGACCGCGCTGGCTCCCGGGATTTCGTGGTTTACGATCGCCGGTAAACCCGTTGGCGGCAGAGGCGAGGCGTGCTGGGGGATTTCCCTAGGAGAGGAACCTCGACAACCCCATGCTGCATACCTTCCGTGGGACGTGATTTTGCGATGATCTTACCGCGGTTCCTTGGACCCCTCCTCCGAGGTATGATCCTGGCCGTGCTGGTTGCGGCCAGACCGTTGTGCGCGGCCAATGCTCATCCTCCGAGCGGCGGCGAGAATCGGGTGGTGGTGCAGCTTCCTTTTTCCCACGGATTCCAGTTTGCCGGGTACTACTCGGCGCAAATCGAGGGGTACTTCGCCGAAGCGGGCCTGGAAGTAACCCTGGCTCCGGCGAAAGAGGCGACGGATCCCGTGGCGGAGGTCCTTGGGGGACGGGCCCAGTACGGTGTGCTGGGGGCGGAAGTTCTCCTGCATCGACTCAAGGGTCAGCCGGTGGTCCTGGTCACCACAGTATTTCAGCACTCGGCGTTTGGCCTGGTCGTTCCGGCGGAGTCGCCCATCCAGTCCCCGAGTGACCTGGTCGGTCGCCGGCTCGCGGTGAAGGATGAACCCCGCTACGCGGAGATCTGGGGCATGTTGATGCAGGAGGGGATTCGACGCGACCAGATGCTCCTGGTGCCCGAACGCTGGGGCGTGAACGAACTCCTTACCGGGGAAGCAGATGCGATGGCGGTGTTCTATGCCAACCGACCCCAGCTGTACCTGGAGGATGGAACTTATCGGGTACTCCGGCCGGCGCGCTACGGCGTGGATTTCTATGGCGACTGTCTTTACACGACCGAGGCTGAAGTGCGCGAGCACCCGGAACGGGTCGAGGCGATGCGGCTCGCCGTCCTGCGCGGATGGGCCGAGGCGATGGTGCGGCCCCAGATGGCCATCCAGTACCTGTTGTCGGAGTCGACCCCGGTCCCGGTCCGGCGCCCCCGCGCCTGGCTGGAGCAGGAGGCGAGTGCGGTGCGTGAGCTGGTGGCGGCTGACCTGGTGGAGTTGGGGCATGTCAACCGAGGGCGATGGGCGGAGATGGCGAAGCTGTTCGTCAAGTTGGGCATGGCCGAAAACACGGAACGGTTGAAAGGGGTCCTCTTCGAGTCCCAGGAGTCGCGTCTCAACCTGACCTGGCTGCGCTGGGTGGCCGCCGGGGTGGGCTTGGTGGCGGGCGTCGGCGTCGTCATTCTGATCTGGAACCTGCGCCTGCAGCGGCTGGTGGAGCAGCGCACGCGCGCGCTTGCCCGGTCCGAGCTCCGGTTCCGGGAAACCTTTGCGAACCTGCCGGTCATGATTGTCGAGGAGGACTTCACCGCGGTGCACCGGCAACTGGAGACCTTGCGAGCGGAGGGGGTAACGGATCTTCAGGCCTATTTGGATACTCACCCCGGCTTCTTTCAGGAAGTGTTTGTGGCGATCCGCGTGACCGGGGCCAACGACCTGATGCTGCGCCGCATGGGGGCGGCGGACATTTCGGCCCTCAACGAGCGGATCACCCAGTACTACCATCCGGCGGTCAATCCGGCGCTGCGACTCGAATTGCAGGCGATTTGGGATGGCCGGAATTCCACGTCCTGCGAACTCGATTTTCCGGACAGCTCGGGCCGGATCCTGCAGTGCCTGATGCAGTGGACCGTGATTGAGTCCGCCGACGGCAGGCCGGACTGGAGCCGCGTCGTGGTGGCGTTTTCCGACCTGACGGAGCTGCGGCAGACCGAGGCCCGGCTGCGACACAGCGAGGACCGCTGGGAGCTGGCGGTGCGAGGGCTCAGACTCGGATTGTGGGAGTACGATTTTATCACCGGAGTCGCCTACTTCTCCGACCGCTGGAAGGAAATCATCGGCCATTCCCCGGACGAGATTGCGGCGGACCGGGAGGAGTTCTGGGGCCGGGTTCATCCCGACGACCGGGCCGCGGTGGAGGCCGCGCTCGCCGCGCACCTCGAGGGGCGCGAGTCGCACTACCGGTGCGAGGTCCGGCTGCGGTGCAAGCAGGGTGGATACAAATGGGTCCTCTCGCGCGGCCAGGCGCTGTTCGCGCCGGACGGCACCGCCCTGCGGATCATCGGCGCCCATTCCGACATCAGCGAGCGCAAGCAGGCGGAGGAGGCGCTGCGCGCCAGCGAGGACCGGTGGAGCCGGGTGGTGCGCGCGACCCAGGACGGGATCTGGGAGTATGACCTGCAGACCCGCAAGGCGTTCTTCTCCGATCGGTGGAAGGAGATGATCGGCTACGCCCCCCACGAGTTTCCCGACGATTACGAAGCATGGATGGATCACCTCCATCCGGAGGATCGCGACCGCGTGCGTGCCGCCGGCCGGGCCCATTCCCAAGGCGAAGTCGAGTCCTACCGCGTGGAGTTCCGCCTGCGCTGCAAGGACGGTTCTTACAAGTGGGTGTTGTCGCGGGGACAGTTCACCTCGGACGCCGGGGGGCGACGCCAGCGGCTGGTCGGATCCCACACCGACATCTCGGAGCAGAAGGGGGCCGAACACGCGCTTCGCGTCAGCGAGGAGCGGTACCGGAGGCTGTTCGAAAGCAACCCCTCGCCCATGTGGCTATACGACTTCGAGACCCTGCGTTTCCTCGAGGTCAATACCGCGACCGAACGCATCTACGGCTACACCCGGGAGGAACTGCTCGGCATGACCGTGCTGGAGATCCGGCCTCCGGAAGAACACGCGCGCTTCAATGCGGCTTTGCGCAACTGGCCCAGCCATGGCGGCGATCTCACCGGCGTCTGGCGGCACCTGCGCAAGGACGGCACCCTGCTGTATGTCGTGGTGACGGCCCACCGCCACGAACTGGAGGGCCGGACCGCGGTGCTGGTGCTGGCGCAGGACGTGACCGAGCGGCACTTTGCGGAGGAGCGGCTGCGCGTGAGCGAGGCCCGGTATCGCGCCCTGTTCGAGAGCGCGGTCGAGGGTGTCTACGAGTCGGTGGCCGATGGATCCTTCCGCGCCGTCAACCCCGCCTTTGCCCGCATGCTGGCCTACGCAAGCCCGGCGGAGTTGATTGAGCGCGTGAACAACGGTGTTCACTCGCTCTACGTCAAACCGGGGCGGAGGCGTGAATTCTTCGACGCGCTGGGGGCCAAGGACACGGTCACCGATTTTGAGTCAGAGGTGCTCTGTGCGGATGGAACAAGCCGGTGGATTTCCGAAAACGTCCGGGCCATCCGTGGCAGCCAGGGCGAGCTCCTCTACCTGCAGGGCTTTGTTTCGGACATCACGGAGCGCCGGCAGGCCGAACAGGATTTGCGGACCAGCGAGGAGCGCTACCGGGTGCTCTTCGAACACTCGCCGGTGGCGATTGTGGAGTACGACTACCGCGCGATCGGCGAGTGGCTGGAAGACCTGCGCAT
>JAEUGZ010000620.1 GCA_016794725.1 Opitutaceae bacterium | reverse complement strand
CGCGCTGCCAGGCGGGACGGTCCGCGTCATCCGCCCGCACGGCACGGAGGTGGGCCTCCGGTGCGGTCGAGGGTGTATCCGATGTTTTGTAATCCAGCAGCCGGACCCGCGAGGGATCGTCGACATGGCGGTCGACGCGGTCGATCGTGCCCCGCACGACCACCCCGGACAGGATCAGTTCAAACGGCCATTCCACCCGGTCGATCCGCCATCCCTCGGCCCGGATCCTCGCCTGCAGCTCCGCCAGCTTGCGCAGCCGCTGGCGCGCCGACTCGAACTGGATCATCAGGGGCAGGGTCAGCACTTCGCCGTAGCGGAGGCGCGCGGCCGCATCCAATCGGGCCAGAAGCAGGTCCTGCAGCGCCGCCCCATCCGTGCAATCACGGGCATCCGCGTCGGCCAGGTGCTGGAGCGCAGCGTGCAGCAGCGTGCCGAAGTCGCGCGCATCGAGCTCGGATTTGCCCGGTTCGGCGCGCTGCATGCGCAGGACGTGACGCAGGTAATAACGAAAGGGACACGCCAGCCACGTGCGCAACGAAGTCACCGACGTTCGCTCCGGAGGCGCCAGCAGCCGCGGCGCCAGGCGCCAGGCCCGGGTCCAGGGCAGGCTGGCCTGCGGGGCGTCAACGTCGCGGAACAGCCAGGCGACTCGCCGCGGTAAATCGGCATCGGGACAGCGGAGGAGGAGACGGGAGGGACGGAGCGGGTCGCCCTGCGCCGAGACCTTCCCGACGAGGACATCGAGGCGTCCTCCGGTCGTTCGCGACGCCGCCAGTGCCTGCAGGAGGTAGGCATCGCGGGCAAAGCGGTCCGCATTCGTCCGCAGCCCGATCCGCCCGCGCAGGCTCTCGGGCAGGAATGCATCACCGACCACCGCCTCGGGCACACGCCCGTCGTTCAGGCCCGCGACCACCACATGGGGAGCATCCTCCCAGAGGAGTTCGATCCAGCCGTTCAGCTCCACCGCTCCAGGCGGCTTGTTGTCAAACCGCGGTCGTTCTCCATAAAGGGAGAGCGCAAACTCCCAGGCATCGGCCAGAGGCCGCTGGTCGCGCGAGAAGGCCGTCAGAGCCTGGCCGGCCTCGCGAAGCGTCTCGGTCCAGACCTCTGCGGCTTCAACGAGCGCCGATCCGGTTTCCAAGTGACGTCGCGCGAAGAGCTCCTGCAGCACGGCCGCTGCATTGGCGGGAAATCGACCGGTCACAAAGCGGCGACGCAACTCCACCAGCGCCGTCAGCGCGGGCAGCAGGTGTCCAAACCGTCCGGCCTGACGCGCCGCCTGTCCGATCGCCGCGGTCAGATCGGGAGGGAGGTGAGCCTCGCTGAGGGCGTCAGCTTCGGCCAGAAGCCGGTCGGGTGCAAAATCAGGACCTTGGGCGCCGGCCAGCCAGTCCAGCACATCGGGGCAGCGGAACAGCGTCGTGCAGGCCGACCACGCGGGTGCCCGCGCCAGCTCGGCCAGGGCGGAAAGCAAAGCGTGCAGCCCCTCGGCCCGTCGCGGGCGACCGGCCGGATTGAAGGCGCGCAGTCCACTCCGCGCCAGCGCCGGTTCCAGTGCGGCCAGAACATCGGTGTCCGCCACGCCCACCCCCAACCGTCCTTCCGGTGCCCCGTAAGCGCTGGCCACCGCCACCACCTGGCGCGCCTGCGAAGCCGGGTCGGCATGCAGGTGGACGTGCTCCTCGAACGTACCCCAATCGAGCTCCCGCTGCGCCCAGGCGCCACTCCGGGGCCGGCCCCAGGCGTCGAAACTGCGTTCCACCTCGTCAGGGTCCGCCGGACCATACACCACGACTTGAACGTCCAGGGTCGGGACCACGGCGGCCATGGCCTGCAGGCAGACCGTCGACGGATCGGGAGTGCCCAACAGCACCAGGTGAGTGATTCCGGCCGGCAACCGGGGTGCCGCCGCCGACTGCAACAAAGCCACTTCCATGGACTGGCGTCCCTGCGAGGCGAGCAGGTGGTCGACGCGGCGTTCCAGCTCCGCCAGCTGCAGCCAGCGGGCCGTTTCGGGAAACCCTCCGCCATTCGCCGTCGCCCGTTCGCGGACACCCGCGAGACGCAGCCCCGATTCCGCCAGCGTAGTTTGCAGCCGCATCAGTTGCGACGCCAGTCCGCGTGCCCACGAGAAGGTGCGCGCCGGGGGATCCACGGGAAAGACCTCGCGAAACGCGGAGAGATCGAGCGATTGCAGGACATCGATCCAGGCCAGTTGCTGCTCTGCCCGGGTCGCCACTCCCGTGCTGGGCGCCCCGAGTCCCGCCAATCCTTCCGGCAGGACCACCCGCGGAGGAAACACCGCCTGCCCACGCTCCGCGGCCAAGGCCGCCAGGGCTTCCCGCAGGCGACGACCCGACTGCCGCGTCGGCACCACCACCAGCCAATGCGCCAGGTCGAGCACCGAATGTCCCTCCCACCCCGCCGCCAGCCACCGCGCCGCGCTCGACGGCAGCGGTTCCGTCCACGGGAGCACACTCAATCGCACCCCCACAGGCGACGGCAAAGCAAGGTCAGCAGGCAAGTCAACCACCCCCCCACGGAGCCCGCTCCCCCGTCACGGCGCAAGCCCCGAGCGAGGCGGGAGGAGGGAGGGAACGCCGAACGCTGAACGTCGAACCTGGAACGCTGAATTTTGACACCGACCCGTCGGACGCCATTGCGGCCAAAGTGTCCCGCCGAATTCCGATTTCACTCTTCCCTCTTCGCCCTTCGACCTTCCAGCCCCCCAAGGGCTGGCCGGCTACCACCACGCCCGCTCCGCCGCGGCGGCCAGCGCTTCGTCGAGGCTCGGGAGCGTCGGGTGCCAGAGTTTTTCCCATTCGAGGCTGACCACGCCCTGAAACTGCTCGCGCAACACCGCCAGCAGGGGCGCCGCCGGGAATTCTCCGGTGCCCGGCAGAACGTAGGTGTACGGGTGACGGCTGCTCGGCACGGAAATGCTGTCCTTGACGTGCACATGCACCACCTGACCCCGCATGCGCGACCAGGTGATCAGGGGATCTTCCCCTCCCTTTTTCCACGTGTGATGGGAGTCCCACAGCATCGCCAGCCCAGGCATCACCTCCAGCGCCCGACCCATGGCATCCGCCGTAAACAGGCTGTCGTGGGTCTCCACCATGATGTCCGTCTTCCACCCGCGGCGCGCCCGCTCCTCGCGCCACCAGCGCACCGCCTCGGCCGCCGCTGCCAGCTCCGCCGCGTCGGCCAGTTTGCCGCCGTCGAACACCCGGAGCCAGGGCACGCCCAAGCCTTCCGCCCACGTCGCGAAATCAATCAAGGCATCCCGGTCCAGCGGCCCCGCCCCCACGAGGCGAAATGAGGTCCCCAACGCCGCAATCCGTACGCCCGGCACCCCGGAACGGCCGGCGGCGAGGCGGTCGGCGAGATCCTCCGGCGAGCCAAACTGCGAAGCCAGGTAAGCCGGCAACTCGACCGTCCCTCCCAGCGACCGCAGCTCGACCGCATCGAGACCAAACCGGGAGGCCAGAGTCATGGCCTCATCCAGGGTCGCCTGAGGACAACCCAGGGAGGAAAACGCGCGAAGAAAACTCATCTCACGCGAAGGTTGCATCGTTTCATGCAATAGGTGAACTCCCTTTCCGCTTGCCGCCAAAATTGCCCGCAGGCCACGATGGACGGGTTCGCCCCGCCCCACCCCTTTTTTCGCCATGCCAAGACCCGTCACCCTGTTCACCGGCCAATGGGCCGATCTGTCGCTTGAGAAACTCGCCCCGCTCGTCAAGAGCATGGGCTACGACGGTGTGGAGCTCGCCTGCTGGGGCGACCACTTCGATGTTGATGCCGCCCTGTCCTCCAAAAAGTACCTTTCGGACAAGTGGCAGCTGCTCCAGGACCACGGCCTGACCGCGTTCGCCGTGTCCAATCACCTCGTGGGCCAGGCGGTCTGCGATCTGATCGATGAGCGCCACAAGGCCATCCTCTCCCCCGCCATCTGGGGCGACGGCGATCCGGAAGGGGTGCGCAAGCGCGCCGCCAAACAGATGATCGCCACCGGCAAGGCCGCGCGCGCATTCTTCAACGCCAAGCCGGGCCGCAAGGACGGCGACACCACCGCCGCGGTGGTCAATGGCTTCACGGGTTCCTCCATCTGGCACACACTCTACGCCTTCCCGCCGACCTCGCAGGAATTCTGGGACAAGGGCTTCGCTGACTTCGCGAAGCGCTGGACTCCGATCCTCGACGCCTACGACAAGCTCAACGTCAACTTCGGCCTCGAGGTCCACCCCACCGAAATCGCCTTTGACATCGCCTCCGCCCAGCGCGCGGTCGCCGCGGTCAACGGCCACAAGCGCTTCGGCTTCAACTACGATCCCTCGCACCTCGGGTATCAGGGGGTCGACTACGTCAAGTTCATCCGCGCCTTCCCCGACCGCATCTTCCACGCCCACATGAAGGACGTCTGGTGGGGTCATGGCGACGGCAGTGTCGGCGTGTTCGGCGGTCACGTGAACTTCGGCGACGCACGCCGGTTCTGGGACTTCCGTTCGCTCGGGCATGGCGACATCAAGTTCGAGGACGTCATCGTCGCCCTCAACGACGTCGGCTACCGCGGTCCGCTCTCGGTGGAGTGGGAGGACATCCGCATGGATCGCGTGCACGGCGCCACCGAGGCCGCCGCCTTTGTGCGCAAGATCGACTTTCCGCCGAGCGCGGTCGCGTTCGACGCCGCCTTCGACAAGAAAAACCAGTAATCCCTCTTCATGAGCACCAAAGTAGGCATCATCGGCGCAGGCGGCATGCTGCGTTATCACGCGGCGGGCTTCAAATCGGCCGGGGCGGAAATCATCGCCGTCGCCGACATGAACGCGGAGGCCGCCAAAAAGGCCGCCGGTCGCGAGGGCATTCCCCAGCACTTCGGCAGCGTGGAGGAACTCCTCAAGCTGCCCGACCTGGACGCCGTCTCGGTCATCGTTCCGAACAAGTACCACGCGCCGCTGGCCATCCAGGCCCTCAAGGCCGGCAAGCATGTCTTCTGCGAGAAGCCGCCGGCCATGAACGCCAAAGAGGCGCTGGCCATGCAGGCCGCGGCCAAGGCAGCGAAGAAGACGTTGATGTTCAACTTCAACAACCGCGCGCGACCCGAGTCGTACGCCATGATGGACTACGTCGCCCAGGGCGTCGTCGGCCGGATCAACTCGGCTCAGGCAAAGTGGATACGCCGGACCGGCATTCCCGGCTTCGGCGGCTGGTTCACTACCAAGGCCCTGTCCGGCGGCGGTCCGCTCATCGACTTGCTGCACATGCTGGATCTGGCCATGTTCTTCATGGGATATCCGGAGCCGGAGTACGTCATGGCCCAGACGTTCAGCGACTTCATCCAGGACAAGGGTTTCAAGGGTCCCTGGGGCATTCCCGATGTCGCCAAGGGAGTGACCGACGTGGAAAACGCCTGCCACGGCATGATCAAGTTCAAGAGCGGCCAGGTCGTGACGCTCCAGATCTCCTGGGCAGAGATGATCAAGCGTGAAGAAGTCTCCGTGACCTTCCAGGGCACGAAGGCGGGCGGTCTGGTGCAGCGGCTCTTCGGCAGCGACGGGCTCGACACCACCGCCATCGACGCCTGCGAGCTCTACGTACAGGAAAACGGCCGGTCGGTGAATCGCTCGATCGTGGTCCCCCCCGATGAGTCGATGGGACGACTTCGCTCCGCCACCAACTTCATCCGGACGGTGGAAGGCACGGAGGCTCCGCTGAACACGCCGGACCAGGCGGTCGCGCTGATGAAGATCATCGACGCCACCTACAAGTCCGCCGCCACCGGCAAACCCGTCAAAATCTGAACGCTTCTCTCCCCTCATGAACCTGAATCGGAAATTGCGCATGGGCATGGTCGGCGGTGGTCGCGGCGCCTTCATCGGCGCCGTCCACCGGATGGCCGCGTCCCTCGACGGAAAAATCGAACTGGTGGCCGGCTGTTTCTCCGCCGACCCGGAAAAATCCCGGCTCTCGGGCGCCGACCTGCACCTCGATCCGGCGCGTGTGTACGGAACCTACCAGGAGATGGTTGCCAAAGAGGCCGCTCTGCCGGCCGACCAGCGGATCGACTTCGTCTCGATTGTCACGCGCAACAACACGCACGTCCCGGTTGCCACCGCTTTCCTGCAGGCCGGCATCAATGTGATCTGTGACAAGCCCCTCGCCTTCTCCCTCGCCGAGGGACGCAAGCTCCGCGAGGTGGTGCGCCGCAGCGGCAAGGTCTTCGCTCTGACCCACAACTACACGGGCTACCCGATGGTGAAAGAGGCCCGCGACTGGGTCCAATCGGGCAAGGTCGGCAAGATCCTCAAGGTGGTCGTGGAGTATCCGCAGGGCTATGCCATCACCGCGCTCGGCAACAAGGGCGAAAGCAAGATCTCCAACTGGCGCATGGACCCGAACATTTCGGGCGTGTCCAATTGCATGGGCGACATCGGCACGCACGCGGAGAACCTCGCCCGGTTCATCACCGGGCTCGAAATCGAGGAAATCTGCGCCGACCTTTCGACCTATATCCCGGGACGCCAGCTCGACGACGACGGCAACTGCCTGGTGCGCTACAAAGGCGGTGCGAAGGGTGTGTTGTTTGCATCGCAGATCTCCAACGGTGACGAAAACAACATCAACATCCGGATCTACGGCACCAAATGCTCGTTGGAGTGGCACCAGGAAGACCCGAATGAGCTGATCGTAAAGGAAGTGAACCAACCGCGCCAGGTCTGGCGCCGGGGCAATTCCTACCTGTCCGCCATCGCCCAGAAGTACAGTCGCACGCCCTTCGGCCATCCCGAGGCGTTCATTGAGGCGTTCGCCAATGTCTACCTGGCCGCTGGTGAAGCCATCGCCGACGAGGTCAGTGGTCGCAAGCTGAAGAAGACCTACGACTTCCCGACGATCGACGATGGCGTGGCCGGCATGGCCTTCATCGAGACCGCTGTGAAGAGCGCCAAGCGCGGCGCCAAGTGGGTCAAATTCCCCGCGGTCTGATCCGCGGAAACCAAGATCCGACGGATCGGACAGATCCGTCGGATCCGTCCGATCGCGTTCACCCGGCCCGCCTACTTGGCGGGGCGGTTCTTCGCCACCCACGCATCATACTCCGCCCGCGGCATGAACCGCAGGGAGGCGCTGTTGATGCAGTACCGCTGCCCGGTCGGGCGGGGACCGTCGTCAAACACGTGCCCGAGGTGCGCTCCGTCCTGAAGGCAATGCACCTCGACCCGCACCATGCCGTAGCTTACGTCGCGCGTCTCGCCGACAAAGGACCGTTCGATCGGCTTGGTGAAGCTCGGCCAGCCTGTGCCGCTGTCGAACTTGTCGCGGCTGTCAAAAAGCGGGGTGTCGGAGCAGATGGAGAAATAAACGCCATCTTCTTTGTTGTCCCAGTACTTGTTGCGGAAGGGAGGCTCGGTCCCCTGCTCGCGCGCAACCCGGAACTGCTCCGGTGTGAGCATGGCTTTCCACTCCGCCGCCGTGCGCTGGATCTTGGTCTTGCTCATGTCGATCACGACATGGGAAGGCAGTCCACACGCGGAAATTTCACCGGGTTTGCACTCGAGAGCGTCTTTGGCCATGGGTTTTGCTTCAGGTTTTGCACCAGCCGCCACCAGCCCGGAGGCTGAAGCCGCCAGCGCCATCACCAAACTGAGGGTACGAAAAGGCGTCGTCTTCATGTCAGTGGGAGTATCTCAACGCCCCCACTATTCCCAAGGCGCCCATTTTTGCAACCCGGGCCTGAGAAGCGGGCAGACGCACGTGGATCGGTCGGATCCGTCCGATCCGACCGATCCGTCCAATCATGCCCCCCCCGCCTCAGAACTTCGCCGATACACTCAGGATGAAGCGCTCCGGCAGGCCGCGCGCCTGGTTCGCAGGGAAGTACTCCTTGTCGGTGACGTTCTTCCAGCTGAGCGTGGCACTGCAATCGGCGCCCGCCACCTTGAAGTCATACCCGACCACCAGGTCGAACACGGTGTAATCTTCAAAGAAGAGGGTCGGGTTCGCCGTGCGCTGGGCCTTCTCCCCCGTGTAAACAAACCCTCCACCGACCCAGGCCTTCTTCAGCGTGTCTCCGCTGAAATTGTAACGGGTCCACAGGGACGCCAGCGTCTCCGCCGACCCTTCCGGCACCGCATTCAAGATCAGTCCGACCGCCTCGTTGTAGGCGGCGACATAGGCCGCCTGGTAGACGGGATCGGTGCTCACGGGGATCGCCGGCAGGGTCGCCTTCGTCGTCTTGATGTCCATGAACGTCGCCGTGGCAAAGATCTGCCAGTAGTCCGTCGGCGAATAGGTCAGCTCAAGCTCAACGCCCTCGCTCTCATCCACCGTGCCTTGCCGGGTGATGGTGGGAAAGGTCCCGTCCGCCGCCGTCTCGCGGAACCGGAGGATGCGGTCCTCGCGCTCCAGGTGGAAAAGCGAAACCGTAGACGAAATGCGTCCGTCCAAAAGGTCCGTCTTCACCCCAATCTCGTAGCCGGAACCCGTGGTGGGATTGGCCGGGGCGCTGATCGTCACCGGATTGGTGGTCGCATTCGTCGGCAGGGCCGGATTGTAGCCCGGATTGAAGAGCGTCAGGTTCCGCTCCTCGATGAAGAACGATTCCGAGTAGCTGGCAAACAGGAGCACGTCCGGACGCAGCTTGTAGCCGAGGCCGATCTGCGGGGTCGTCTTGCTGGCCGAGTAGTCCGCATCCGGCACCGGCGTGGCCGGCAGCAGGTTGACGCCGGTGGACTTGCTCCGGTTGTAGCGCGCCCCGCCGATCGCCACCAACCGGTCGTCGAGCAAGCTGACGTTGAAAACTCCATACAGCGCGCTGTCCTGCCCGCTGCCGCTGCGCCGGTTGTTGAACGGCATCGCCAGTTCGTCGTAGGTCGGCGTCCGGTCCCAGGTGGTCGGATCGTTGAAATTCCACGGCTGAAAGTGCTGCGTCGGCGTGGTCGCCGAATTCGCCACACCGGCCGCCGGGGCCGTCGTGCTTTCACGCCGGCGCGCACCACTGCGCAGCGAACTGAGGAAGGCGCCGAAGAGCGGCTTCACGGTCACACCCGCCAGCTCCACCTTGCCGGTGAGTTCCGCTTGGTAGTTGTTGGAGTGACCAAACGACTCCTCAAGCCGCTTCCGGCGGGTCAGGAGGGCCGAGGCCGTTTTCGCCGGATCCGCCAGCACCGCGACCGGGCTGGCCGCCATCTCCGCCACAAAATCGAAGCGGTTCTTGGTCGCAAGGTAGGCGGCCGCCGGCGTGACGGTGAATTCCGCCAGGCCGGTCAGCTTGTTGCCGAGGTAGAACTTGCCCCAGGCATAGTTGCCGCGCGCCGTCCAGTTTTCACCGAGACGGGCCGTGATCTCCGCGTTGATCGAGTCGAAATCCGATTTCCGATAATCGGTGTTGCCCACATAGTTGAACGACTTCGGGAGCGGGGGATAGGAGATGAAACCGAGGTTGAGGTTGCCCACATCGACATAGGCCTGCGCCCGGGCCCGGTCCGCGGTCCGCGCGAAATTGGCGGTCGTCGCCGCCACATTGACCGCGAGATTGGGCTTCATGCTGACCAGCGGCTCCTCGCGTCGCCGGTAACGCTCGTAGTCAAGCACCACGGAGAACGTCGGCGTCAGGTCTGCCACCACACTGGCCGCGAGCAGGTGGGACGTGGTTTCGCCGGGTTGCGCCCACTCAAAGCCATTCTCATAGGCGCCGATGACCCGAGTCTTCAACTTGCCGTTGTCCGACGCCTGATTCACGTCGATGTCCGCCCGGTAGTAGTTGTCGGTCCCCACCTGCGCCTTGCCGATGACGAAGGAACGATTGGTGGCCCGCTTGGTGATGTAATTCACCGTGCCACCCGGCGTGATCTGCCCATAGAGCAGCGACGAGGGGCCCTTGACGACTTCCACGCGCTGGACATTGCCGGCGTCGACGTAGCGATTGCCGACAAAGCCGTTGCGCTGCGGAGTGACATCGCCGTCGAACCCGCGGATCGAGTAGCGGTTGTTGCCCTGGGTGAATTCCTTCGCCCCGCTCGTCACACCCGGGGCGTAGATCGCAATGTCGGTCAGCTCCCGGGCGCCAATGTCCTGAATGAACTGCTCAGTGAACGCCGTGACCGAGAACGGCAATTCCTTGATCGGCGTGTCGATCCGGGTGGCCGAAACCGAGTTTCCGGCCCGATAGCCTTTATCTGCCGCCGTCGTGACCTGGAACTCCGACAACGTGATGGTCTCGCCGTCCCGCGGTGTCGCCGTCGCCGCCGTCTGGGCGGTCAAGGCAACCGGGAACAAGGCGAACAGACTGGACGTCGCCACAAGGCAACGACGACGCGAACTGCGCAAACGCAGGAACAGGGGTGTCATGGTGGTCAGGGGTTGATCGCGAGGCGGGGCGCCCGGGATCCTATTTGATAATTATGAATTTTTGGGCAAAGCCAAGTGAAAACGCTCTCGCACGATCCGACGGATCCGTCTGATCCGACCTATCCGTCGGATTCTCACTCCCCCCTTGCCCGTCTGAGCCGCACCACGCCGTCGGCAAACTCCGCCTGCACCGCTCCCTGCGGCGGCAAGGCGGCGCGACGCATGATCGGGGTGCCCTGTTCGTCGCGCACCATGACAAACCCGCGATTCAGCACCGACTGCGGACTCGCGGCCTGCAGTCGCTTCCACAGAGCGAGGAGGCGATGCGATTCGAGCTCGATGCGACGCTCGGGCGAGCGTCGCGCCAGTTCCGAACGGAGCTGCGCCACCGCATGGCGGTGATCCTGCAAACGACGCTGGCCGGCTGACGCGAGGCGGTTCGCCAGGTCGTCCAGCTTGAGGTAGCCCTGCTCGATCCGCGCCGAGGGGGAAAGCAACCGCAGGCGGGAGGTGGCATGATCGATTCGCTTTCGCGCCCGCTGCAGGTGATCCTCCGTTTCCCGGGTCAGGCGCTCCGCTCCCTGGGACACCCGTTCCGCGCAGGCGACGTAACGGCTGGAGATCAACTCGGCCGCCGCACTCGGCGTCTCCGCCCGCTGGTCGGCCGCAAAGTCGCAAAGCGTGAAGTCAATCTCGTGTCCCACCGCGGACACGGTCGGTATCGGGCAGGCGGCGACCGCACGCACCAGCACCTCCTCGTTAAAGGCCCACAAAT
This sequence comes from Opitutaceae bacterium, assembly GCA_016794725.1. Lineage (GTDB taxonomy): Bacteria > Verrucomicrobiota > Verrucomicrobiia > Opitutales > Opitutaceae > UBA6669. Next base: position 17,972 of record JAEUGZ010000620.1, on the reverse strand, counting down.
CCTCCATGCTCCCGCCGCCACGGCCGATGACCAGCAGATCGAAGAATCCCAGCGACGCCGCCACCCCCAGTTGCGCCGCCATCTCGGCCGCCGCGCCCTCGCCCTGCACCTTGGCCGGGAGGATGACGAGCCGGCCGCGCCAGTCCCGCCGTTTCATAATTTTTATGAAATCCTGCACCGCCGCACCGGTCGGGGAGGTGATGAACCCCACATTCCGGGGCATCTCCGGGATCGCCTTCTTGCGTTCCGGGGCGAAGAGCCCTTCGGCCGCCAGACGCAGCTTCAACGCCTCGAACTCGCGCTGCAGGCGGCCCACTCCATCCTCAATCACCGCCCGGACAATCAGCTGATACTGACCCCGCGCCTCATAGACGCTGATCTGGCCAAACAGCACCACCTGCAGCCCGTCGCGCAATACCACGCTCTGACGCGCCGCATCGCCGCGGAAAAGTACCGCCGACAGCTGGGCTCCAGCGTCCTTGATCGAAAAATACACGTGGCCACTGGACTGCGAGCGCACGTTTGAAACCTCTCCCCGCACCCAGCCCGCCGGCATCCCGCCTTCGAGGAGCGCCTTCACCCGGCGCGTAAACTCGGTCACACTGGCGACTCGCGCATCGCCCCCGAGTCGTTCGTCTGTCAGCGCCATGGTTGCACCGGTTGAAGGAGTTGGGGATCAGCGCACCCGTTCAAGGCGACGGGACCGCCTTGCGCTTGGCAAAGTGCCGACGGAGCATGTGCACCGCCAGTCCGCCGGCCACGACCAAGCCGATCCCGAGGGCAGCCCACTTGCCTTTGCCCTGCGCCAACGCATCACCAAAGATGATCACTCCCGTGATATTGAACAGAGGGATGAAGAACGAGGGCAGGATGTAGGTTCGGAAGGGAATCTCCGCCAGGCCCAGCAGGTAGCTCTGCACAAAAAACGGGGGACCCGGAGTGATGCGCACCAGGATGGTCAGCTCCAACTGGTCGGCTTTCTCCACCACGGGAATCCTATAACCAAGACGGGCCACCAGCTTCTCCATCAGCGGGCGGAGCGCGACGCGGGCCAGCCAGTACGTGAGAAGCACGTTGATCAGAATGGCCGCCGCCGAAGCCAAGAGGATACCGCCCAACCCCATTTGCGCACCAAACGCGGGACCGGCGGTCAGACAAAATGCCATCAAGGGGAACCCCACCGCCGGCAGGAGCGCCATCGCCGCAAAAAACGCCACCGGCCCCATCTCGCCGATCACTGCCATGAGCCGGGTCACCAGCCCCTTTACATCCAATCCGCGCAGGACCAACACCGCAACCACGACCGCCACCAGCAGCAATGCTCCGAGTTTCAGGAGCATTTTACGTCGATTGCGTGGATCAGGAGCGGACATCCCTTCACGATGCCGAGTCCGAACCGATGGCGTCAAGGATGGCGCAGCGTTCGATTTCCGGCTTTCCGCCCCCCACTTTCTCGTAATTCTCTCATCCTCATTCCCATGGAGCTCCCGCCGCTGTCCCCACCTCCGCTGATCGCCCGGCTCACGGCGATCCTCGGATTGACGGGCTGCGTGCTGCTGTCGGTCATCCCTCCCTCCACAAGCCGGCTGCTGGTCTGGCCCTGGTCGACGGTCACCGTCGCTTTCTGGGGCCTGATCGGGTTCGCCGGGGTGGTCGCTTTGCTGGGTCGCTCGCGGTTGCCCGCACGCATCGAGCAGGGATTGCTCACGCTCGCGGGTGTCGCCGTCCTCTCCGCGTACTCGAGTCCTTTTCGCGATCTCTCCCTGCCCGCCGCTTGGGTCACCGTCGGCGCATGCCTGCTGCCTATTGCCTGTCTGCCGTGGATTTCGGGACCCGGACGCGCCGCGGTCATGCGATGGATCGGATGGGCGGTGCTCGCCATCCTGGCTGCGAGTCTGGGCCATTGGATCGTGTCCCAAGTCGCTCCTCTCCTACAACGAGGCGCCTCCCTCGTCCAGGCACTGGCTGTACGCAATGAGCAGCCTTTCGGCCACGCCAATTACAACGCGGCCTTCGCCTTGCTCGCCCTCGGCTGGATGAGCGCCTGCCTTGCTCCCTGGCTGGCCTCGCGGCTGGGGATCGGGGAGACCTTGGAAAAGTCGCCCTTCGATCTGCCCGCGCCCGAGTTGCGCGGTGAATGGGTGCTGGGGCTCGTCCTCGCCCTCGTGATGCTGCTCACCTCGGGCAGCCGGGCCGGCATTGGCGCGCTCGCCCTGGGTTTGACCGTGGGGCTCGCGCTGGCCCGGCGGCACGTGCGTCCGCTGCCGCGCCGGACCCGCATCGCCGTGCTGGCGGGGGTGCTCGGCGCACTCGTGATCGGAATTCTGAGCAACGGCCGGCTGCGCGCGCTGGTGCTCGAGGGACGCTGGAACGCCAGCGCCAGCGAGAGCAACCAGCAGCGGCTGGGCATGACCCAGGGCGCCCTCCGTCTCGGAGCGGGGAGGCCGGTCCTGGGCTGGGGTCCCGGAGCGGTGCCGCAGATCTTCCCGTCGGTGCGCTCCGAGCTGGCGGGCAATGTCGACAACGTTCTTCAGGTTCACAGCAGCGCCCTGCAGGCCTGGGCCACGCTGGGCGGCGCCGGAGTCCTGGGAGCGGGTCTGCTCGGGGTCGGCGCCCTCGGTCTGGGCTGGAGCCTGCGCCGTCGCGACGGATCCGCGGTCGAGGGCCTGGAAAGGGCCGCGCTCGCCGGGGGACTCGCCAGCTATGCGGCGTATTCCTTTTTCGACCACTCTCTCGACATCCCCGCCCTGGCCGGACTCGCCGGTGTCACGCTCGCCAGCCTCGCGCCCCCGGGCGCAGCCGGCGCTCCTCCGCGTACGCGCGCCCTCGCCGCGTTCGCCCTGATCGCCGGCCTCGTGCTCGCGCCCGGGGTGCTGCACGAACAGCAGGCGCGGCGGCTGCATGCACTCGCCCTCGACGCCGCCGACCGGCGCGACGCCCCCGGCTACCTCCAGGGGCTCGCCGAGGCCTCCGCCCGGCTGCCGGGCGCCACCTACCTCGATCACCTGCGGGCCGGGGTGCTCGCCACCGGTGAACCCTTCGGCGTCACCTCCGCCGCCGCCGAACGGACCGCCGCGATCGAGCTGCTGATCGGCACGCTCAATCGGAATCCGAGCCTCGAATACGCCCACTACAACCTCGGCTGGCTTCTGCTCGATTCACGCCCGGCCGAGGCGGAGCGACACTTCTCCTCCGCCGCCCGCCTGGCTCCGCACCGCGTCGGAGTGCACCTGGGACTCGCCCTGGCCCGCGCCTCTCAGGGCAACGCAGCAGGCGCCGTGGGCGCCTTCGCCGCCGAGCGGGTCAACGCACCGGAACAGGCCTTCGCCGTGCTGTTCCGCGACGCCTCGGTTGCCGGGCTGGCCAGCGACGTCGAGGCCGCCGCGGTCGCGTTCCTGCAGCAGGCCCTGCAGCGCCACTCGTTGCCCGCCCCCGAGGTCGAGGCCGTGCTCTCCGCCTGGAAAAACGTGCGTCCCGAACAGGTTCGGGAGAGCGATCCCTTCCGACGCGTGCGACCGGGCTACGGCCTGCTCATGGGCTTTCCGGAAGGACGCCCACCGAGCGATGTCAATCCCATGACGCGACTCCTCCTGCCTCCGGAGGTGGCCCGGACGATGCCAAGGCCGGGTTGGGTGCCGGCACCCATGCTGCTGGAGCTCTCGCTCGGCGCTTCGTTTCGCCAGCCATGAGCGGTGACGCCCAAAAACTGCGGCGGGTGATTCTGCCTCTGGCCCTGCTGGTCGGGGACATCCTGACGGTTTTCGGCGCATTCTGCGTCGCCTACTACCTGCGCTACGTCTCTCCGGTCGGTCGTCTGGGCATTGCTGTGCCCGACGCGCGTTTCCTCGATTACCTGCCGCTTCTCCTCCTGGGGACCGCGTTTCTCGCCGCCGCCTACGCCCAACTGGACCTGTACTCCGAGCGGCTCCTGCTGCGAAAACTGCAGTCGCTCAACCTCGTGCTGAAGGGCACGGTGCTCTGGCTGGCAGCCTACCTCGCCCTGTCGCTGGTTCTGAAATTTGAACCGCCGGTGTCCCGCTGGTTCGTCGTGCTCGCCACGGTCTCCGTGCTGGCGCTCATGTTTGTCTGGCGCAACCTGGCCTACTTCTGGCTGACGCGTCCGGAGCGCGTGGAAACCCTCCGCCAGCGCGCCGCGCTGCTGGGATGGAACGACGACGCCCAAGCCTTGGTCGCCGACCTGCGGCGGCTTCGCGCCCACCCGTTTTCCTTCGCGGGTTACATCCGTGTGCCCGGAGATCCGGTCTCGCCGGAAACGTGCCTCGGCGAGATCGACCAGCTGCCCGCCCTGCTCAAGAGCCAACGGATCGATGTGCTCATCGCCTCGCGCACCGATCTGCCCCGCGAACAGCTGCGCATGGTGGTGGAAACGTGCGAGGCTTCCTTCGTCGAATGGAAAGTGGTGCCATCGTCGTTCCAGATCCTCATCAGCGGACTTCGGCTGCAGACGGTTGGACGGGTGCCGATCCTGGGCGTCGAGGACCTGGCCATCAACCGGCTCTTCAGCCGACTCACCAAGCGTCTGATCGACGTCATCGGCTCTGTTGTCGGGCTCATTCTCTCCCTCCCTGTCATCCTGCTGCTCGCGCTGCTGATCAAAGCGGAGTCTCCCGCCGGCCCCGTCTTCTTTCGGCAGCGCCGGGTCGGCGCCCGGCACCGCCCCTTCACCTTGATCAAGCTCCGCAGCATGCAGCCCGAAGCCGCCGCGGAGGACCACGTGCACCAAAGCACCCAGCGCAACGATCCGCGGCTGCTTCGGATCGGTGCCGTCCTGCGACGCTGGAACCTCGATGAGCTTCCCCAGTTCTGGAACGTCCTGCGCGGCGAAATGAGCCTGGTCGGCCCGCGACCGGAGCGGCCCCACCACGTTGACCGGTTGGGCGCGGAGATCCCGCACTACCTGCCCCGCCACCTCGTGAAGCCCGGCATGACCGGCTGGGCCCAGGTCAACGGCCTGCGCGGTGACAGCTCCATCGCACGACGTATCCAACATGACATCTACTACATTGAAAACTGGTCGGTCTGGCTGGATCTCCAAATCCTCTTCATGACCTTCCTGCGCTGGAAAAACCCAGCCGAGTAGCTCAGCTGTCCGTCCGTTGGAGGCGATCCCGCAGTCGCGCATAGGCGTCACCTTAAGGTTCGGACATCGGAAATCGCAGCGTTCTTGTTGGAGGTGGCCTCGCCGAGGCCGCGACGGGACCGACCGGTCCCGCCTTTGCGGTCCGATTTATTCATGCGACGCCCCTCCCCGCGGGGTCGCCGACCCCACCTCCAACGGACACCGACCTTCGATTGCGCTTGGGCTGACTCGCAGCGTTCTTGTTGGAGGTGGCCTCGCTGAGGCCGCGACGGGACCGACCGGTCCCGCCTTTGCGGTCCGATTTCTTCATGCGACGCCCCTTCCCGCGAGGTCGGCGACCCCACCTCCAACGGGCAACACCCTTAGGTTGACGCGCATGCGCTGCCGCGGGATCGACGCGAAGGGACCAGGTCCCGTCTCTGTCGTCCGACTTGATCCGCCTCACAGCGGGCGCACCCGCCGGTGGCCGCGCAACCTTGCTCTCAGCCGGGCCAGGTGCTTCCAGGCGCCAAAGGCGGCGCGGTACTTCCACTCCACCCAGCGCGAACGCCGCGGATTGAAGTGTTTGAGGTAGACGTCTCGGTTCGCGTCGAAAATCGCGGTCGACATGCGGTCGAAGTCACGCGCCACGCTCATGCCCTTGAGATGCGTGATGGCATGGCGTCCGTCGTACACCACCCGCAGGCCGGCCTGGCGCACCCGGATGCAGAGATCGAGGTCATCGCCATACATGAAAAAACGTTCGTCGAAGCCACCGATCCGCGCGAGGACCTCGCGGCGTCCGAGCATGAAGGCGCCATTCACAGCTCCCACATCGTAGGTGCCGTCCTCCGGCAGATAGGTGAGATTGTATCCAGCGAAGCGTTTTGACTTGGGAAAACGCGCCGCGAGACCGGACGCCCGGCAAAAGCCATCCCAGAGCGTGGGAATGGACCGGCGGCAGGCGAGGTCCATGCTGCCGTCAGCCTGGAGGAGACGGGGTGAAATCAGCCCCAGATCGGGTTCGGCGAGCACGCGACCCAGTGTGTGCTCCAACGCCGCAGTGTTCATTACCGTGTCCGGATTGAGGTAGAGCACACACGCGCCCGTACTCCGCGCAAACCCCAGGTTGTTGCCCCGGCCAAACCCCAGATTCACCCCGGGATCAATGTAAGTCACCCAGGGAAAACGCTCTGTCACCAGCTGCCCGGTGCCATCGCCCGGCGAATTGTCAATCACCACCGCCTCGACTGGACGGCCGAACAGCTCGCGGGGAAGCGACGCAAGATTGTTCCCGATCTCGTCGCGGGACCGGTACGCCACAATGATGATGGAAAGGACCGGCGTCACGCCCGCCCTCCTCCCACGGACGGCTCAATCGAGCGCCGCCGCCGCTCCGGCACAGCTCCGCCGCGACCGCACAGGCCGTCCCAGGTGCCAAGCAGCATGGCCTTGAGTTTGCCGCGGCGGCCGGTCTCGAAGGCGACGACCCGGAACGCATTGTAGAGCGCGAACCCGGCGTCAAAGAGGGCCCAATGCGGTTCCGATCCCGCATGCCGCCGCCACACGGTGACGCGATTGCGCGCCATGTAGTAGTGGCGGAACGCCGCATGATGAGTCGGGCGGAATTCCTGACCAAGTACCTGGCGTGCCTGCCGGTTGCCCAACCGGTGTTCGAGCACCGCCGCCGCCGACACCGCGACCGTCCGCCCTGCGGCGATCACGCGCAGGCAGTAGTCGGTATCAACATAGTCGATAAACAGAGCCTCGTCAAAACCGGCGAGTTGGCTCCACACGGCAAGGTCCACCATCGATCCCGAGGTCACCATCATGGTGACTTCCTCGAGGTCGCCACGGGTCGCATCCCTTCGCTGAAAAAACCCCGGGATGCGTGAATGCCGGCACACCCAGCGGTACGGTTTCGCTCCCGGCAGCGCGTCGGCGATGCAGGGACCCACCACCGCCGCCGGAGGGAACCGCAGGTGGGTGGCCCACAGGGCCGCCACCATCCCGGGACGCGGGCGGCGGTCCTGATCAAAGGTCACCATCCAGGTCGCCCCGAGCTCCCTCGCCCGGATCGCCCCGCGATTGAGCGCCACTGCCACGCCCAGGTTGGTCGGCAGAGCGATTACTTCCACCCCGGGCACCGTCGCCAGCCGTCCGCAGACTGCCGGCCCCGAGCCGTTGTCCACCACGATCACGCGTCCACACTCCTGCACGAGCGACACCAAGGTGGACAGCAGGATGGGTTCCGGGTGGAACGTGACCACCACGCCGCAAACCGCGGGAAGGGGGGCTGCACTCGCGGGGCTCATGACTCACCTCCGTCCGCGAGCAACGTTCTGAGCCGGTTCACACTGGAATCGAGCCGCAATCCGGCCATGTCCGCCACTCCACGCTTCGCGAGCCTCCGCCGCAGCCCGTCATCCACCAGCAATCGTTCGACCGCCGCCCTCAGCGCCTGGCGATCTCCGGCCGGATAGAGCAGCGCATTCTCTCCATCTCGAAGAAACTCGCGGTGCCCGCCAATGTCGGTCGCAACCAGCGCACAGCCGCATTGCAGCGCCTCGCACGCCGGCAGTCCCCAGCCCTCGGCATGGCTCGGTGCAACCACGATCGACGCCTCGTTGTAGAGCGCGCGCAAGTGGGCTTGTTTGGGATTTCTCCAGTACGTGATGCCGGCCGGCCAGTGCGGCGCACCCGCGGCGGTGCCGAAGGCCGAGAGACTCACGCCCGGCAGGCCGGAGAGGGCCGCCACCACGTCCTCCGAGCCTTTTTGGGGAAGCCAGTGATGCGGCCAAAGCACCCGACCCGCGACACGCTGGTCCACGGGTCGATCCAGACCGAAAGCCTCAGGGTCAAGACCGTTCGGCAGATGTGACGCCTCTGCTCCCGCGGCCGCAATAAGGTCGCAGAGCCAACGTGATACCGCGACCTTGGCCAAAGGCAGGCGCCACGAGGCCTCCACCCGCGCCACCGAGTAGTCCCACGTCTCATACCCTTGAACGAAATAGAACTTGCGCCCGGCCGACGCCGGCCAACCCGCGATGGCCTCGGCCGTTCGCACCGAGGTCGCCACTACCGCGTCGCCTGCAGGAGCCCGCGCGGCCGACAGCGTGGGGACCCAGGCCAGACGAACCCCCGGGTTCAACCGTATCCATCGATCCGGACGGTAGGCTTCGGTCCACTTCCAGAGCCAATAGCGCCCCCCCCGCATCAGCCGGCGCATCCACGTCGCCTCCCCCAGGTCCGCCGGCATGAGCACGGTCGGCCGCCACCCTCCCTGCGCCAGGGCGTCGGCATAACGCAATACCATGCGCGAACCGCCCGCCGGTTCACCCACGCCGCCAGGAAGCACAAAGGTAATCCTCATGACTCTCCGCCCCTCGGCCCCACGCCACCCTGGCAGAGGCTTCGCAGCCGATTCTTCAGGACCCCGTGCAAGCGGTGACGGTTGAGTTCGTGGTCCGCCAGCCCTCGGGCGGCGCGGCCCAGCTCGCCGACCCGCTCAGGGTTGCCGAAGACCTGCCCAATCGCTTCGACCAACTTGTCGGCGCTGGGTTCGGCCACCAGCACACCTCCTGAGGTCTCTCGCGCAAAACGCGCGGAACTGGAGTAGCCCGGTGCCCAAACGAAAATCGGCCGGCCAAGCGGCGCGTAGTCACACCACTTGGTGGGAAAGCTCGTTTGCACAAACGTCCGGTCGCGTTCCTCAAAACCCATGGTGATGAGGAACGCATCGGCCCCCCAAAGCCGTTCCTGCAGCTGGCCAAAGGGCAGATAACCAAGGTACACGCCGCGACGAGCAAAGTACTCGACGTCCTTCGCCGGCCAGTCGTTGCCCATGGCATAGATCTGCAAATCGAGGGTGGGGTTCCCCTCCAACGCTCGAGCCAACTCCAGGATCATCCTGCCGTAGGCGCCATAACAGTTGCCCGCGTAAACCAGTCGGACTTTCCGTCCCGCGGGCGATTGCCCGCCTTCACACTCAGGACGCTGCGAGGCTTCACCCCCCACCGCGTACAAGATCTCTCCTTTCGCCTCCTCCCCAAACCAGTCCCTCATTCCCGAACAGGTGTGGAAAACCGCATCCGACACCCGCTGCAAATGACGGTACCGCTGGACCAGCCGGCGACCGACCCAGGCATACGGACGTTGCGTCGTGGGGATGAACGTCGAAAACGCAAAGAGGTCCTGAAAGTAGACAACAAAGGGAACACCCCGCTGCCTCGCCAGATGAAGGCCGGTCAGTGAATGCGTATCATCCGCGACGCTGAAGATCAGGTCCGGTTTCCAGCTTTCGGCAAAGCGGCTCACCGCACGCTGCACACCGGGACGCGGAAGCACGTACTTCAGATTGCCCAACAATCGCGAGTAGCGTCGCATTCGTCCGACCAGGCGATTCGTATCCAGTTCGATCCGGACAGGACAGGTCGATCCCCGCGCCAGTTCACTGGCGACCGCGACCTCGAAGTCACTCCGCTCGCAGAAGTGACGGTGCAGCGCGAGGCAGCCTCCGCCACGGTCGAGCGCCGGGACCACGGAACTGACCATGAGAACACGAGGGCGTCGGGTGTCTGAATTCACGCGGTTATCGAGAATACCAAGTGGGAATCCGCTCACCGTTCCTGGTCGGCTAACTCCTTGTTCCTCGGCCCGGCTCGCAGCCCGTGATCGCGACCTGGGCAGCCCGCCCCGGGGTCGTGCCTCAGCGTGAGGAGGGAAATCAACCTCCCGCCCTCTGCCGATGACAAGCGTGGCGGCATCCGGCTCATGGCGATTTGCCTGCGCTCCACCGGATCCACTGACCAAGCGCAATGACCACGCGCTTGACCACCCGTAGAAAGATCCATCCCGACTCGCACACGAGGGACAAGGAGTGTCGCAGCACCACAGCCGCCGCCTCCTTTCGGGCAAAGCCGCGGGTAAGCGGGTTCTCGCTGACACCCGTGACGTCAAAGTGTGCGAAGGGAACCGACACGATGTCCACCGGCACGCGTCGGTCGAGCGCCCTGAACCAGAAGTCGTAGTCCATGGCGATCTTCCACCGCGTCTTGAAAGCACCCCGGGCGAGCACCCGGTCACGGCGGACCAAGGCGGCCGGATGACCGATCCAGCAGGCGACCAAGGGCCACAGATAGGGCAAGGCGGGTTGGCTCCGGGGCGAGGTCTCCCCGTCAAACTGCAGGGAGCCCACCACGACTTCGCTCGTGGTCGCCTCCAGCAGCGTCAGCAGCCATCCGGGTTCAAGGGTGGCATGCACCGCATCGCCGCCATTCAAAAACCACACCCATCGGCCGCGCGCCACGGCGAGCCCGGTGTTGAACGCGAGCGAGATCCCTGCCGGGGGCTGATGGAGCAATGTCACGCCCGCAGCTTCCGCCTGCTCCATCGCTGTCCGCGCGAGCGACGGATCCGCACTTCCATCGACAACAATCTGCTCAACTCCGGCCTCGCGCAGTCGGAGCGTGCTCAGGAGCGTCCGCTTGAGCCCAGCGGAGTCGTCCTTCGTGATCGTGACAATGCTCAGGAGCATGGTGTGACGGCTGGCAGCCGAGACGAGCCCGGGGCGTCCGCACGGACACGTCCGCTGAAGAGGATTCGGTTTTCTTCCAAGGGGGTTTCGACGACTTCCACACAATGCCGCGTGAACGCCGCCCGGAACCAGTCAACGCGATACCATTCCGGAATCGGGGGTGCCACCTTTCCATTCCACAGCCCGAGCGGCATGAACTCCACCACCAGATGCCGGCGCGAGAAGCCAGCCAACCGTTTCAATACAACATCCACTCCGTACTCTTCGGAGAGGATCAGGTGGTGGGAGATCGCGAGGGCGACGACCACGTCCACCCGCCAGCGGGCCTCCTGGGAAAGTCCGGACAGAGGCAGCAACGGGACAACCGCGTCACTGAGCACGGGAGTCACCGGGAGTCCCTCCGCAGACGCCCCCAGGAAAAGGCGATCCAGCGCCGCGGGATCCGCGTCAAGGGCGACCACATGCCCAACACCGGCCTGGCGAAGAAACCGGAAGGCAAACTCTCCCTCGTTGCAGCCGACATCCAACAGCGTTTTGGCGCCGTAGGAACGTATCAGGTCTACAATACGTTCAACCCGGGGCGTGATGAGCCCCTGCCGGAAGTTTTCGTGATATCCACCCCAGACCGTCTTGCCGGAAGGTGGACGGACCCGTTGCAGCTGTCTCATCAGAACCTGTTCCCGCGCTCGCCGAAACGGACCCAAACGCCGCCGTCGCAGGAACCGGAGAACCGAGCCAGGGAGGACGCCGGCCTTCTTGGAAAATTCCTGCTCCGTCATCCAGAAGAGCGCGGCCTTGCGATCACTCCAGCGTCGGTGCCAGGCGTGCATCGGGGTGGGAAGCACATGGCTGAGCCACGAGTGCAGGCGAAACGCGTCCATGTCCGGCAAGACCGGGCCTCCCACCAGCAATCGCCGCGCAACGTAGGGACCACACTGTGACCAAAGGCGCAGGACGTTGAGGAATGCCGCCCGAAACTGCCCTTCGGCCGGCCAGCCGAACGCTCCCGCCGCGCGCGGCACGAAACTCCCCAAATCCACAAATCGCGGCTTCGTACCATCGAAGAGAATGTTGAAGGTGTGGGCATCCTTGAGCTCGTAACCAAAACGGGCCGCGAACTCATTCACCCGCAAGGTATGCTCGGCCGCGGACCGAAGCATCGAGAAGGACCACTCGCTCGGATAGGTGACAAAACCAATGTCGTCATGCGCCAAAACCCAGCCGCCTTCCTCAGTCCGCAACTCCGTCAGCGCGACTGGGGAAATCAAGCCTTCTCCGAGCAGAGCCTGTAACAGGCCGCTTGACCACAACCGTTCAAACGCGGGCACGTGGTCCGGACGGATCTCGCGCAACAAACGCCCGTTCCAGCGGAAGAGGGAACCGGCGCGGTCACGCAGGGAGAGTGGATGCGTTATCCTCTCACCATTAGGAATTACTACGGGTATCATACGCTAGCTTCGAAACGGGAATACCATCCCCCGGAAGAACGCGACCACGAACCAGCGGGTCTGTCGAAAAAGCAACGGGGCAATCCAGGCTCCGCACACCCAGGCGGCAAGGGTGGCATAGGCGGCTCCGATGGCCCCTGCCCTGCCAATGGCAAAGGGCAGCAAGCCCGCCTGCACCACCGCGGTGACCAGGGAGAGCAGCAGGACGAGGCGGTGGCTTCCCTCGGCGACGAGCACGCGCGTTCTCAACGCCACCTGCATCACGAACACCACCACCCAGGATTGAATGGCGAGGATCGCTCCGCCTTCCCTGAAGGACGCGCCGAACACCTTCGGCATGATCCACTGGGAAGCGAGCCAGGTGAGCAGCGCAGCCACCAGCGCCAGCCAGTGCGCCGCAGTCAGAATCTTCCGCACCGGCACCGTCCGGGCATCCACATTCCGCGTCGCCTCCTGCGCAAACAGCCGTTGAACCGCCATGCCCATCAGCATCGGCAGGATGAGCAGCACATCCAAAAAGCGGGCGGAGGCCGCGTAGATGCCCACTTGCTCGGCGGAAGCCAGGTGTCCCAAAATGATCCGATCACCCTGCAGCACAAACGTCACCAGTCCGGCCGAAAGGGCCAGGGGCCAGCCGCGCTTCAGGACATCTCGCGCCATTCCCATTTCAAAGGTCAGCGACGCCTTTCCGCGCAGCGACCGCCTGAACAGAATCCAAAGTCCAGTCGCGATCAGCGCCGACTCCACCACACTCGCGAGCACAAAGGCGTAGGCTCCGGCATCCGAGAAAATCATGAAAACTCGAATACCGGCCGCCACCAGACACACGGAAATCCGGAGACAAATTCCGCGCCAGAGTTGCGGACGCGCTTGAAACCACGCGTCCACAATGTCGCCCCAACCAAAAAGGAGAACCAGCGACTGCCAGAGGAGCAGTTGACGGAGACCTTCGGAGTTGAGGTTGACCAAAAACGCATACAACACGCAGCAAACCGCAGCCAAGAGGCCGGAGAGGGCCCGCATCACCACCACGGTTCCAACCATGGCGAGGTCATTGCCTTCGTCCCGGCTCAGGTCTCGAACCACCACGGCGTCCATCCCCAATCCAAATACGACGGAAAACACCGCGACCGTGGCCGCACCATACGCGATCATGCCATAGCTCTGCGGTCCGAGGTGCCGGGCCACCGCGGCGCCGACCACGAACGCAATTCCCAAACGCAGACCGCGTTCGGCCGAAAACCAGAGAAATCGCTGAACGACTCCAGCGGCGATGGTCATACCCAGGGGTGTCGTCGGACACCGGCGATCGCCAATTGCCCACGGTCAAGCGACGGAGGGTTGCGCAAGGCAAACCCGCCGCGGGGTGCCGGGCGGCGCCTAAGGAGGAGCCGGAAATTCACGGAACTCATGGTGACGAGGCCCTTTATCGGCAACAAGTCCGGTCGCCCAAACCCGCCGGGCGACAAAACCCTCGTTCCAGGGCCTGTCAGCCAGCAAACCGGAGCGCTCCCTCTCGGGGAAATGGGACCCGGCCGGGCCAAGGCCTGTTTCGGCGGCAATGGTGACAAACCCATCGTTTTGCATCGTCTGAAGGAACTCCCGGATCGCAACGCTCATCTGCAGAACCACCCGCGCACCCAAGCACTTCCTGCCAACCTCCACGCGCAATCGAATTCAACCCGGCTTTCGCACTGGCCAACCGAATGGGTCCCGATGAGCCTCCCTCGCCTGCACCGACGCCATGAGGCCGCCTCCCAACCCAGGACAGCCCCCCCGTTCCAGCCCTTCGGCGTGGCAACGGTTCCAACACCGCCTCCGCCACGGTGGCCTTCCCTGGCTGACGTCGGCGGTGTTTAACCGGCTGGTTCCGGCACGCGCCGCAATCCGCCACCACGTACTCCAGGTTGCGACAGGAGCCGTCGGCCTCGAAGTCGGCGGACCCAGCCCCGTTTTTTCCCGCGGGGCCCTTCTGCCCGTTTATGAGCACGCAGAAGCAATTGATAACGTTAATTTTACATCAAATACTGCCTGGGAGAAGGATCTCGTCAACGAAGGTCCCTATGTCTTTAGCGACACCAAACCGCCCGGACGGCAGTACCTCCGCGAGGCCACCGTGCTCGGGGGACTCCCCACCGGTCGCTACGACCTGCTGATTTCCTCGCACTGCCTTGAACACGTCGCCAACCCGCTCGCCGCGCTGGCGGAGTGGCGTCGGGTGGTGCGGCCAGGGGGGCACCTGCTGCTGCTGCTACCCGATCCGCAGCGGACGTTCGACCACCGGCGTCCAGCCACCACCCTGGACCACCTGCGGGCCGACCGGGACAGGCAAACGGGCGAGGACGATCTGACGCATCTGGACGAGATCCTCCGCCTCCATGACCTGGGTCGGGACCCACACGCCGGTTCCCGCGAGGCGTTCGTCGCGCGGGCTCGCCTCAATCCGGAGAATCGCTGCCTGCACCACCACGTCTTTGACCTGGAGCTGATGCGGGCCGCGCTCAGCGAAACCGGCTGGCAGCCCCTCGCGCTGGAACGGACACGCCCGCTCCACCTGATCGCGCTCGCCCGCAACGGAGCGTGACCGGCGCCATCGGGTAGCGCACCGCTGACGGCGTTCCCTTCCTGGGATTGTGACACCCATCGCTGCGGGCGCAGCGGCCCCACAGGAGTTAACTTTTGGGAAAATGGCGTGCCGGAGACCCAATCGGTGTGCGTTGGATTGATGGAGGGCGTCGCTCCGTCGACGCCGGTTGCGCGTTGCATTCACCAAGAACGTACCGACGTAGAGGTGCAGGGTTCGCCCCCCGGCGTCGACGGAGCGACGCCCTCCACCCGAGCCAATCCTGCATAGCCTCGGTTGAAGCGCGGGCTCTATCTCCTTCTAAAGTTAACGCACATAGGTCAGCAACCCCACCTCCAACGAACGCCTACGGATCTCAATACAACAAACAGGGTTCGATCCGCGCGCGGTAGTCTGCGAGGCCGGCTTTCCACTGCGCCTTGATCTCCGCCAGGCTCTTTTGCTCCTTGATCGCCGCCAGGGTGGGATCATCGGCCAGGAGCCGGGCCATGCCGTCCAGGTCCACCTGGTCAGGATAAAGCCGCGACAACGTCAGCGCCAATTGGATGCCGACATCGACCGCCGCGAGTTGCGCGCGATCCAACACCACGACACGCACGCCTCCGCACAGTTGGTCACGGTAGGGTAGATACTCCACCGGACCGGGATAGAGCGCGGGCCGCGGGGTGAAACGCACCGGCTCAAATCGCACGCCCGGCAGCCCTGCCCGGTTCAGCTCCTCCGCCAGGCGTTCGGGTTCCACGAACGGGGCGCCCACCTGCTCAAAGGGAAATGCGGTGCCCCGTCCCATCGAGATGCGGGTCTTGGAACCTTCCAGCAGGCACAAGCCGGGATAGAGCGTCGCCGCGGTCAGGCTGCGCATCGACGGCGACGGATTCACCCAGGCCAGTCCGGTCTCATCCATCCAGCGATCCCGCGTCCAGCCTTCACACCGCACGACCACGAGGTCGGCCTTCCATCCGCGCTCGCGATCATAGAGTCGCGCCAGTTCACCCAGCGTGAGCCCATGACGCACCGGCACAGGATGAAACCCGATGAAGCTGGGTGGGCGCGACATCACCGGACCCTCGATGTAACCGGAGATTGGATTCACCCGGTCCAGCACCACCAGGCGAACTTTCTCCCGCGCGGCCGCCTCCAGCGCCGCCCCCAACGTCGCCGAGTAGGTATAGAACCGCGCTCCGATGTCCTGCAGGTCGATCACCAGCGCATCGAGCCCCCTCAGGTGCTCCGGCTTGGGCGCCCGGGCCGCGATGACCGCCTGGTCATAGGCGGCCGCATCCTGCCCCGCCAGGCGCGGGGGCGAATTTCCATAAAGGCTGTAAATGGGCAACCCGGTCTTCTCATCGACGGTATCCGCCAGAGCCGCATCCGCCTGGCCGCGGATGCCGTGCTCGGGGCTGAAGAGGGCCGCGAGCTGCACCCCCGGCGCCGCCTTCAACAGGTCGATGGTCGACCGGCCATCCCGATCCCGTCCACTCTGGTTGGTGATGAGGCCGATTCTAAGTCCCTGCAAAGGCGTGAAACGATCGCGCACCAACACATCGATGCCGTTCATCACCGCCCCGACGTCACGCCCGACCGCCTCCGCTGCCAGCGTACCCAGGGTGCGACGCAGGGGTCCGATGTCTCCCTTGCCGCTCGGATGAACGCGGTTGGAGAGAAAGATCAGGAATGTCCGCGACCCGGGATCCACCCACACAAGGGTGCCGGTGAATCCGGTGTGCCCAAATGAAGCCCCGGCAGGAAACCACCGCCCCCGGGGACCGGAAAACGAGGAGTCGATGTCCCATCCCAAACCCCGCCGGTCCGAACCGCCGGTCTGGACGCGGGTCATTTCGCGCAGGGTTTCGGGACGCAGCACCTGCCGCCCGCGCACCCGGCCGTCGGCCAGGAGCATGCGACAGAACCGGGCCAAGTCAGAGGCAGTGGTGAAAAGTCCGGCATGCCCGGCGACCCCGCCCATCGCCCGCGTGGTCGGATCGTGCACCACCCCGCGAAGCAGCCCCTCCGGCAATCGCTCCGTCGGAGCAATCCGCTTCAGGCGTTTCTCCGGAGGCAGGAAGCCAGTATCCACCATTCCAATCGGCCGGAAGACCTCCCGTTCGGCATACACCTCGAGGCGGTCGCCGGTGATCACCCGCACCAGCTCCCCGAGGACAATGAAATTGATGTCACTGTAAATGAACGTGAATCCCGTTACGCCCCGCAGCGTCTCCCGGCAGGCGAGGTCCACACCCGCCTCGTAACCCGACCACGCCGGCTTCAGGTCCACATCGGGGCGAAGCCCCGACACATGGGTCAGCAGGTGCCGCACCGTGACCGCCTCCTTGCCGTGCTGACCGAACGCGGGCAGGTACTTCGCCACCGGCGCATCCAGCTCCAGCCTGCCCTGTTCGACCAGTTGGAGAATCGCGGTGGTGGTGGCAATCACCTTGGTGAGCGAGGCGGCGTCGTAAATCGTGTCCAGGCGCGTCCGCTCCCGGTTCGGTTCAAGCGCCCGAAAACCATAACTTTTCCGATACACCTGACCGTCGCGCTCCAGCCACAGCACGCCTCCCGGCAGGCGTCCCTCCGCAATCGCGGTCTCAATGGCCTGGTCCATCGCGGCCAGGCGGTCCCGCTTCATCCCCGGAGCCGCCCGGGTCGTGCCAAGGAAGGGGGTCGCGGCAAACCACACCACGACGATGAGGGCGCGGACGACGGCACAGGCGGAGTCGAAGCGGAAGCAAGGCATACGCCCCCGGACGCTGGCGGAAGGGCGGTTGTGGCGCCAGCGCGACTTCATGCTTCAGGCAGGATTTTACCCACGGATGGGCACGGATCCCCCGGTCGCGCTGCGCCTCAGCCCAAGCGCAATCGAAGTCGGCGTCCGTTGGAGGTGGGGTCGCCGACCCCGCGGGGATCGGCGTCGCGCAAAGAAATCGGACCACGAGGCGGGACCAGTCGGTCCCGTCGCGGCCTCAGCGAGGCCACCTCCAACAGGAATGCTGCGCCTCAGCCCAAGTGCAATCGAAGTCGGCGTCCGTTGGAGGTGGGGTCGCCGACCCCGCGAGGATTGGCGTCGCGCAAAGAAATCGGACCACGGAGGCGGGATCAATCGGTCCCGTCGCGGCCTCAGCGAGGCCACCTCCAACAGGAATGCTGCGCGTCAGCCCAAGCGCAATCGAAGTCGGGGTCCGTTGATAGGGGTAGGGACGGGGATGTAACCCGCCCCTCCCTCCGAACCGGACTGGCGGATTTCCCGCATCCGGCTCTCCAGTTGGCATTAAACTCCGTGCGGAGACAGACGTGCCGAGATATGGGCTCGCTTCAGGCTGAACA
>JAEUGZ010000223.1 GCA_016794725.1 Opitutaceae bacterium | reverse complement strand
ACGGCGTATCAACCGAGTGTGCGCGCGGCTTCGCCGAGCTTGCGGCGGGCCTCAGGAGACAGTGGCATGCCGCCCAGGTCGGCGGCGAGGAACGCGGCCCCGGCGATGGGCGGCGCCGGGTTCTTAACCAATTGAAACGGGTGCCCCGTTGGATTTAGGGCAGCGCGAAATGCCTCCAGGTACGAGGGATTCGACAGCAGTCCGCCGGCCGGCACCACCGGAATGCTGCCTCCCCCAAAGTCGAGCGGCTCGTCGAGCGCCGCCGCCATGCGCGCCAATTGGTGGGCGCCCTCCCGCATCAGCGCCACCGCAACCTTGTCGCCATCCTCCGCCGCCGCCAAAATCACCGGGGCGAGCGCGGCGAGTTGCGACCGTGCGGTGTCGGGCCGCATGGTCCACAGCATCGCATCCCGCGCCGAGGTCACACCGAGTTCGGCAAAAATCGCTGGTTCAAGCTTGGTCCGCGGCCCACGTCCGTCGGTTGCCTCCATCACCGCCTTCAGCCCTTGCAGGGCAAACCAAGTCCCGCCGCCCTGGTCGTCAATCAGCCAACCCCAACCACCCGCCTGGGCTGTCACCGCCTGACGATCCCGGCCGTACGCCGCGGACCCGGTGCCCGCGATCACGACAATGCCAGGTTGATCGCCACATCCCCCGGCCAACGCAATGCGCAGGTCGTGGTCGAGTCCGACGCGCTCGGGTGACTTGACCAGCCCCAGATCCGCCAGAGGCTCGCGAAACGCCAGGTGGTCCGCAGCGGTCCGCACGCCGGCAAGCCCAAGAAAGGCACCGCTGGCCAGACCGTGGACATGTCCCGCCGACCGCGCCGCCGCCACCGCCTCGGCCAGGGCCTGCGTGGCGCGCGTGATGCCGACCGTGTGATAGTTCGAGCTTCCGGCCTTGCCCAGTCCCAGGACCTGACCCTCGGCATTGACAATCAATGCCCGTGTGTGGGTTCCGCCGCCATCAATGCCGATATACCAGTGCACCCTTTCAGGCTATCGCAGCCCCCCGGGGTTTGGCAAACTCTCGGTGGTGGCGTGGGCAACTTTGGCACCCGCAGGCACCGAGGTGCCCGGGGCGTCCGCGGCAAATCGGAACCACCCACCAGCCGTTCACCTAGGGAAATTTGCCATTCCTTCTCCTCTGCCAGGTGACGATACGAGAGTGTGATCGCAGGCTTGCTCCAGCCCGTTACGGACTCTTCCCTCCCCAGCCTTCGTTGTCTGGCTTCTCCTGCCTCCGTCCCGCTTCCCTTTTCCTCTGGAATGTCCGCCGCTGCCCGTCCCACGCACTTTCCGCGCCTGCACCCGCGGCAGCTTCAGCGGCTGCGCAGCCGCCTGCGGGGAACGATTCGGGAGTCAGGCCTGACCGAGCTTTCGACGGATCCACATCCCGCGCACGCGCAGGGTCCATTTTGGGAGTTGGAACCCACTCCCCTGGTCATTGATGCGTCAGAATGGGCGCGCCTGGAAGCCGCCCTGGTCCAGCGCGCCCGGCTGACCAACGCCTTTCTCACTGATATCTACGACCGCCAGGAGGTGCTGAACCAGCGACTGCTGCCGCCGGAGCTGGTCCTGTCGGATCCGTACTACCGTCGCCCATGCCTGCACCTCGAACCGCACCGCACCACCCCCGCGATGTTGCTGCGCTTCAATCTGGTGCAAACCGACACCGGGGCCTGGCATATCTCTGAAACGCGGGCCAATACCCCGGTGGGCCTGGGCTTCGCGGTGCAAAACCGCCGTTTCCTTTCCCAGGAGGCCGGCACGCTCTACGGAGCGATGGCCGACTACCACTCCATCATCAATTTTCCCCTGCGGCTGCTCGATGGGCTGCGTTCGCTGGCCCCGCAGTCGACCCGCTCACCCAGCATCGTGGTCCTGACAGCCGGGCCGACCGATCCGTTCTACGCCGAACACAGCTTTCTCGCGCGCAAGATGGGCCTGCCGCTGGCTCGGGGCGACGACCTCCTCGTTCTCGACAACTGCCTGTATTTCAAGACAATCGCGGGTCTCGAACGCGTTGATGTCATCTACCGTCGCTTGAACGACGCTCACATCGACCCGGTCGTTTTTTCCACCGATCGCGAGACCGCCGGCGTTCCAGGACTCCTCCAGTGCATCCGCGCCGGGAATGTCGCCCTGGCAAACTCCATCGGCTGCGGCGTCGCGGACAGTCGTGGGCTGGATGCCTATCTGCCCAAGCTGATGCGGTTCTACCTCGGCGAAAAACCGCTGCTGCCCGCCGCCCCCACCTTCACCTGCGGCGACACCGACCAACTCGACTACATCCTTGAGTCCCGCGACGAAATGGTGGTCATGCCAGTGCAGGACCCGCGCATCGGCGACCCGCGCCTCCACCAACCCCGACCCACCCTGTTGACCGATCAGGGACTGGATCAGTCCGTGCGAGAGAACCCGTATGCCTTCGTGGCGCGTAAACGCCTGGAACTTCGTTCTTTAACGCCGGGATCGAAAAAATCACCGCCCTTCCATTTCAGCGCCTTTGTGCTCGCCGAGCAGGGCAGCTATTCGGTTTTACCCGGCGGTCTGGTCAGCCTCGGTTCCGATCCGGTGCCGATCGACCGGATTGGCGTGTGCGCCGATACGATCGTCCTGCAAGGGGATACGGTCAGCGTGTCCGAGGGTCCGGACATTGAGCGCAGCACGGGGAGTCACCGTCAGCACGCGTTGGGATCACGGTCCGCCGAGACCCTGTTCTGGCTCGGTCGCTATCTGGAGCGGTCGGAAGCGACGGCACGGATGCTGGCCATTTTTGACGATGTCGCCCTCGAGGAAATCCCCGCCCGCGACCGGCGCCACTGGGTGCCCATCTGGCGCGGGTTGCTGGAAGCCACGGGGCATTCCTCCGAGAAGATCACCGCGCGGGCGAACCCCCATGCCACCCTCACCGGCGATCTGAACTGGCGGATGACGCTCTCGGTCGATCATCCCAGTTCGATCGCCTCGTCGGTGGCGATCGCGACCGAGAATGCCCGCCAGCTGCGCGACAATGTCAGTCCGGAAGCCTGGGTGCTGCTCAGTCGCCTCGCCACCAAACTCGAATCCCTGCGCCATGGCCGCAAGTCGAGCGGGCACCGCAAGAAAAACGCGGCGCTGGCGGTGCAGTTGGTGCTGACCGATGTGAACGCCTTTCTCGCCACGGCCGAACGGAC
Source organism: Opitutaceae bacterium (assembly GCA_016794725.1). Lineage (GTDB taxonomy): Bacteria > Verrucomicrobiota > Verrucomicrobiia > Opitutales > Opitutaceae > UBA6669. The sequence goes on along the minus strand of JAEUGZ010000223.1, from coordinate 4,915 downwards.
CATGTTGATGGACGCCGGTTGGGAGTTCCTGCGCATGGGTCTCCACCTGGAGCGAGCCATCATGACGTGCAGCGCCTTGCGTCATGTGCTGGGCAAGCTCGACGAGGCCCACAGCGCCGCCAGCGCTACCTCGCGCAATCGCACCGGCGATACCCCTGAATTGTCCGCCTTGCTCCGCATGCTCGGGTCTCAGGACGCCTACCGCCGCCTCTATCAGACCCGCAGCGAACCGCGTCTCGTCGCCGGACTCTTCCTTCAGCAGCCCGACGCGCCCCGCAGCCTCTTCTACAATCTCCACCGCATCAAAACCAGCCTGCGGGCGGTCGCGAGCGATACGCCGGGCGACCACGACGAGGCAGCGGTCGAGGCGGTGGCCGAGATCCTGCGCTTCCTCGCCGCCTTGCCCGTGGAAGATCGATTTGGGGTCCCCGCCCGCGCTCCGGGCACGGAGCCGGTCAAGCCGACGCGGCTGGGGGACCTGCTCGCCAACCTGCTGCAGCGTCTCTACGGCCTGTACCCGCTGTTGAGTGACCACTATTTCAGCCACCAGGCGCGTGTGGCGGACAACCTCGCTGCGAACCGACCGGCCGGCAACTAGCGGAACACCAGCGGGCAGCGGTGTCCCACCCCGACCCGGGCCATCGCAGGAAGCGGACAGACGGCGTCAGCCGAAGCAGACACCCAAATCGGGTGCAGGGGAACCGTAACTGGACTGGTCTGGCGGCGTTCGTTTGTAATTCCCCCTCCAGCGCTTTTTTCGTATAAGCCCCTTGCTTCGTGCAACCGCTGTCACCGGAAACCCAGGTTTCCGCCCGACCGCCGCATCACGTTGGCACCTGTTTCCAACCTCTCGTCAGACAACCTCAATCGCACCTACCACCATGGGATTCTTCCGCGCCATCAAACGTGTCTTCATCTGGATGGGGCTCGCGGCCGAACAGGCCACCGAAACGGACGCCATCAATCAGGCCGTCGTCGAGCGCGGTATCCGCGACTCCAAGGCCAAGGCCGACAAGGCCCACTACGCCAATGGTCAGCTGGCCGGACAGGTCGCGCTGCTCAAGGACCAGGTCAAGCGCCAGGAACGTCAGCGCGCCGAATTGCAGGGATTGCTGCAGGCCGCCGCCGCCGCGAATGACGAGGGCAACGGCGCACACTATGCCGAGGAGCTGGCCACGCTCGAGGGGGACATCGCCGAAAACGAAGCACAGCTGAAGAACCTGGAGGAGCTCTACAAGCAGAACACCGAGATCATCGCCAACAGCCTTCGCGAGATCCAGCGCTTCCAGCGCGAGTTTGAAGCCGTCAAGGCCAAGGTCGCGGTCGGTCGTTCCCTCGAGAATCTCGCCGGCATGATGAAGGGCTCGATCTCCGAGCTCCAGGGCATGGTCGGCGGCGAAATGGGCCAGTCGATGCAGCAGCTCCGCCAGTCCGCCGCCAGCAGCGAAGGGCAGATGCGCGCCACCCTCGACCTCGCCAAGGAGATGGGCTCCGGTATCCAGCGCCAGCAGGACATGCGCAAGGCCCGCGGTGCGATGCTCTTCAAGGAATACCAGGCCAAGATGGGTCGCGTCCAGGGCGGCACCACAACGCCCGCCGCCAGCACGAACCCGCCCGAGCGACAGAAGATCGCGGAGTAGCGCCACCGGGCGCCACCGTGGGACGGGGTGGCGATTTGAGATCTCAAATTTGAAATTTGAAATCTCGGAGCTCCGCCACCCGGGCCTGGAATCTCAATTCTCAAATCTCAAATTTCAGATCTCAAATCTCAGTTTTCAGACCTCAAATCTCAAATCCAAGATCTCAGATCCAAGATCTCAGATCTCAGATCTCAAATTTCGAATCTCAAAACCAAGATCTCAGATTTCGAATCTCAAATCTCAAATTTCAAATCCCCATCCATGACTACTCTCGGTAAAGTTGTATTGACCCTGCTGATTCTCGCTGTTGCCGGCGTTGGTGCCTACAAGTGGTGGGACAAGTTGAATCCCAACGCCGCGACCGCCGCCACGGCCAAGGCCGACTCCAGCAAAGCGACCGCAACCAAGTCGGGAGGCGAGCCGGCCCTCAACGCGGCCGACTTCGTCGCTCCGCTCGATGCCTGCCCGCTTCTGCCCCCCGCCGCCGCATATGTGGCCAAGGACAACATCGTGGACGTGGAGCTGAGCGAATATGCCGGCTACTCGGGCTTGATCGTCGCCAATGGCGGGCTCGAGCCGACGGAGAACTCGCTGTTCTTCCGCAAACACGGTTTCAAGCTGCGCATCAAGCTGTCCGAAGAGGAGAGCTGGCCCGCCCTCAACGCCGGCCGGATCGCCGCCGCCGCCACGACCGTGGATGTGCTCACCGCCTATTGCCGCAATTTCCAGGTGGTGGCACCGGTGCAGATCGGCTTCTCCCGCGGCGCCGACGGCATCGTCGTACGCAAGGAAATCCGCCGGATCAACGACCTGAAGGGTCGCACGCTGGTCACCGCCCAGTTCACCGAGTCTGATTTCTTCATTCGCTACCTCGCCCAGGAAGCCGGGCTCGGGGTGCACATGCTGCGCACACCGTCGGAACGCCCGGATCCGGAGCGGCTGAACCTGCTCTTCGCCGTCGATGCCTTCACCGCGGGCGATCTGTTCCTCAAGGACCTTGAAAGCGGTTCCGGAAAGCTCGCCGGCTGCGTGTCCTGGGCCCCCAAAACGACCGAGGTGGTCGAAGCCAGCAAGGGCGCCGCGGTCATGCTCACGACGAACAAGAACCTGCTCATCATCGCGGACATCCTGGTCGTGAACAAAGGCTTCGCCCAGGCGAACCCGAAAATCGTCGCCGGCCTGACCGAAGGCGTGCTCGAGGGTAACCGGCAGGTGCGCGACAACCCCGCGGCCCACCTGGACCTGATCGCCAAGAGTTTCAAGTGGTCCGCCGCCCAGGCGCGCGAGGAACTGGCCAAGGTGCACCTCTCCAATCTGCCGGAGAACATCGCCTTCTACTCGGGCGCCATCGATGCCGCCGGCAGTTTCAGCGGGATCTTCAGCTCCGCCCTGCTGGCCTACGGTCAGTTGATTGACCAGCCGACGGATGCCGATCGCTACATGAACGCGACACACCTCGAAGCCTTGAAGGCCTCCGGTGCCTTCGCCAGCCAGACCGTGGCCATCGCCCCGATCCGCTCCCAGGCTGGCGGTGCCTTGGAGGGCGATCCGCTGCTGAGCAAGGACATCCGCTTCCTGTTTGAGCCCAATTCCTCGAAACTCGACCTCAACCACCCTGACAACCTGACCAACCTGGAGTCGATCAAACGCCTGCTCCAGGTCAGCCCGGGATCGACCATCCTGCTGCGAGGTCACGTCGACAACGCCTTGGTAGAGAAATTCCGCAAGGAAGGGGGTGACGCCTTTGTTCGACAGATGGCGCTGAAAGCCATGGAGCTCTCCAAGAATCGCGCTGCCGAAATCAAGACAACGCTGATTCAGCGGTTGTCCGTCCAGGCCGGCCGCATCGAAACGATCGGTCGTGGCTGGGAGGAGCCATCCGGTACCGACGCGGAGAAAAATCGCCGCGTCGAGGTGCAGTGGTTCACGGTGGAGTGAGGGCCGTGGTGCCCGCACCGGCCTCGGTCCGCGGCTGCGACGTTGTGTTCGCAGGATCTCTCAGGTCAGATTCATCCGTCGATGCAGACCAAGACCGGCATAAACCACGGATCCCGCAGCCGCGCATGCGCGTCAACTTAAACGCGATCCATGGTCGTCATCGGTTGAAGGTGGGGTCGCCGACCCCGCAGAGATTGTTGTCACGTGAAAAAATCGACCAACCGAGGCGGGCCCGATCGGTCCCGTCGCGGCCTCATCGAGGCCGCCTCCAACGGAAACGCAGGACTTTCCCACGCTCGGCCGATTCCTATTCCCTGATTGCGTGAGCGATTCGCCCCCCAACTACCGCCGTCTCTTCTGGACGAGCCGCCATCACCTGTGGTTGGCGTTGGCGACGCTTGGTCTGGGGTTCGCCAGCGGACAGCCGCTCGGCTTGCTGGCAGGCGCCACCTTCTATGCCGTGGGTCTGGTCTTCGGCCCGGATTTCCCGTTTTTCCGCCGTGCGGTCAACGCCCGGCTCGAAGCCGACCGAAATCAGGCAGCCGCGGCTCAGCTGGCTGCGTTCCAAAAGGAGCATGAGCGCCTCTCCGCCGGCCTCTCGCCCGCTCGCCGCACCCGGTTGAGTCAGCTCGGCACGGTCTGCCAGGACATTGAACGCGCCTCCGCCGAAATGCAAAAGGCGACCGGACTCGATCTGCCCACGCCCCTGCGCAAACTCGACGAGCTTCTCTGGACCTACCTGCGCATGTTGTCGGTCGAACAATCACTGGAGGTCTACCTGGAAACCGAGCGCAAAGAACAGGTCCCGGCGCTCGCCGCCTCCATCGCCGCGGAAACCGACACGCTCGCCAAAGAGATCGAAGCCCTGAAAGCGAGCCAGCCCGCCTCGCCGCTGTTGGAATCAAAGCAGCGCCTGCTGACCTCGCGGTTGGAACGGTCCGCCACCCTCCGGCAGCGGGTGGCCCGCATTGAACAGGCCCAGGCCAACCATGACCTGGTCCGCTCCGAACAGGAACGGCTGGTCGAACAGGTGAAACTCATCCGCGCCGACGCCATCGCTGCAAAAAATGCGGACGCCCTCAGCGCCCGCATCGACTCCAGCATCGAACACCTCACCGCCACGAACCGGTGGCTGTCGGAGCTGGATGAATACCAGTCGGTCACCCGCGAGCTGCCCGAACTCCCCGTCCGTCTCGTCCCCGGCGCCACCGCCACCCCGTCCCCCGCCCCCCACCGCACCGCCCCCCCCCAACGCCAGTAGCCGCCCCACCTCCGCCCTCCGTCATCGGGCCTTCAGAGTCTCAAATTTCAAATCTCAAATTTCAAATTAATCCCCC
>JAEUGZ010000215.1 GCA_016794725.1 Opitutaceae bacterium | reverse complement strand
AAACCTATACCAAGGAGAACCTCCGGTATTCGCAAACCGCTCCGCTCGACATGTGGAATGAGGTCAACACGGGCAATAACCTCCCTGCGCAAATCGATCTCTACGCCAGTGAAGGCATGAAGTACGAGTTCCTCTTCGTGGCCAAGGGCGGCGGCTCGGCCAACAAGACGTTCCTCTTCCAGGAAACCAAGGCACTGCTCAATCCAAAGAGCCTCGAAAAATTCGTCACCGACAAACTCTCCTACCTCGGAACCGCGGCTTGTCCTCCCTACCACCTCGCATTTGTGATTGGTGGCACCAGCGCCGAGGCGTGCCTCAAGGCGGTCAAGCTGGCCTCGACCAAATACTACGATCACCTGCCGACGACGGGCAACGCCCAGGGTCGTGCCTTTCGTGATCTCGAGTGGGAGGAGAAGATCCTCAAGATCGCCCAACAAAGCGGGATCGGAGCCCAATTTGGCGGGAAATATTTCGCGCTCGACGTCCGCGTCATCAGACTGCCCAGACATGGCGCCAGTTGCCCCGTGGGCATGGGGGTCTCCTGCTCTGCGGATCGAAACATCAAGGCGAAGATCACCCGCGAGGGCATCTTCCTTGAGAAGATGGAGACCAATCCAGGCCGCTTCATCCCCGCCTCGCAGCGCACGCTGAAGGACGACCAGGTGGTGCGCATCGATCTCAACCAGCCGATGCCAGCCATCCTCGCAGAGCTCTCCCGGCACCCGGTGACCACCCGCGTCTTGCTCATTGGGCCGCTCGTGGTGGCCCGCGACATCGCCCACGCCAAACTCAAAGAACGCATCGACGCCGGGCTCGGGCTGCCGGACTACCTGAAGGCTCATCCGGTGTACTATGCCGGCCCCGCCAAGACCCCCAAGGGCTACGCCTCCGGTTCATTCGGACCCACCACGGCGGGTCGGATGGACAGCTACGTCGACCTGTTCCAATCCCACGGCGGATCGATGGTCATGCTGGCCAAGGGGAATCGCAGCCCAGCCGTCACGGCCGCCTGCAAGAAGCACCACGGATTCTATCTCGGGAGCATCGGCGGGCCCGCCGCCATTCTCGCCAAGGAGAACATCCGCAAGGTGGATGTGCTCGAGTACCCCGAACTTGGCATGGAGGCAGTCTGGAAAATCGAAGTGGAGGACTTCCCCGCGTTCATTCTCGTCGATGACAAGGGAAATGACTTTTTTGTGAATGGCTGCGGTGCCTGCCTGCCCGCCACCGCAAAAACCTGAACCCGCCTACTCCCCCAGCAGGGTTACGACCACACGCCGCGTGTGACGGGCATTTCGGTGTTCCCACAGGAACAAGCCCTGCCACGTCCCCAGCTGCAGACTGCCTGAGGCAAAGGGCAACGTCTCGCTCGTCCGCGTCAGGGCCATCTTGATGTGGGCGGGCATATCGTCCGGACCCTCCATGGTGTGCTCAAAGTGAGGGTCGTCCTCGGGCACGAGCCGATCCAACCAAGCTTCGAGGTCGCGGCGAGCGGAGGGGTCGGCATTCTCCATCAGCAGGAGACTGCAACTGGTGTGCTGGCAAAACACGGAGGCGATGCCCACCCTCAAGCCACTGCGGCGGACCTGTTCCTCCACCCGATCGGTGAACTCGTAGGTGCCCCGCCCCGAAGTCACCAAGGTCAACGTGTGTTGAATCACCGCCATGCCAGGAGCCTGACCGGTCCGAGGGCAGGCTTCGAGCCAGATCAGCCTCCACCCGAGGTCACCGCATCCGGATGGGGTGCGATCATGGTGGCGGGATCAAGGACTCGGTCGAGGGTCGCGGCATCCAGCAAGCCGCGCTCGAGGACCACGTCGCGAAGCGTCCGGCCCGTGGCATGGGCCTCCTTTGCCACACTCGCGGCCGTATCGTAACCCAGATGGGGATTCAGCGCGGTCACCGCCATCAACGAGCGTTTCACGTTCTCCTCGCACCGCCCGAGATTGACCTCCAGTCCCTCAATGCAGCGTCGGCTGAACACGGTCACCCCTTGCGCGAGGCAATGGATCGACTCGTGCAGCGCGTACGAAATCAGCGGCAGGGTGACATTCAGCTCAAACTGTCCATCGCGTCCACACAGCACCACCGTGTGCGTCAGGCCCTGAGTATAAAGGGAAACTTGCACGAGCATTTCACACATCACCGGATTCACCTTCCCCGGCATGATGGAACTGCCCGGCTGAGTCGCGGGGAGTTGAAGCTCGCCCAAACCCGCCCGCGGTCCCGATCCCATCCAGCGAACATCGTTGGCCAATTTGTTCAAACTCGCCGCGACGGTGGCCAAATGCCCCGCAACTTCCACGACATCGTCGCGCGCCCCCTGCGCTTCAAAGTGATTTTCGGCTTCGCGCACCGCCAATCCTGTTTCATCACTCAAGAACCGGCAGACCCGGGCAGGAAAGTCAGGATGTCGGTTCAGTCCGGTGCCAACGGCCGTGCCTCCAATCGCGAGTTCAGAGAGGGCAGCAACCGCCTGACGGATGCGAATCACGGCTTTGCCGATCTGACGCGCGTATCCAGAAAATGCCTGGCCCATGGTCATGGGTGTGGCGTCCATCAGATGAGTTCGGCCGACTTTCAGAATGGGCTGAAACGCCCCCGCCTTGTCACCCAGGGCGCGCTCCAGTTCCTCCAGAGCAGGCAGCAGGCGGTGCTTCAATTCGAGGGCCACGCTGAGGTGCAACGCGGTCGGGATGACGTCGTTGGACGACTGCCCGAGGTTGACGTCATCGTTCGGATGCACGGGTCGTTTCGAGCCGATGGGCTCTCCCGCCCGCAGGCTGGCCAGATTCGCCAGCACCTCGTTCATGTTGGTGTGCGTGGAGGTCGCGGATCCGGTTTGAAAAACGTCGACCGGAAAATGATCAAGCCACTTTCCCGCAGCCACCTCGCGGGCTACGGCTTCGATCGCAGCGGCCTTTTCCGCACTGAGAAGTCCAAGGTCTCGATTGGCACGTGCGGCCGCCACCTTCACCCAAGCCAGGGCCCGGAGAAAGGACTCGGGCAGGGTCCGACCACTGATCGGGAAATTGAGCACCGCCCGCTGCGTGGATGCACCGTAAAGCGCGTCCGCTGGAACCGACATTTCCCCCATGGAATCGCGTTCGTTTCGCATTGTCATACAGCAGACAACTGACTCACCCGGAAAAAGCAAAAGGCCCCGCACGCTGCGGGGCCTTGACATCTGCGGCTGCGAACAGCCGGAGAAAGCTAGAAATTGAGACTCAGACCTCCCTTGGCCACGCCAAGGCGGCTGACGCTGCTATAGAGCTCATCCTCACTCAGGCGGCTGATCATACGATCCCGTACCCGCTCAGGAGCCGCCTTTGCCGAGGCGTTCTTCAACGACGCCGGCGCAACCAGGGCGGCCAGACGAGCCCGACGGGACTCGGTCGGAGCCGTCACTTGGGTCAACGGTTCCACCAAATCACGCTTGGCATTCGCACGACCCAAACTGGTGAGTTCCCCCGTGTGGCCCATGGATTCATCCAAGACCAAGGCTGAACTCCGAAGATCCGCAAACGTCGCTCCCGTGCTGGTCGATTCTGAAGCGATCAACGTGGACGAACTTGACCCGATGTCACCCATCCAAGGCAGCAGGGGGCTATCGGCCCGGTGTTCGTTCAAAGCCACGGTCGCCACGGGAGCCGATTCCGCTGCACCGCTCACACTCGCCACCGCAGGAGCACTACTCGATCCGGCAGCCCGCACTAGAACTTCTTCAGTTGCGGCAACCTCGGACACACCGACCTGAGTGACGTCATTCACAGGAATCCCCGCCACCTCGTCTGCCTGAGGCTTAACCTCGGAAGCGACGTCGGAGGACCGATATTCACGCACTGTCACCAACGACAGGGCAATGACGGCCGTCGCACCCAAGGGCAGGCGCAACTTCGAGACACCGGCGGAAAGCCGGGAAAGATCAAACTGCCACCACGGACGCCGCTCGACAATGGCAGCAAGCTGCTTTGCACGAAGCTGTTGCTCAAACTGTTCCCAAAACGAGGGATCAGGACGCTCCGCGCGTTTCAGCCTAAGGACCTCTTCGAGCGAGACTTTATTCTTAACCAAGCGATCTGACATCATGTGCGCACGTAGGACTG
>JAEUGZ010000200.1 GCA_016794725.1 Opitutaceae bacterium | reverse complement strand
AAGATGGGCAACATCACCATCACCTCGACCGTCAAGGGCGGGGTGCAGGCTCCGATGTTCGGCGCTGGCCTCAACGGCAACGCCTGGTTCAACGTGGGTGATATCAATGGCACGCTGAACGCCGTTAACACGGCGGCGGCGTACGCTGCGATCACCACGAGTGGCGCGGCCTTGGTGGCGATCCCGACGGCCAAGCTGGCCGTTGGTAACGTCACGGTCGACGTGGGTAGCTCCTACGTCCCGCCTGCGATCCAGAATGGCGACATCGGTAATGCCGGCGGCGGCAACGGTGGCGGCTTCGCGGTTGCGGTCGGTGTGGATGTGAATGCGGCTGGCAATTACTTCAGTGCAGCGGGTGTAACCGCCACGCTGATTGATGCGACCCGTGCCCTGCACGGTTCGGCTGGCAACGTGAGCATCTCGAACGCGGCCATTCGTCCGGACAACGATGTCAAGGGTGCGGCCCCCACGGGTACCGCAGCTCCTGGCGTTGTGGTCGTCGCCGGTGACGGCACCGCGGCGGACGATATCGCTGATATCGTGAACGAGCTCGTCCCCGCTGGCGTGGTGCCGGTGGAAGACGGCGAGTACTACACGGTGGGTGACCCGAACGCGGGTAACGACGCCGATGCCAATGACGTGGTCGTCTACGTGCTGTAAGGCACCGTCTGACACCTCACTAAATCATCCTTAACCCTTAACCCAGAGGGCCGGTCCGCAAGGACCGGCCCTTTGGCTTTTTGGGGGTCGACGCACCCCGGTGGGAAATGGAAGCGATTCCGTTGGAGGTGGCTTCGATGAGGCCGCGACGGGACCGATAGGTCCCGCCTCGGTTGGCCGATTTTTTCACGCGACGCCCCTCCGCGCGGGGTCGGCGACCCCACCTCCAACAGACCCGCCCTTGAATCGGCTTCGCACAACTTGAAGCGCCTGCGCAGACCCGGGGTGGATTTCGAAGATCTTAAAATCCGTGGCTGAATGAGCCACAGAGAACGTAAGAAGCAGTGAGGACGACGCCCGATCCTAAAATCCGTAGTTCAGGTAGCCACAAAGAACGCAAGGAGCACAGAGAAGGGCACCTGACCTCATTTGATTGCGGACCACCACACACACACTTTGCGCGTGACGCGCGGTTGCTCCCGTTTCTTGGGATTCCACGCTGTGTTCTCTGTGCTCTCTGTGGCTAAACTGCCGAATCTACGATGACCGCGGCTGAGGCCGCCCCTTGGTTGGAAAGCCATCCTCGGCGGCATTTGAGTTGATGCCGGGCTTTGCCTGCAAAAGCGTTCCCGGATGTCCGCCGCCAGCACCTCCTACGACGCGCTTCCTTACGAAGGCGGCGCGATCCCGCTGACGCACCCGTTGCGGCTGGCGGCCGCGGCCGGGCTGCAGGGACTGGCGACGGCTCCCGTGGCCACCGGCCGAGTCCTGGAGATTGGCTGTGGTGACGGCTTCAACCTGCTGCCGTTGGCCGCGTGCTATCCAGAGGCCACGTTTCACGGTCTCGACCTGAGCCAGCGCCACATCACGGCCGCCCAGGCGGTCGCCCACGAGGTGGGTCTGACGAACGTGACGTTTACCCGGTGCGACGTGCTCGAATTTCAACCGGCTGGCCGGCACTACGACTACATCATCGCCCACGGGATATTCAGCTGGGTGCCGGAAACCGTCCGACATCGTATCCTCCGAGTGATTGCAGAAGGGCTCAGCGACGCGGGAATCGCCACCGTGAGCTACAACACCTTTCCCGGGTGGCGCCTGCGCGGTGCGTTGCGTGACCTCCTGCGTTTCCACACCGAGGCGACCCCGTCTTCGCTGGAGAAGGTGCAACGCGGTCGTGAACTCCTGACGGCTCTCTCGCAGAGTGTCATCCCGGGAACGGCTTACGGCACCTACTTGAAGCACGAGATTCAGGAAGCGACGGCCCGGTCTGACAGTTACCTGCTGCACGAGTTCATCGAAGGCGAAAACCAGCCGTTTTCTCTCCCGGAGTTCGTCGCGGTGGCGGAAAATGAGGGGCTAGCTTACGTGGGGGATGCCGACCCTCGGGTGACCGCTGGGGGCAATCTCCGTCCTGACGTCAGCGAGGCCTTGAAGCAGGTGACGAGGGATCCCATCGCGTTTGCGCAGTACGTCGACTTTATCACGGTCGGTTCATTCCGGCGGTCACTGCTGGTTCGGAAGGGGCGTCGACCTGATCCGGTGCCTGATCACGACGGGGTGCGACGCGGTTGGTTTTCGTCGCCGTTCCAGCCCGAATCAGCGGCGCCTCAAATAAAGCCCGGGGCGCGGGAACGATTTCACGGTCGCGCCGGAACTTCATTTGAAACGGATCATGCCCTCGTCAAGGCAGTCGTCGTGCAGCTTTCTCAAGTCTCGCCGGCCGATCTGTCCCATTCCGCGCTTGTGGAGTCGGTGGGGTCGCGTTTGTCGCCGTTCGAGGTCAATCTCAACACTCCTGCGGAATCCGGCGGCCCGCCCGATCGAGCGTTGATCCGGCCCCTGATCGAACTCGTGAACCGTGGGCTCGTGGAATTCACCCTGGAACCGTTGCCGGCGGTCGGGAATCAGCGCGGCCGTCCGCGGGTGAGCGCGCTCACCCGGTACGAAGCGAAGCACCGCTCAACTGTGACCAACCGGCGTCACGTTGGAGTGAAAGTCGCTGCGCTTATCCGGTGGTTGATGGTACGGCTCGATGGCACCCGAAGCCGGGAAAACCTGGAGCACGAATACTGTCAGGCGGCCGAGTCCGGAATCCTGGCGGTGACGGTGGGCGGCCGTGTCGTGACTGATCCCGCCGCGCTTCGAGCTGTGGCCTCCGAGCATGTGGGCCTGGGGCTCGGGCGCCTGGAGGCGTCGGCCTACCTGCTCCCGGGCTAGTTTCACCTCAAGCAGATTTGCCGTTGACCGCGGTTCAGGGGGTGACTCATCCTAGCCAACTGACGTCGTAGCTTGGTCATTTCTGGCTGAGCCACGATCCACCAAGGAGAGGTGGCAGAGTGGTCGAATGCGCTCGCTTGGAAAGCGTGTGTAGGGTAACCTACCGAGGGTTCGAATCCCTCCCTCTCCGCCAGTTAAGATGCTGGAATTCAGCAGCCTGAGGGTTGCGTCAGAGCAAGTTTTTTAAGCGGTGAACACTCGGGCGGGGCGGTGGGCGCTGTCTTGCTCCGATCGGTCCCGCCTCCGTTGTTCGTGGTCTTCACGCGACGCTGCTCTCCGCGGGGTCGTCGACCCCACCTCCAACGGAAGGGCGCTTCCTCGGTTGGAGCTGGCCTCGTTGAGGCCGGGACGGGATCGACCGCTCCCGACGCTGGCGGCATAAGTTATGCTTCTGCAAATCCTTGCCGGGCAGGAGGGTGGTGGAGGCGGAGGGATCTCGCATGGGAACAAAGCCAAAAAACCCACTTGCGCGGGGCTTCCCCGGACGTAACCCTGAGGAGGTTTTTTTCCTGCATACACTTATCACACCGCACCCACGCGACCATGGTCTCGTCTAATTCCGAACTCGCCTACAATACGAAGATAGAGGGAGACGTCGTGGTCACGCGGGCCGATGCCGTGATCAATTGGATTCGTTCCAACTCGGTCTGGCCGATGCCGATGGGTCTGGCGTGTTGTGCGATTGAGTTGATGGCGACAGCCTCAAGCCGCTTTGACATCGCCCGCTTTGGCGCCGAGGTGTTTCGCTTCTCCCCGCGTCAAGCGGACTGCATGATCGTGGCGGGAACCGTGACCTACAAGATGGCTCCCCACCTTCGCCGGATCTACGACCAGATGGCCGAGCCGAAGTGGGTCATTGCCATGGGCGCCTGCGCCAGTTCGGGTGGCATGTACCGCAGCTATGCGACCTTGCAGGGAGTGGATCGGATTGTGCCGGTCGACGTGTACATCAGCGGCTGCCCGCCGCGTCCCGAGGCGCTGCTCGACGCCCTGATCAAACTGCAGGCGAAGATGGGCACCGATCGCTCCGCCAAGCGCCTGATGACGGCTTGATCGCCGGACGCATCCGGCTTTCCGTCGCCCTTTCCATCCAACGCATTTTCGATGTCCGCCCCCGCTGACAGTCTCCTGGCCCTGAAACAGGCCCATCCCTTGGTGACCGACCGTCCGAGCTTGGATCACCCGGCTCTCGATGTCCCGGCCGACCAGGTGGTCACCGTGCTCCAGTCGCTCCGCGATCAAGCAGGATTTGATTTCCTCGTGGATCTGACCGCGATTGACCAGGGCGAGGGGGCGTCGCCGCGCTTCACCGTCGTCTACCACCTCTTTTCGACCACGCATCTCTCCTATGTCCGCGTGGCGACCGCGTGTCCCGGGGGCGATGACGCCACCGCGCCGAGTGTCACCGGGCTCTGGCCGGGCGCCAACTGGCACGAGCGCGAAGCCTTCGACATGTTCGGTATCCGTTTTACCGGACATCCCGACCTCCGCCGCATTCTCATGTGGGAGGGCTATCCGCACCATCCCCTGCGCAAGGAGTTTCCCCTCGCCGGCATTGAGACGACGCTGCCGGACCTCGAGGTCGTGGCGGAGACCGGGACAAAGGTCATTGCCGCTCCGATGGCGGGTGGACCGTTTGTGGCTTCGCCCGGTGAAATAAATCTGACGGACGCCGAACCGCGGGCGAAGGACGAGAGCTGGAACGAGCGGAACGAGAAACCCGAATAAACCTCCCCTCGATGGCCACCGAATTTGCCTTTCCCGAAGCCGGGGCGAAAGCCGCCTCGGCCGCCGAACAGGAGTTTCAGACCGAGAAGATGTCGCTCTCGATGGGGCCTTCCCATCCCTCGACCCACGGCGTGCTGCGTCTGCAGATGGACCTCGATGGCGAGGTCGTGACCAAGTGCGAGCCGGTGATCGGATACCTCCATCGCGGTGACGAAAAAATCGCCGAGAACATGACGTACAACCAGTTCGTGCCGTACACGGACCGGTTGGACTACCTGGCCCCGCTGGCCAACAATGTCGCCTACGCCATCGCGGTTGAGAAACTCGCGAAGCTGGAAGTGCCCGAGCGCTGCCAGGCGATCCGGGTTATCAGCTGCGAACTCGCCCGCATTTCCTCGCACCTGCTCGGACTGGGTGCCTATGGCATCGACGTGGGAGCGTGGTCGGTCTTCCTCTACAGTTTCACCGAACGCGAAAAGCTCTACAAGTTGTTCGAGGAGCTGACCGGCGCCCGGTTCACCACCAGCTACACCCGCATCGGCGGCGTGGCGCGCGACGTACCTGAGGGCTGGACGGACCGCGTGAACGCGTTCTGCGACCAGTTTCTTCCGATCCTGGACGAGATCCTCGCCCTGCTGACCCGGAACAAGATCTTCATGGACCGCACCGTGGGCGTCGGTGTGATTTCGAAGGCGGATGCGATCGGTTACGGTCTGACCGGCCCCAATCTGCGTGGATCCGGCGTGCCTCTCGATCTGCGCAAGGACAAGCCTTACAGCGGCTATCAGAACTACGAGTTTGACGTGCCGGTGGGCGCGACGGGTGACTGCTATGATCGTTACCTCGTCCGTGGCGAGGAGATGAAGCAGTCGGTGCGCATCGTGAAGCAGGCGATCGCCAAGTTCCCGAAGGGTCCCTGGTACGCGACCGAAGCGAAGCGGATTTTTGGTCCCCCGAAGGACAAGGTCCTCTCCTCGATGGAGGAGCTGATCCAGAATTTCATGCTGGTGACCGAGGGACCCCAGATGCCGGCCGGCGAGGTGTACTTCGAGGCCGAAAATCCCAAGGGCGCCCTTGGCTTCTTTGTCGTGTCCCGCGGGGGCGGCGTGCCTTATCGCCTGAAGATCCGGGCCCCCTCGTTCTGCAATCTCTCCATCCTGCCCAAGCTCTGCGTCAACACGATGGTCTCCGATGTGGTTTCCATCCTCGGCTCGCTCGACTTCGTCATGGGCGAGTGCGACCGCTGACCCGGCGTTTCCCGGGTTCCCTTCCTTTCCCGCTCGATGAATCTCAAGTCCGAAACCCTGACGCGGATCGACGAGGTGATCCCGCATTACCCGTCGAAGCGCAGTGCCACGCTGCCACTCCTGCACCTGATCCAGGAGGACATCGGCTACATCCCGCAGGAGGCGATCGAGTGGGTGGCCGCCAAGCTCGAGCTGCAGCCGATCAATGTCTACGAGGTGGTGACGTTCTATCCGATGTTCCGGCAGAAGCCGATCGGCCGGCGTCACATCAAGGTCTGCCGCACGCTCTCCTGCGCCTTGGTCGGTGGATACAAGACCTGCGAGACCTTCGAAAAGGAGTTCAAAACCCACTGCGGCGAAGTCTCCCCGGATGGCGAGGTCACGATTGAGTTTGTCGAGTGCCTGGCCA
>JAEUGZ010000191.1 GCA_016794725.1 Opitutaceae bacterium | reverse complement strand
CAACCTCAACGAAACGATCGTCCGCTACTGACCCGCGCTCCTCGGTTTTCCCCATGTCATCGCCCGATCTTTCGCTCCTTCGCCAACGGCAGATCGCCTGGTCGCGTCGTACCTTTCTCGGCAAGTCCGCACAGGCGATCGGCACCCTCGCGCTCGGCTCCCTGCTGGCGCCGCGCCTGCTGTCGGCGACGTCCGCGGCACCGCAGGCGGCCGACGGCCGGTGGCGGGGAGTGCTCGGTGCGCCCCATTTCCTGCCGCGTGCCAAGCGGATCATCCAGCTCTCGATGGCCGGGGGACCCTCCCACATGGAGACCTTCGACCCCAAGCCGCGGTTGAATGCCCTGCACGGGCAGCCTTTCCCGGAGTCGTTCACCCGCGGGCAGCAACTGGCGCAACTGCAGCACGAACGCGGCGGGCTGCGTGCGCGGGGGACTTCGGTGGGTTTCACCCGCTGCGGGCTTTCGGGACAGATGATCAGCGACCTGCTTCCCTACACCCAACGGATTGCAGACGACCTCTGCATCGTGCGGTCGATGCACACGGAACAGATCAACCACGATCCCGCGCACGCCTTCATGAACGCTGGCTCGATCATCAAAGGTCGCCCCAGCTTCGGGTCCTGGATGCTCTACGGCCTGGGCGCCGAGGCCGACAATCTGCCCGGCTATGTGGTGCTGATGTCCAACGGTCCGGGCAATGACCAGCCGGTCTCGGCCCGCCAGTGGTCCGCCGGCTTTCTCCCCAGCAAGTTTCAGGGGGTGCAATTCCAGAGCAAGGGCACCCCGGTCCACTACGTCGGCAACCCCGACGGCGTCTGTCAGAGCATGCAGCGCCAGTTGATCGACGAGCTGGCCGAGCTCAATGGGTACTGTGCCGAACGCACGCTCGACACCGAGATCCAAACGCGGGTGGCTCAGTACGAACTCGCATTCAAGATGCAGACCAGCGTGCCCGATCTGGCTGATCTGAGTCGCGAATCCCAAGCCACCCTCGACCTCTATGGGGTCAAGCAGCCGGGGGACGGCTCGTTCGCCTCAAACTGCCTGCTCGCCCGCCGCATGATCGAACGGGGTGTGCGCTTCGTGCAGCTGTACCACCGGGGCTGGGATCACCACTCGGAAATCGACAAGAACCTCCCGATCGCCTGCCGGCATGTGGACCAGGCCTCGGCCGGGCTCGTCCAAGACCTCAAGCAGCGGGGCCTGCTGGAGGACACGCTCGTCATCTGGGGCGGTGAATTCGGCCGCACGCCCATGGGACAGGGCACGGGCCGTGACCACCACATCAATGCCTTTTCGGTCTGGATGGCCGGCGGCGGTATCCGCCCGGGACTCACCTGGGGCTCAACCGACGAACTCGGCTACCGCTACCTGGAGGACGGCCAGCAGATGCATGTCCACGACTTGCACGCCACGCTCCTCGCCGCCTTCGGAGTGGACCACGAACGCCTGATCTACCGCTATCAGGGCCGCGACTTCCGCCTGACCGATGTCCACGGCAAAGTAGCTCGAGGCATCCTCGTCTGAGCCCAGGTCGCCCTCTTCGTATCCGTGTTCATTCGTGTTCATCCGTGGTTCTCACCGCCCGGTACGGTCTGAAGCAAGCTGAGCCATGGAACCGCTGCTCCAGTTCATCGGACGCCTGCATCCCCTTGCCGTCCACCTGCCGATCGGCGTCTTTGTGCTCTTGGCGGTGGTGGAGACGATTGGACTCGTTCGTCCGGCCGCGCGACTGACGCCGCCGCTGCGCTCGCTGTTCCTCGCGCTGGGACTGCTCTCCGCCGTGTCCGCCGCCGGGTTCGGCTGGCTGCTGGCCCGCCACGGGGACTACGATGCCACGCTGCTGGAGCGACACCGATGGCTGGGGACCGGATTTGCCGGATTGGCACTCGGACTGTTCCTCGTGCGCCGGCATCTTCGCGCCTACGCGAGCGGCCTCATCGTGTCGCTCGCCCTCCTCGGCGCGGCCGGCCACCTCGGGGGTTCGTTGACCCACGGCGAGCAGTACTTGACGCTGGCCAAGGCGATCCCCTCTGCTCCGGCACATGCCGCACCGGAGGAGGCAAAGGTGTTTGACGAGGTCATCCACCCTATCCTGAAGGAGCGCTGCGTGGCCTGCCACGGCCCGACCAAGAGCAACGGTGACCTGCGGTATGATACCCGTGACTACGTGCTCAAGGGCGGAAAATCCGGGCCCACCTTCAAGGCCGGCCCCCCGCCCACGAGTCTGTTGCTAAAGCGGATTCACCTGCCCCTGGAAGCCAAGGAACACATGCCGCCCAAGGGCAAACCGCAGCCGACGGACGACGAAATGACGCTGCTCGAGTGGTGGATCGACGCCGGTGCACCCGTCGATGGCCGGGTGGCCGACCATGCTCCTTCCGCCTCAGTCCTGGATCTCATGGCGGCGCGCCTCGGAATTCCTGCCGCCCCCGCGCCGGATCGCCCGACGATGCTCGGCGAGGCGCAGCGTCTTGAACAACAGCTCGGCATCGTGCTGCGCCCCCTCGCGCAAGACGGTCCCTGGCTCGCCGCCAACGCCCGGCTGCGACGCTCGGCGTTCGGCGACCGGGAACTCGCCGCCCTGTCGTCCGTCGCCGGAGCCCTGGCTTGGCTCGATCTCGGAGAGACCTCCGTCACCGATGCCGGGCTCGCCGGGCTCGCTCGCATGAAACAGTTGCGACGGCTTCAGCTCGATCACACCGCCGTGACCGGCGCCGGCTTGGTCCACCTGTCCGGGCTCCCCCGGCTGGAATCGCTCAACCTCGTCGGTACCTCGCTGACCGACGCCGACCTGCGCCTCCTGGCCAAGCTGCCACGGTTACGCACCCTGTATGTCTGGAACACCATGGTGAGCGACGAAGCCCTGTCCGAGTTGGCGCGCCAGCAGACCGATCAGCGAAAACTCACCCGGTGGCGCAGTGAAATCTCCGACTTGGAGGCGCGGATTCGATCCGAGACCTTCAAGGTCAATCGTGGTGTCTCGCCGCTCCCGGTCCCCGCACCCGCAACCGCGCCCGGCCCGCGAGAAACCACCGCGCCCGCCCCGGCCCAGGCCCCGGCCACCAAGCCGCTTCCCTGAGTTTTTCGCATCGCCCGGTTCGCCGCTTTTCACCTCCCACGCCTGACCCCACCCTCCATGTCGACCTCTCCCCCGTCTCCGACCGCCAAGCACCACCGCAAGCTGGGCGCCGTCCTGATCACCGCGTTTCTCGGCTGGATGTTCGACGGGCTTGAAATGGGGATCTTTCCGCTCATCGCCCGGCCTGCGCTGCAGTCCATGCAGGCGGCGCGGGGACTGGCCACAACCGACGCCTTTGTCGGCGAATGGATGGGTTACGTCACCGCCGCCTTTCTTGTCGGCGCGGCCGCCGGCGGCATCGTTTTCGGCTGGCTGGGGGACAAGCTCGGCCGGGTCCGGGCCATGGCCATCAGCATCCTCTGCTATTCATTGTTCACCGGGCTGGTGTACTTCGCCACGGAACCTTGGCACCTCATCGTCACTCGGTTCATCGCCGCACTCGGCATGGGCGGCGAGTGGTCCCTCGGCGTGGCGCTGGTCATGGAAGTCTGGCCTGAGAAACATCGCCCCTGGCTTGCCGGCATCATCGGAGCCGCGGCCAATGTTGGCTTCGCCCTGATCGCCGTGATCGGTTTGTTCGTCCAGGTAACCATCGACTCGTGGCGGTGGGTGGCCCTGGTCGGCGCCGCCCCGGCGCTGTTGACGTTTTTCGTGCGGCTTTTTGTTCCCGAGTCCGAGCCCTGGCAGGAAAGCCAGCGCTCCGCGGTCAAGAACCACCCGCTGCGCGAGGTGCTTCGTCCTCCCCTGCTGCGCTCGACCGTGCTCGCGATGGTTCTCGCCTCCGTCGCCCTGATTGGGACCTGGGGTTCCGTGCAGTGGCTGCCGCTTTGGGCGGACAAGATGGCGCAGGAACAGGGGCTGCGGGACGCATTGCTTGAGTCCGGCGTCAGCCGCGACGCTTTGGGTTCCGTCATGGCGGTCGCCACCCCCCCCGTGCTGGCACGCGCGAAGGAGCTCAAGGACCACAACGCCAAAGCCTACACCCAGATCAACTCCGCCCTCGGCGCGGTGGTCGGCTGTCTGCTCGGCGGCTGGCTGGGCGGAAAACTCGCGCGTCGGCACGGGTATTTTCTGCTCTGCCTGCTGTCCTTGATCACCTGCGCCTGGCTGTTCCGCGGCTTCTCCACCTATAGCGGTGCGTTCCTCGTCCTCACTTTTGTCGTCGGCGGGATCACCGCCGCCTTCTACGGGTGGTTTCCGCTCTACCTGCCCGAGTTGTTTCCCACCCGGGTCCGCGCCACGGGACAGGGCCTCTCCTTCAACGCGGGCCGCATCCTCGCCGCCGTGGGGGCGCTCCAGATGGGCTCGTTGATGCAGCACTTCCACGGCGACTACGCCCAGGCCGGCGCCGTCATCACCCTGATTTACCTGGTCGGACTGCTGGTCATCTGGATCGCTCCGGAAACGCGCGGCAAAGCCCTCCCAACCTGAACGACGCAAGTCGATCCGGACGTACGGCACAGATCCCGCGGCCGCGGAACAGATAATCCTGTTTTGCGCAGCAGAAACAAATCAATCCGTTCATAAACCACGGATGGACACAGATAAACGCGGATTCGATGCACTCACCGTTCTTCACCTGCAAGGTGAGTGCCCACTTTGGCTCAATTCGTTTGTATCCGAGTTGATCCGTGTCCATCCGTGGTTCAATCACGGCTGCTAGGTTGCTTCGCTCCCGGGACACGCCCAGCGTGACGTGAACCCGCCGGCTGGCCTACCCAGGTCGCCCGGCTTCTTCTGACCCGACCTTCCCGCGTCGTCCCCTTTCCGCCTTCGTCATGAAAACGCCCCCGCCGCTGCCCTTCGCTTTCCCTGCCACCCAACGCCCTGATCCCACCGTGGTGCGGTGGGGCATCATCGGCTGTGGTGATGTCACCGAGGTGAAAAGTGGCCCCGGCTTCCGGCTCGCCGAGCGCTCGCGGCTGGTCGCCGTCATGCGACGGAATGGCGCCCTGGCCGCCGACTACGCCCGCCGTCACGGGGTGCCCCGGTGGTATGACAACGCCGAACGGCTGATTGCCGATCCCGAGGTGGACGCGGTCTACATCGCCACCCCGCCGGACTCGCACGAGCGCTTCGCGCTGCAAGTGGCTGCCGCGGGCAAACCCGCCTATGTCGAGAAGCCCATGGCCCGTTCCACCGTCGAGTGCGACCACATGGTCGCCGCCTTCCATGCGCGGGAAGTTCCACTCTATGTGGCCTACTACCGGCGCGGTCTGCCACGTTTTCGAAAGATCAAGGAGTGGCTGGAGGTAGGCACGATAGGACGCATCACCGGCGTCGATTACCACTTCGCCTCCTCGGCGCACCGCACCGCCGCCGGTTGGCGCACGGACGTGACCTCGGCCGGAGCCGGGCTGTTCCTGGACCTCGGCTCGCACGCTCTGGACCTGCTCGACTTCTTTCTCGGCCCGCTCGAAAACGCGCGCGGTACCGCGGTCAACCGCGCCACGCCGCAAGACGTGGAGGATTCGGTGGCCCTGCAGTTTTCCGCACGGGGCGTGCTGGGGGTCGCCAGCTGGAACTTCGCCTCAGGCGTCGCCCGCGACGTCTGCCGCATCACCGGCACCGACGGCTGCATCGAATACTCCACCTTCGACCATGCACCGATCCGCCTGACGACTGCAGCCGGCACCGAGTCGGTCGAAATCCCGCATCCTCCGCACGTGCAGCAGCCCTTGATCCAGCAGGTGGTCGACGACCTGCTCGGGCGGGATCGTTGTCCCAGCACGGGCGTCTCCGCGCGGCGCACGTCCCAGGTCATGGATGCCGCCCTGACCAGTTACTACGGAGACCGCACCGGCGCCTTCTGGGAAAATCCGGCCGCCTGGCCGGGACGTCGCTCCCTCAAGGCCTGATCGCGACGCAGAACCTCTCCCATGGCCATCTTCGCGCGTCCTTTTCTGCCGCTGTGGCTGGTCACGGTCGGTTGCCTGCTCGGCCAGGCCGTCCCGTCGGAGGCCCTGCCGGGCGGGGCCCCCTCCACTCCCCTCCCGGATCATCCCGACCGCTCCGCCGAAATGGTCGCCGGGCTGCACCGGTTCTTTGACCGACTGACCGCCGCCTCGGTCGATCCATCGGAGAGAGACCGGACCGAGCAGGCGAAGGCGGGAATGACCACGGATCAGGTGCGCGATCGGTGGCGGCAGCACCTGCGCACCCTGCTGGGCGCGGTCGATCCGCTGCCGGCCGTTCCGGATCTCGCCTTCGTCGGTGGGCCGGATCGGCCCGCCCAGGTCGCCACGGGTCCCGTTTTCACCGCGCACGCCGTGGCCTGGCCCGCATTTGCCCGCGTCCATGGCGAGGGGCTGCTGCTGCGGCCCGCGTTGGCACCGCGGGCCCGGGTCATCGTGCTGCCGGATGCGACCCAGACACCCGAGCAACTCGCCGGATTGAGCGAACTGGGGGCCGGGCACGTCCCCGTCGCCCGCCAGCTCGCCGAGGCGGGCTGCGAGGTGCTGGTGCCGACCTTGATCGACCGCGAGTCCACTTTTTCCGGCAACCCGGCGATCGCCATGACCGACCAATCGCATCGCGAATGGGTGTGGCGGCCCAACTTTGAAGCCGGACGGACCCTGACCGGGCTCGAAGTCAGGAAGGTCGAAGCTGCACTCGCCTGGTTTCGCACTCGCCCTGGCCCAGCCCTTCCGATCGGCGTGGCAGGCTATGGGGACGGTGGCAGACTCGCGCTTTTCCTCGCCGCGCTCGATCCCAGCCTCACCGCCACAGTCGTCAGCGGCGCGTTTCAATCGCGTCAGGATCTCTGGCGCGAACCGATCGACCGGAACATCCATGGGCTGCTGAAGGCGTGGGGGGACGCGGAACTCGCCCGGCTCGCGGCTCCCGGGGCATTGATCATCGAAGCCAGCGACGGCCCGACCTGGTCGTCGCCCGGCCCCGCGCTGCCAGGACGAAAGAAAACAGCGGCACCCGGCGTCCTCGCACCCGCGCAACCCGCGGCCGCGAGGCTCGAGTATGACCGGGCGCGCGCTCCTGGTCTCACCCAGGCCGGCACGCCGCCCGGCCCGATCATCTTGCTGGAGCCGCGCCCGGGAGGCCCCCGCGGCTTCGGTTCGACGGACGCCTGCAATCGCCTGCTGGACGCCCTCGGCCTCACGTCCCGACCGCCGCCGCCCGAGGGTCCGGTTCAGGTGACGGTGACCACCGACACCCAGGCCCGACAGCAGCGTCAGTTCGAAGAATTGCTGCTGCACGCCGAGACCCTCCTGCATGGTTCGGAGGATGCCCGCGCTGCCTTCAATCAGCGCCCGGGTTCGGGTGACGCCACGACCTGGGCGGAGCGCTCCGAGAATCTTCGCGAGACCTTCTGGCGTGACCACGTCGGGCGGCTGCCCGATCCATCTCTGCCCATGAACCCGCGCTCCCGTTTGCTCGAACGCGGTCCGCACTACGCCGCGTGGGAGGTGGTCCTGGATGTCTGGCCCGACGTCTTCACCTGGGGAATCCTGCTCGTTCCCAATTCGATCAAGGGCGGCGAACGTCGCCCCGTCGTGGTCTGCCAACACGGCCTTGAAGGCACGCCCTTTTCGCTGCTCGACACGAATCCAAAGTCCAAGGACGCCCAGGTCTACAAGGCGTTTCCCCGCCAGTTGGCGGAACGCGGCTTTGTCTGCTACGTGCCCCACAATCCCTACCGCGGTGGGGAGTCGTTCCGACAACTGCAACGGAAGGCCAATCCGCTCGGCCTGACGCTCTTCTCCGTCGTGGTCGGCCAGCACCAGCGGCAGCTGGAATGGCTCGGCACCCTTCCGTTTGTCGACGCCAGCCGCATTGGATTCTACGGACTCTCCTACGGCGGGCTCTCCGCGCTGCGTCTGCCGGCTCTGCTGCCGGGCTACGCCGTCTCGGTGTGCTCGGGGGCCTTCAACACCTGGTCATGGAAAATCATGTCCCGCGACTACCCCAATGCCTACGTCTTCACCCACGAGTACGAGCAGTTCTCCTTCAATCTCGCCAACCGGTTTGGCAACGCCGACCTCGCCGCGCTCATCGCGCCCCGGCCCTTCATGGTGGAGCGGGGACACCAGGACCCGGTGGGCCGCGATGAGTGGGTGTCGCACGAATACGCCAAGGTGCGCCGCCTCTACTCCGATCTCGGCATTCCGGAACGAACCGAAATGGAGTTCTTTCCCGGCCGGCACGAAATTCACGGCGTGGGCACGTTCGCGTTTCTCCACCGCCACTTGCGCTGGCCGGAGCCCGCCGGCGCCAAGCCATGAGCGCCCGGATCGCCGCCCTGGAGACGTGGATCGCGCGCTACCCGGTGGTGGGCGATTTCAAATACCTGCGCCGCACCGGCGACCGGGCGGTGACCCGGGACACCGTGGTTGTCAAACTCACCGACGACGCCGGGCGCTCGGGCTGGGGTCAGAGCGTGCCGTCTCCCGCGTGGAGCTACGAGACGATCGAAACCGTCAGCACCACGTTGGCTCATCACCTCGGCCCGGCCTTGGTGGGACTCGACGTCGAAGACACCGCCGCGGTGTGGCGCACGATGAACCGGGTCATCGCCAACGGTTTTTCCATCGGCCAGCCCATCGCCAAATCCGGGGTTGACCTCGCCCTTTTCGACCTGGTCGGCCGCACCAGCGGCGAGACCCTGCGCCATCGGTGGCGGTGCGAAAGTCGTCACACCGTCACGCTGAGTTGGACGGTGGACGTCCGGGCGGTCGATGACGTCGCCAGCGCGGTCGCTGCCGCCACCGCACGCGGGTATCGGGCTTTCAACGTCAAAGCCGGCGCGGGACTGGCATCCGATCTTGCGGTCGCCCGGGAACTGCGGCGGCTCGCCCCGGGCGCTTTCATCTGGGCGGACGCCAATGGCGCCTACGATGAAGCCACCGCCGTGACGCTGGCGCGCGCCTACGCCGACCTCGGTTTCGCCGCGTTTGAACAGCCCCTGCCCGCCAATCGGCTGCCTGGATACCTGACGCTCAAGCGTATGCGCGCACTTCCCATCCTCATGGACGAAGGCGTGGTCTCGCTGGAAGACCTTCGGTCCTTTCACCAACTCGGCTTGCTCGACGGGGTCGCCATGAAGGTCTCGCGCTCCGGGGGACTGACCGAGGCGCGACGCATGGTCGCCTACTTGCGAGACGAAGGTCTGCACTATTTCGCGAGCGGACTCACGGACCCCGATCTCGCGCTCGCTGCGTGCTTGCACCTCTTTGCCGCCACCGATCTGCCTCATCCGGCCGCGCTGAATGCCCCTCAGTTTCTCAGCGGCAGCATCCTTGCCACCCCGCTCGTCATCCACGGAGATCAGGCCCACGTGCCCACCGGTCCCGGCCTGGGCGTCGACGTCGCCCACCTCCAGCCCCAATGATCCTGAGTCCCCACGCTTCACGCCCGTCCGTCGCCCTTGGAGCTGGCCTCGCCGAGGCCGGGACACTTCACCACCGCACGTCCGTACACGCCACGCCCAATCTCTGCGGGGTCAGCGACCCCACCTCCAACTGTCACCCCTCCGTTGGAGCTGGCCTCGCTGAGGCCGGGACGCGCAGCCATCGCGCGCCCATTCTTACCACGCTCAATCTCCGCGGGGTCAGCGACCCCACCTCCAACTGTCACCCCTCCGTTGGAGCTGGCCTCGCCGAGGCCGGGACACGCCCCGCCGGGCGTGCCTTCGGACACCGTCGCGCGATTTTCGTCTTGGGGCTACTCCTCGCGTTTCTCATCCTTCCCACCCACCCGGCCACCGCCGCGGAACCGTCGCCCCCAACCTCTCCCTTCACCCCCGCGATCGAAGAATTCGTCAAGTCCTTCAAACCCGGGGGACAGGATTTCACCGGCCAGGCTTCCACGCCGACCGCCGCCGAGGCGGTGCGGCAGATGACACTCCCGGAGGGTTACCGCGTGGACCTGGTCGCGAGCGAACCCGTGGTGCGCCAGCCGCTCGACCTCCACTTCGACGCCCGCGGCCGCCTTTGGGTGGTCCAGTACCTGCAATACCCGTTTCCGGCCGGCAGCCGGGTGATCGCCTACGATCAGTATCTCCGCGCCGACTACGATCGGGTCTCTCCCCCGCCGCCGCACCATGTTCGCGGGGTGGACCGCATCACGATCCTCGAGGACCGGGATGGCAACGGCACCTACGAGTCGGATCGGACTTTTCTTGAGGGCCTCAACCTGGCCACAAGCGCCCTTCCCGACACCGACGGCGTCTGGGTGCTGCAGTCGCCCTACCTGCTGTTCTACCCGGACCGCGACGGCGACGACGTGCCGGACGGCGACCCGGAGGTGCATTTATCGGGATTCGGATTGGAAGACACCCACTCCCTCGCCTCCAACCTGCACTGGGGACCCGATGGCTGGATCTACGGGGCCACCGGCAGCACCACCACCCTCGACATTCAGGGGATCCGGCTGCTGGGCCAGGGAATCTGGCGCTACCACCCGGGATTGAAAACATTCGAGGTCTTCGCCGAGGGCGGTGGCAACACGTTCAGTCTGGAATTTGACCGGGTGGGCCGCGCCTTTTCCGGCACGAACTCTGGGGCGACGCGGGGTCTCCACTACGTGCAGGGCGGCACCTATGTGAAAAACTGGCCCAAGCACGGCGCCGCCATGAATCCGTTCGCCTTCGGGTTTTTCGAACACATGGCCCACGAAGGCTACGGACAGCGTTTTCCCCAGACCTTCCTGCTCTACGAA
Source organism: Opitutaceae bacterium (assembly GCA_016794725.1). Lineage (GTDB taxonomy): Bacteria > Verrucomicrobiota > Verrucomicrobiia > Opitutales > Opitutaceae > UBA6669. The sequence continues at coordinate 9,894 of JAEUGZ010000191.1, read as the reverse complement.
GGCGGTGCCATGCCGGACCTGGAAGGTCAGGTGGTGGTGGGCATGGCGATGACGAACCGGGTCCAGGTCAGCCGACTCTTGCGCGACACGTCCACGTTCCGGACCGTTGACTCGCTCGCCCTCGTCACCACGGAAAATCGCACGTTTCGTCCCGTTGACATCGAATGTGGCCCGGATGGCGCCATCTACCTCGCCGACTGGACGGACCTCCGGCTGAGTCACCTCAACCCGGCGGACACCTGGGACAAGTCCAACGGCCGGATCTATCGGATCGCCCCGCGGACGGCGACGACCGTCGGAGCCCGCGATCTTCGACGTGAATCCACGGAATTTCTGCTTTCGCTGCTCGCCCACCCCAACCGCGAGTTGCGGGAACAGGCGCGTCACCTCCTCGCCAATCGGGCCGGATCGCTGCGAGAAGGCCTTCTCTCCCGCATTGCGGCCAACAGCGAGGACGCGCTAGAGGCGCTCTGGGTGCTGAACCTGAGAGGAGAGATCGAGGAAAACGGTCTTCGGACCGTGCTGCGTCATCCCAACCCCCACCTCCGTCGCTGGGCGGTCCGTCTGCTGGGTGATCGCAACCAGGTCAGCGCGCCGACCCTGGCCGAACTGGCGGCGCTGGCGCTTCGCGAGAGCGACGTCGAAGTCCGCAGCCAGCTCGCCTCGAGTGCACGGCGCCTGCCCGCCGGCCAGACCGTCGCGTTGGCGCGCGCGCTGCTGACTCACCCGGAGGACGCAAGTGACCTCCACCTGCCGTTGCTGCTGTGGTGGGCGCTGGAAGCAAAGGCGGACACCGGCCGCGAGGAACTCCTCGCGCTGGTTCGCGATCCCGCCGTGTGGCAGAGCCCGGTGATGCGCGACACCCTCGCGGAGCGTATCGGCCGTCGCTATACCCCCGATCAGGGACCGCATCGCACCACGACGCTCCGCCAGGGTGTCTACTCGGACTGGATCATCGAGCGCGCACCCGATCACTTTCACCGCAATCTCGAGTTCTGCGGACGTCTGCTTGCCGCCGCCCCCGATCGCGCCGCCGCGCTGCGTCTCGCGCAAGGCATGTCCGCCGGATTCCAGGGTCGACCGGCCGACCAACCGCCACGGGCGCTTGTCGCCGCCGTGGACACCTTGTGGCAGAGGCCGGACCGGACCACCGCCTTGGTAGCCCTCGCCGCCCGAATCGGTCGCGCCGAAGCGTTGGACGAAGCGGTGCGTCGGTTGCAGGCGACGGACCTCACGCCCCCGGACCAACAAACCCTGCTCGACGTGGTGTCCTCCACCGCACCCGCCTCGGCGTTTGCCTGGCTCGCGGAGCGTGTTCGGAGCGAAAGCAACGAGGCGCGCCGCAGCGCTTTTTTGTCGGCTCTCGCCGGATATGACGGAGTCGACGCCGCCACGGTGGTGATGGAGTCCTACGCCAGCTTTTCGCCCCGCCTCCGGTCGACCGCGCAACGGCTTCTTTGCGAGAAGCCAGCCTGGGCGCTGGCCATGCTGGAGCGTACCCAGCAGGGACAGTTTGAACCCGGCGCCTTCAGTTCAGCCAATCTCGCCGCCCTGCGCTCCCACCCGGATTCGCGCGTCGCGACGCGCTTGTCAGCGGTGCTAGCCGCCCACTCCGGCGACCCAGCCCAGCGGGCCAATGAACGACTCTTCGAGGCCGGCAAAACCGCCTTCAGCCTCAGCTGCGCGCCCTGCCATCAGGACAGCGGTGAGGGACGCGTGGGCCTGGCTCCCGCGCTCGTGGGCTCACCGTGGTTGCAACGCAGCGAGGACGCTCTGGTCCGCATTGTCCTGCACGGAAAGGAAAACCCAGGCCGGGGACTGGTCATGCCGCCATGGCGGCACCTCGATGACCCGCAACTCGCCGCCGTGCTGACCTACGTGAAGCGGGAGTTCGGCAATCAGAGCACCGCCGTCCTTCCAGCGACCGTGGCTCGGGTCCGCGCCGCCACCGCCGACCGCACCCGTGCCTGGTCCGACGCCGAACTCGAAGCCACCCTGACCCGCCCATAGCGATCGCTCGTTGGAGGTGGGCTCGCCGAGCCCGCATGCTCCTATTATCCGCGGTTGAAACGAATCAATCCGTTTATAAACCACGGAGGGACACCGATGAACGCGGATTCGGAATAGAGGCAGTCCTTCACTTACATGGTGAGTGCCCACTTTGGCTCAATTCGTTTGTATCCGTGTTGATCCGTGTCCATCCGTGGTTCAATCGCGGTTCGTAGCCTCCGCCCCTCCGCGTTTAGCCCGATCGCCTCCGCCTAAACCACTCGACCGCGATCAGGTTCGGCACCCAGCAGCACCAGGAGATCAACGGATACGCCAACTCAAACCGGGAACCCGCCGCCATGGCCAGCGGAAGATAGATTCGCAGCGTCACCGCAGCAAACGTCAGCGCATAGTTGCGCACCATCCACCTGCGGTGATCCTCAAAGCGGCGTCCCTTCGCCGCGACGACGGCCATTCCGCCGGTCACCAGCCAGAGACAAGCCAGCAGGCCGAAGCCCAGGTGGGACACCAGGCCGCCAAACGCGCGCGGGGCGAGCAATAACCCGGCGATGCCACCCACGGCTACTCCGGGGCCGAGGTAAAGGTACCCGAGCGCCCGATGCGCCTTGGGTGCCCGCGCCCGCCAGCCGTCCAGAAACTGCAACGGGCCCAGGAGCAGCGCAATCGAGGCACCCACGGCATGCAGAGTAATAAGGGTGCGATGTTCATTGAACACCTTGACCATGTCCGGATGCACCGGCACCCGCTGCACACCACCGCCGTAGGCCCAGAGGGCGTAGCCGGAAACCCCGACGGCCAAAACTGCAGTCACACCGAAACCCCACGATTTCGCGCGCATGGGTCAGCCCGATACAACCTCGCAGAACTGCACCACGTTGCCTTCGGGGTCGAAGCCATCGCAGACCCGGAATCCACCGTACACCCACTCGCGCTGCGGAGAAAAGACGCCGCCCCCCAACGCCGCCGCACTGCTCCGCGTTGCTGCGAGACTTCGAACCTGCAGCATCAGTTTCGTGGTCGCGTCCTCCCGCAAGGCCGGGGGCGTGGCGATCTCGATCGATGCCGCGAACTCTGCGGGAATCGCATGCAGGATCAGCCGGGTCGCAGCCGACTCCAACACGCGGTGGGTAGGCGCGGAGTCCGTCACACGCACCTCTAGCAACCCCTCATAGAATGCCGCCAGTCGATCCAGGTCTTTGGCGTACAGCACCGCTCCGGCGAACACAGCTGAAGGGAATGAGGACATAGAGGCGAAGCGCGCTTCTCCGTTCACGCCTGCGTTTGTGCCGATTCGTGTCAATTCGTGTCAATTCGTGGTTCAACACCGTGGCCAGGTGCCTAGCACTTCGCTGACTTGCGCTTCTTCCCGATCGATCCGCGTTTCTCCACTTTCTTGATGTAGTCCGGCCCATAAGGCACCTCGCACGCCGTATCGCCGAGGTCCACCGTCACGTGCCCCAGCGTCTCACCCACCTGGATGGCCAGGGGATACAGGGGCTTCACATAGCAGCCTACGGCAATCACAAAGGAGTTCATCGCATAGCGCACAAGGTCGGGCGCGGACGGCAGGGTCTTTTGCACCCGCTGCAGCAGTCGTTTCAAGGCCGCAAGATCTAGGTCCGCGTCCTCCCGGATCGCAACGATGCTGCCCAGCGTCGACCAGCCGGCGGAAGCAATCAGCGGTGTCTTGTCCTCGATCCAATCGAGCGCGGCCGCCCACCCCTGCGGACTGCCTGCCGCCACCCAGGCCACCGTCGCGCCGGTCAGGCCGCGGCAATACGCCTTTTCGACCCAGCGCTGCAGGTCCTTGCGCGTCATCCTCTCATCGTCCGCGATCAAACCGGCCAGGTACATGGCGTCGTAGTTGCCAGTGTCGTAGAGATCGAGCGCGAGCTGGTAATCCTTCTTCACCCGCTTCACGATCTTCTGCAGTTCGGAGATCTTCACCCCAAAGAAGGGCTCCTTTACGCCGTGCTTAAGCATCACGCGCTTGTAACTGTCGCTGCCGAGCGGCCGGATTTCTTCGAGAATGGACTTTGCGGTCATGGTGATAGGGAAAGCGGGTCGAACGAGGGGAAACGGACCGGGAGAGTTCGCCGACCAGCATTAATCTGAATCGCAGGCGCTGGCAAGCCAGCACCGGCGCGTCCTCCCAGGGCCACAGGCCACGGATCGCTGTTCAAGGTGACGACCTGAGGAGGGTCTGGTGACGCAGGTAGTGGTTCATCCGCGACTCCCAGGTCCGCATGCCCTGCTCGAAGTGTGACTGCGTAAACGCGGCGACAAAGGCGTCTCCCTCCGGTCCCAGGCTCGTATGCTGGTACGTGATCTCCGCCTCCGACCCACCGACCACCGAGCGAACACAGAGGGTCAGGCGGCAGGCGGTGACCCCGGGGGTGATCTTGATCATCTCCGCAAATCCCCGCTCCGCGTCATGCTGGGTGATGTACCACACCGACTGGCTCGCACCAGTCATGGTGACAAACGCACAATCGGGCTCAGCGACCCCGGACTGCGTCACCACCAGGAGTGGATCCCACCCCTCAATCCAATCGGCTTCGCGAACCGGACAGAGCAGCGGGAACACCTTCGCCGATTCAGCCACAAGGTGCTGGCGGTAGCTTCGCTTCACGCGAACCGGAGGGATGATCTTCATCGGAGGGGAGTCAGACTCAGACGTTGGCGGCTCGCGCAGGAGAGGACAGGCTCTGGAATCGCCCACGCCATCCTAGCAGCGAGTTAAACCACGAATCCCGCAGTCGCGTCAACCTGAGGATCGGACGTGAAGGCTGGAGCACCTTTGTTGGAGGTTGCCTCGGTGAGGCCGCGACGGGACCAGCCGGTCCCGCCTCCGTTGCCCGATTTCTTCACGCGACGCCAAGCTCGCGCGGGGTCGGCGACCCCACCTCCACCAAACACCGGCATTGGATCCCGCCTAAGTGGACGCGCATGCGCGGCTGCGGGATGCGTAGTCTCTGGCCTGGGCGATCGCGGTTTTGGGACATCGTTCCATACCCCAACTATCGCCGTTTCCATTCAATGGCGGTTCCGTCCGCCAGCACCACCGCAACCTTCTGCCAGTCCCTCGAAAAGACGAGCGAGTCGTAGCGCTCGCCCGCCACCGATTTCAGCTCAAGCACCCCAGGCAACCAACGCTGGAGCTCGTCACCGCGAACAATCCCCTGGTCCGGATGCTGCTGGAAATAACTCTCCGCCGCCGTGCCTAGTTCCATGAGGTTGTTGCGCACCCTCACAAGCTGGGCCGTGCGCCCGTCGGTCGCTCCCGCCACCTTGAAGGGATGCGCATGTAGGAGGTAGCCGAGGAATGAAGCGACAAGCACCACCGCCGCTGCAGCCCAAGGCCGGAGGCGCTTCATCCGTGGCGCGGGAAACAGGCCGGCCAAGGGATGCTCCAACCTGCGTTGCGACGGCGGTTTCATGGTGCGAATCTAGAACCGATTGCAGTCACCCCTCCGAAAGGTTCAAGACGCGATCAACGCCCGCTCAAAATAGACCAGGGGACACTTGCGATAGGTTGCACGCCCGACCTCCCTGTACCCACATCGCTGGTAGAACGGGCCTGCCCCCGCCGGCGCATCGTAGGCGTCCAGTCGCATCATATCCGACTGCCGCTGCAGTGCCCAGTCTTCAGCCGCAGCCAAACACCGCCGTCCCACGCCGCGTCCCTGCCAGGCAGGCGCCACGGCCAAGGCCACCACATAGACCGGAGTCCGGCTCGGGGAGAAGTATCGCGGATCGATCGCCCAGGGCTTGCGTCGGGTTACTCCCACGCAGGCAACAATCCGCGTCGCGTCACGAAGCACCAGCAGCGAGGTGGAACGCAGCTCAAAACGCACGCCCGCTTCCGTCGATTGTCGGGACCAGGGTCCCGGGCCATGGCGTGTCGAAAGGGACTGCGCCACCTCGGCTCGCAAGGACACCAGCTCGGCGATCGCCATGGCATCCGTCACCTCAAGCGGCGACGACACCAGCCTCAACGGCCCTGTTTCATGCACGTCCACGGGATCTCAGAGTGGTTCAATCGGCGATCACAAACACGTGCCCGCATCCAGGCCGACTCAGGCAGCACGTCGGACTGGAGCAGGCAGGTTCCATCGTTGCCGTCTTCACCTTGGCTGCCTCCACTCGAAGACATAGAGTCGAGCCGGTCTCGGTATTCTCAACTTGGGTCCCTCGTATCCGCGACGCTTCAGCTCAACGCTGAGGTAGGCCATCATGCCGGCATGGGACACCACCAGGACGGAACCTCCCCGCGACACCACGAGATCCGCTACCCGCTGAACGCGTCCTTTGAACTCGTCCCGGCCCGCCCGCTGGGAGCGGTGCCCGGTCAGCCAGGCCAGACGCAGGACCCAGCGCCAGACCCACACCGGCAGGCGCAGGTTCCCGGTTTGAAACTCCGCCAACTCCGGCTCCCGCAGGAGCGGCGTCACCTCAAGCGATCCGGAAAACGCAGCCTGAGCGGTCGTCACCGCACGAGCCAGATCGCTGCACAGGCAGGCCGTCCACGATTGTGAACCCAGTTCGAGCCGCTCTGGGATCGCCGGTGAGGCATCGTACAACGCCCTCCATCGGTGGAGGTCCACGGCGGTTTTCCACCCCCGCGGAAGGGGGTGCTGCACCGGAAAGTGACGGATCAATCCGATCCGTTCGGTCGTGGTCTGGGACAAGGCGTGAACCCTCCTGGTTCGGTTCAGGTGGCAAACGTAATGTCGCTTGCCGAAGCCGTGCTGGACGTCCTTCCCGGGTAGCTCAGCCACGTCAACGTGACGTTAAGATCGCGGATGATCGACTCGGCCTCGAGAGTTGTGCCGTCCTCCAGAACCGACGTCTGGGTCGTGTGGGCATCCTTCAGCAAAGTGACATCATACCCGCGGTCCAACGCCGCGTAGGCCGTGGCTCGAATACACCAGTTTGTGGCCGCCCCAGCCACTACGACCTGCGTCACACCCAAGCCGGCAAGCGTCTCCTCCAGGTCCGTGTGCTCAAACGCCGAATTGTAGTGCTTGGGGATCACCGGCTCTGTCCCAACCGGTCCCAGCCCCGGCACCCACTGCCAGTCCGGGCTCCCGTGGATCAGCTCCCGATCGTCATGCTGAATCCAGATCACGGGCGCCCCCTGCGCCCGGGCGCGCTCGACCGCGGCTGCAACCTGCCGGACCACCCGCGGACCTTCCCACGCGTCGCGCAACACCCCGACCTGTACGTCCACCACCAGAAGCGCCGCCTTATTGCCGGTTCGAATCGTTGCCATGATGAGCGTTTTGCAGGGAAGCCACTTCAGTGACAGACGTTTCGATCCATTTCAACCGCGACCGACGCCGGGCATTTCCATCGGTTCAGGTGAATCTCGCCGCTTGGGAGTCTTCGACCAAGGAAACGCTGCGAAAGCCACCACGCCGATGAGCACGAGACCCAGAGCCACCGCCATTTGGGAAGAAACCGTACAGACGATGGACCACGAATTGACAGAAACGGACACGAATCCAGAGGCTTCTTGGACAAATCGAAATACAAATTCAATTTGCCCAAACGTGTACCAATCCGTCGCAATTCCGGGAGACCGTTCTCATTCGTGTCAATTCGTGGTTTCTCCTCTGAAAGGTGGGTCTAGGACCACCGGCTCCCTTGGCCTCGCCATGGGAATGAAACGGATACCATCCACGGTCTGCTCCTCCGCAGTACGACGGAACCCAAACCGGAGATAGGCGCCTTCGGCATTCGGGCTCGCATTCACCGTTATCACCTCCGCCGTACACTCAGGCAGTAGCGCAGCCAGCAGCCTGCGTCCGACTCCCTGACGCTGGGCTTCCGGAGCCACAAACAGCATGCATACATGCGAACCTCCGCGGACCTGGGCCATGCCCACCCCGCCCCGCGCGTCATAAGCCCCGTAGGTCACCGCACCCTGCGCCACCCGCTTCAGCATCGCCTCTGTCGACGCAAACTCCAAAAACGTGCGCACCCCCAGCTCCGAGTAAAGTGGGGCGACCGCCGCCATGAAGGAGCGCTGCGCCAGCAACGAGAGGGCTGGAAGTTCCTCCGTAAGCGCGCGACGCACGGTCATCATACCGCGCTCCTATGGGACGATGCTATGGAACCACGAAGCGATGCGGACAAACACGAATCCAGGTGGAGAAAGGACGAAACGTGAACCTGAAACGCATTCGCCGAAGCATGAACCGATCCGTCGCCATCATCGGTGCCCGATTTCATTCGTGCAAATACCTCTCACGGCAGCGCATGAGCGTCAACCAAAGCAGTGCGAAGGCCGGAATCGCCTTCGGTCAAGTTGGAGGTGGCCTCGGCGAGGCCGCGACGGGACCAACCGGTCCCGCCTCCGTTGCCTGATTTCTTCCTGCGACGCCAATCCCCGCGGGGTCGGCGACCCCACCTCCAACAGACGCCGACCTTGGATCGCAATCAAGTTGACGCAACTCCCGAGGTTCGTGGAGCGTTCGCTGCTTCTTTCACTCCAGGCAGACGACAGGTTCCTTCCCGCCCCTCATGCCCCCGACGCGGGCGGCCAGTCGACCCCGGCCAGTTCCTTGGGCAGTTGCTTGGGATCGGTCGGCCAGAAGCGCTTGATGTCAAACGTCTCGCCCGGCCCGAACTCCTTGTCGGGCGCGCCGAGGATGAGCCAGAGCGTATCCGCATCGGTATCGTTGAAGATCTGACGCATCATCTCCGGTCCCACGAGCACACCCCCGTGTTTCGGCACAGTGAGGGTGGTTTCGCCGACCCGCATCCGCCCCACCCCCTCGAGCACAAAGTAGAACTCCTCGGCCTTGACGTGCTTGTGGTAGGTGTTGGCGCTTTTCGGCGGCAACCGCCACAGACGCGCCCCGAGGATCTCACTCTTCGACTGCTCCAACAGGTCCGTGTACGGGACCTTCATCGGATTGGCCACCTTCCAGACGTGATCGTCCGGCTTGATCTCATAATACCCTTCGATCGCTTTCATAAATCGAAACTAGGAATCGGACCTTACCTCAGCCAAGAGCATTCCGTTGAACCACGAATTGACCCGAATCCACACGAATGCGGCAGGCACCGGGAATTGCGAGGGATGGGGTTCACTTTGGGGTGAGGCAATCACAGGTGCTCAGCTCTTAGTTTCTCCCTCTCGGTTCGTGTCCATTCGTGTCAATTCGTGGTCTGTCAGCTGGCTGGCTGAAGCTCATCACACCGAAAATCTGAAGATAAACCAAACGCGAATTCCCAACCGCACCTCCGGATCGACCTCTGCGCCTTCGCGACTCCGAGCTTCCCTTCCTCCTTCCCATGAGGAAGACGAGGATCACTCGCCGCCGCCCGGTCTATCGGAAGTACCCCTCGAGAAACGCCGCCGCTTCCTCCGAAAGGCCAACGATCTTGTTCGTCGCCTGACGGTAGAACTTGAAATTGAGCTCGGTCTCCGGCCGGCCGTCCTTCCAGGCGGAAAACGGCTTGAGTTCGGCCCTGCCTAACCGGCGTCGCACCAAGCCGGTGACCCGAACCGCGATGCTGACGCGCGGGGTCTGTCGCTCGACGCCCGGTTTCTTCGCGATCGCCTCGGACGCCGTCACAACCCCGCGGGAAACGAGCCCCGCCCCGCCCTCGTTCTCACTTGCGAAGACAAAGACCAGGTCACCCACCGCGATGCCCTTGCCACCGTACATGGTCTTCTGTGCGGTGAAGACCAATCGTTTCGCCGCCGGATCACTGACCTCGGTCTTGATGGCAAACGCGCTCACAGCGGAAGTTTGAACCCACGCCAAAAAACTGGCAAGTTCGGGCCATGGACTACGACAAAGACAAGGTCGACGAGATGGTGCTCGCGCTCCTCTTTCTCACGCTCCACGGAGATGGACGGGCTTGGAA
>JAEUGZ010000185.1 GCA_016794725.1 Opitutaceae bacterium | reverse complement strand
AGGTTGAGCCTCAGTTCATCCGCAAAGTCTGCGGAAGAGGCTGTGCTGCAAAGCTCCGCTTGTTTTCTCTCCGTCAATTGCCCAGTCTCATGTTCATGCGTGCCTTCCTTCTCCTGCTCGTCGGCGGCTGGGCAAGCGCGTGGGGACAGTCCAACGTCGAATTTGCCAATCTTCGCGAAGATGTGAGGATCGCGGCTCAGCGGCTGGGAGAGTTGTCCCTGCGCGTTGAACAACTCGAACGGGAAAATGCCCAGCTCAAAGCCCAGGCGGATTCTGCGTCGAAGAGTTTTGCGACCATTGCCCAGGTGAATGAGGCTATCGCTGAGCTGAACCGAGTGTTGAAGGCGACGCTTGCCTCATCCCGCGCAGAGACGCTCGAAGTCGTGGCCAGACAAATTGAGCGGCTGGCGCAACAAACCGACGTGGCGCTGCAGGCCGTGGTCAAGAACCAGAATCAGCGCCAGCCTGCTTCGTTCCCGGAGGACTTTCCCAAAGAGGGAATGAGCTACACCGTGCAAAAAGGTGAGACGCTGGCCACGATTGCCAAGAAAACCGGAGCAAAGATTCAGGACATCATCAACGCCAACAAACTGGTCGATCCCTCCAAGATCCAAGTTGGACAGGTGCTTTTCATTCCCGGAGGAAAATAATCCATCATGGCTGCTCCCAAATCCAGACTCGGCCGTGGACTCGGTGGCCTCATTGCGGCTGCTGCGCCCAAGACAACGGAATCGAAGCCTGCCGCATCCCCGACCGGCGATGCCCGCACACCGGCGGTTCCGCCCGCTCCGGGCTTCCTGGAGATCAGTGTCACGGCGATTGAGCCGAGTCCATATCAGGCGCGCCGTGAGTTGTCACCTGAGCACTTGCAGGAACTGGCCGAAAGCATTCGCAGCGAGGGACTGCTTCAACCGATTGTGGTTCGCAAGCATGGCGAAAAGTACCAACTCGTGGCGGGAGAACGTCGCTGGCGGGCCTTTCAACTGCTCAAGATCAAGAGCATTCCCGCCCGCCTGGTTGAGGCGAGCAACGCCTCTTCCGCCGCACTGGGCCTGATTGAGAATCTGCAGCGCGAAGGACTCAATCCGATCGAAGAAGCGTATGGATTTGCCAGCCTCATCAGGGATTTCGATCTCACCCAAGAGGCCGCCGCCGAGCGGGTGGGCAAGGGGCGGGCCTCGGTGGCAAACGCGCTTCGCCTGCTGATGCTTGATGGTGAGTTGCAGGGGTATCTTGCGAAGGGACTTTTGTCGGTGGGCCATGCCAAAGTACTACTGGGCCTCGAAGATGCACCCCAACGAGCAGTCCTCGCGCGGCGCGTCATTGAAGAAGGGTTGAGTGTACGCGCGACTGAGCGGGTGGTGGCAACGCGCAAGGCAGGAGTGGCCGTTGCGTCCCATTCAGGGAATCGGGTGGTACCTGCGGTGGAGTCTGCCGCCATCAGCAGCATTGAGAAAAAACTGGTCAGCCACCTGGGAGCACGGGTTGCGTTGAAACATTCGCCGAAGAAGGGCAAGATCGTCATCAGCTACGCCGGCAACGACGACCTGCATCGGATTTTGGAGAAGTTGGGAATTGAAGCCTAAGTCTCCGGAGGGCTGAAGTCTGACGGGAATTGACATCGTATTGCTGTCGGGGGAATTCCGTTATCCCCACTCAATCACTGGGTTTTAATTCCTATTTTTTTATGGGAATTGACTTGGCGCAATCGCCCTTCCCGATTGATTGGAGGCAATGTGGTGGCGAAAGGCGCGGGAAGCCATTTTTCCCAAACGAGCAGAACAGGCCGCGGAGCGCGTCTTTCACGACGCGGTTGGCGGACTGACCGACGTCGCCGACTACCTGCGCTACGATCCGGTGCCCGCGTTCTGGCGCGAACTACGCCATTACAGCTGGGCCAAGCTCCGCGCGGATGCCTATGCCGCCGTCATGATCGCAATCGTGACCATCCCCCAAGCGATCGGTTTTGCCTTGGTGGTGGGATTGCCAGTCCAGGCTGTCTTGGCCACGGCCATTGTGGGAGCTGCGGTGTGTTCGTTTTTTAGCACGTCTCACCATCTTGTATTTGGACCCACCAACACCATTTCGATCATTCTCGCCGGCGCCCTGTTGACCGTGAGTGACGTGCCACTGACGGCCCTTCAGAAGGTGCTCGTGGTGGGTTTTATGATGGGGACGATCCAGTTGGCTTCTGGATTCTTTAAGCTCGGAAATCTTACCCACTTCATTTCCCGCACCGTCATCGTTGCCTATGGAACCGCAGTGGGAATCCTCATTGGAGTCGGACAGATAGGTAACCTCTTGGGGCTGGGGCGCGCCGCCGATGTCAGTTTGCCCGGGACTGTACGCCACGTTCTTTCGAGTGTGATTCGGTTCGATTTGAATCCCATGACTGCCGGCGTCGGTATCGCGAGTCTGCTGCTGATGATCTTGATCCGGCGCGTGAAACCGGGCTGGCCGGAAGGGATCCTCGTCCTCGGTCTCTTTGGGGTGATGTCCGTTTCGTACAACCTGGCGGCTTCGCACGTCCCCATGGTGAAGGATGCGGGTGAAGTGGCCGGGCAAATGCCGCTTTTTGTGGGGTTTCCGACCAATGAAGCCGGACTCGAACTGGTGCCGCAGCTGGCCAGTGTCGCCTTGGCCGCGGCAATCCTGGGAATGCTCGAGACGATCTCGATATCGAAGTCCATGGCCGCACGCTCCGGGCAGAAGATAAACGCGAACCAAGAGTTGGTTGCAATGGGTGCAGGTAATATCGCTGCCACGGCGTTCGGTGCGATGCCTGGTTCCTCGTCGTTTGTTCGCAGCGCGGTCAGCTATGAGGCGGGTGGAAAGACGCAAGCGGCGTCCATCATCTCGAGCGTGATTGTCTTGGCGATCGTGAGCTTCAGCGCCACCTCCCTGAACTATATTCCGATCGCCGCAATCGCGGCCTATCTCATCCTCGTCGCCCTTCGCCTCATCAATTTGGAGCAAATTCGAATCACTCGTCGATCCACCCGATCGGATGCGGTGGTCTTTTGGGTCACACTCGCGGCGGCTCTCTTTCTGCAGCTCGACACCGCGGTCTACGTCGGGATTGGTGTGTCGCTCGCGTTGTTCTTGCGTAAGGCCAGCGCCCCATCGCTGGTCGAGTACGGATTCAATGAAATCGGCCAGTTGGCCGAGCTCGAAAACAAGCGCCAGCGCAGAAACTCAGCGATTTCGATCGTGCACGTGGAAGGGGAGCTGTTCTTCGGTGCGGCGGATCTCTTTCAGGAGCAGGTGCGCTACTTGGCTGACGATGATCAAATCAAAGTCGTGATCCTGCGGATGAAGAATGCGAGGCATCTGGATGCCACCTCGGTCCTCTCGCTATTGCAGTTGCATGACTATCTTGAGCGCTCAAAGCGCCACCTCCTGATCAGTGGAATCAACGAAGAGGTCGAGCGGGTGCTGGAGCGTTCCGGTGCTTTGCAGCGGATCGGGAAGGACAACGTGTTTCCCGCCGAATCCAATCTCACCATGAGCACCAAACGCGCCCTTCTCCGGGCTTCATACCTGCTCCAGCAGTCGCCAACTGGTGGGGGAGAGAAATCGGAGGTTCGAATCTTCTACGATCGAAAACGGGAGAAGGTCGAAGGGGCGGCACCGAGCCTGCGGTCAGATGATGTCCGGCCGAGTGATTACTCGATCTAGGTCAGCCTTTTCCGCAGCGTCGCTCCCCTGTGTTGCAGCGAGGCATTGACAAGGGGGGGCGGGGGTTGTTTTTGTCATCCTTTACACATGAGCATCCTCATCGGAATTCTCACTTTCGTTCTTATCCTGATTTCGCTGTTCATGTTTTTGGTTGTGCTTGCCCAAAAAGCTAAGGATGGCGGCGTCGGTGCGGCCATGGGGGGGGGAGCGGCTGAGGCTGCGTTCGGCGCCGAAACCGGTAACGTACTTTCCAAAGCGACCATCAATGCTTCGATTGCTTTTTTTGTCCTGAGCTTCGTGCTCTATTTGGGACACATTTATCAGCGTAAGCACGCCGCCGCCAGCGGCGGTGCACTGCCTGCGATTTCGGCACCGGCCGTGGCGCCCGTAACCGCGCCCGAGGCCGTGGTCGTGCCGGCGACCGCTCCGACGGCACCTGAACAACCCAAGTCGAATCCTTAATCGGGTTCTTACGTCCATGGCGTCCTTTGGGA
>JAEUGZ010000163.1 GCA_016794725.1 Opitutaceae bacterium | reverse complement strand
CAGGCCCAGCAGACGCTCGAGCGGGGAGGCAAACGAGAAAAACGGGTCGCCGTCGCCAACCGAGAGCACGAGACGGCGGTGTGGGAAACCGCGGCGAGCCGCGCCGAGGTGATGACGGCGACGGCGGCTGCGTATGTGGCGGTCATTGCGGCTCAGCAGAGGCTCCTCCTGGCTGAGGAGCCGGTGGCGCTGGCGCGGGAGACCCTTGAATCCGTCACGGCGCGGGTTCAGGCGGGCGCCGGATCCCTCTCCGAAGCGGCCCGCGCGCGAGCGGCGGTGGCTTCGGCCCAGGCGGAACTGGCGAGATGCCGCGCTCAGTTGCAGGTGGCGCGGGCCGCCCTGGCCAACCAATGGGGCGGCTCCCCGGATGAAGTGGGCTCCCTGCCGGGCCGTGTACGGATGCCCGATGCGCTGCCTGAGCGGGAGCCATTGCTGATGGCAATCGATCGCCATGCGCGTCTTGAACTTCAGCGTTCCATCCTAGCCGGCCGGCGGGCTTCGCTTGATCTCGAACAGGCGCAGGCGGTGCCCGATCTCACGGTTGGGGGAGGAGTTCGCTTTCTACGCGAGGGCAGCGATGCCGCCTTTGTCGCAGGCCTGTCCATGCCACTGATGCGACGCAACCAGAACCAAGGGATGATTCGGGCCGCCCGCGAGACCGTGACGGGGGCGGAATGGGCCCTCCGTGCTGCGGAAACCACGTTGCGGGCGGAGTTCTCGGCCGCCTGGCAGGAACTCCAGGCGGCGGCGGATGCCTCCCGGCTGCTACGCCAGGACGCCCTGCCTGCGACCGACGAAGCGCTGACCATTGTCCGTCGTGCCTATCAGGATGGACAACTGCCCCTCATCGATGTGCTCGATGCCCAGCGCGAGCAGGTCCTGCTCCGTCGCGAGCTGCTTGAGCTCGAATCGGAATTCGCCCTGGCACTGGCCCGGATTGACGGCCTCACCTCCTCCACTTTCCCCCTGACATCCGCCCTGCTGATTTCCGAATGAACCTGCTGAACCGACTTTCCTGGACCTGTGTGCTGCTGCTCACGGCACAGTCCCTGCCTGCGGATGAGACGCCGAGCCGTGCCTCGACCACCGTCGTGCTCGATGCCACCGGCGTGCAGAATCTGCGTATCCAAACTGCCGTGGCCGAGCCGGGCGATTTTGAAGAGACGGTCTTCGCGTTGGGACGCGTAGAAGTGAAACCGGGCAGCCAGTCCGCGGTGACCAGTCGCATCTCCGGTCGCGTGGTGTCCCTGTCCGTGCTTCCAGGCGACCGGGTGGAGACCAACGCCGAGGTCCTCAAGGTCGAGAGTCGACAGGTCGGTTCGCCCGCGAACGTGATTGCACTCGCGGCGCCCTCCACCGGAACCGTGACCCAGCTGGCGGTGCGACTCGGTGATCCGGTTGAGCCGGATCGCGCGCTGCTCGAACTCACCGATCTTCGCGAGGTCATCGCGGTGGCTCGCGTGCCTGAGCATGCGGTTGGCCGACTCAAACCAGGCGTGAAGGCACACATCACCCTGGCGGCGTGGCCCGACCGCACCTGGGAAGGCACGCTCGTGCGCCTCGCGACGGCGGCCGATGCGACGAGCGGCACACTGGATGCTGCCTTTCTTCTGGCCAATCCGGACGGACTGATCCGTCCCGGTCTCAGGGCGGAGTTCTCCATCGTGGTGGACAAGCGCGCGGATGTTGTGACCATTCCCCGCAGCGCATTGCAGGGCGATCCCGCCGGCCGATTTGTCTATGTGAAGGACTTTGACGTGCCTAACGCGTTTGTGAAGACCCCCGTCGTGGTGGGGAAGAGCAATGATCGCAGGGTTGAAATCGTGAGCGGACTCCTCCCTGCGGATGAAGTGGTGACGCAGGGCGCCTATTCGCTCGCGTTTGTGGGAGGCGGGGGAATTTCGCTCAAGGAAGCGCTGGATGCCGCCCACGGACACGAACATGCGGCGGACGGCTCGGAATTGAAGGGGGGCGGCAAGGCGGCGGCGACTGAAGTGCCCTCGGTGGCCCGACATGACCACGACCATGACCACGAGGCTGAGGAGCACGATCCGAGCCTCTTGTGGAAGGGAATCAGCGCCGTGCTCTTGCTGCTCGTATTTGTCATTGGCTTTTGGCGACGATCTTCGGCGCGACCCGCTGCGCGCGGCTCCGTGCCCTCGGCTCCTGACGCCCAGTGATTCCCGGCCATGTTGAATAAACTGATTCAGTGGTCGCTGGCGAACCGGGTGATCGTCCTTGGTCTCTCAATGCTGGTCCTGGCCCTCGGACTGCAGACAGGCCGGAAACTGCCGGTCGAAGTCCTCCCCGACCTGACGAAGCCCACCGTCATTGTCCTGACCGAGGCGCCGGGTTTGGCTCCCGAAGAGGTGGAGACCCGGGTCACCCAGCCGCTGGAAAGTGCGTTGATGGGTGTGGCCGGACTGACCCGACTGCGGTCGAATTCGGATGTTGCGCTCTCCCTCGTGTACGCCGAATTCGGTTGGGAGACCGATATCTACCACGCGCGCATGCTCGTGCAGGAACGCCTGCAGGCGGCGAGGGAGCAGCTCCCTGCCGGGGTCCAGCCGATCATGACACCGGTGGCATCGCTCATGGGCGAGATCCTGCTCGTCGGAGTCCGGTCAACCCTCAAGGAGGGGGAACTCGGATACCTGCCCCCGCCTGAAGTTCGGTCCCTCGCAGATGGGACGATCAAGCGGCGACTCCAGAGCATCCCTGGCATTGCTGAGATTCTGAACATGGGCGGGGGCGTGAAGCAAATCGAGGTACGACCGGATCCACACCGGCTGCAGGCCCATCAGGTGAGTTATGCGGAACTGGAAAACGCCGTGGCCGAGGCGGCGAGTACGACGACGGGCGGATTTCTGACCCGTGGTCCGCGCGAGATCATGGTGCGCAATCTCGCGATGACGACCGACCTTGCGGAGCTTGCACGCACTGTCATCAAGCTGGTAGGAGAGCGACCTGTCACCTTGGGCGATGTGGCGGAAGTGGTTTGGGGAATCGAGCCGATGCGGGGCGATGCAACGGTGAGTCTCTCGCCGGAAAAGACGCCCACCTACGGCGTCATCATGTCCATCACCAAGGCACCGGGCTTTGATACCCGCGCCCTGAGTAGAAAAATCGAGGCGGCGCTGGCGGAGTTGCAGACGAGTTATCCCAAGGGGATCGAAACGACGCTGCTCTTTCAGCAGAAGGATTTCATCGATCATGCGATCGGAAACCTGACCGAAGCCATCCGGGACGGGGCGATCATGGTGACCGCGGTGCTCTTTCTCTTCCTGCTCAATGTTCGGACCACCTTCATCACCCTGATGGCGATGCCGATGAGTTTCGCGATCACGCTGCTGACTTTCAGCCGCCTGGGGATTTCGGTGAATTCAATGACCTTGGGCGGGCTCGCGGTTGCCATTGGCATGGTGGTGGACGACGCGATTGTGGACGTCGAAAACGTTTATCGACGCCTCCGGGAGAACGCGACCGCGGCGCACCCGAGACCCCGACTCCAGGTGATTGGACGTGCGTCAGGTGAGGTGAGAAACTCCATTCTGTATGCGACGCTGCTGATTATTCTGGTTTTTCTGCCGCTTCTTGGACTGAGCGGGGTTGAGGGAAAGCTCTTTGCGCCCATCGCGATGGCGACGATCATCAGCATGGTCGCGTC
>JAEUGZ010000145.1 GCA_016794725.1 Opitutaceae bacterium | reverse complement strand
CAACCTCCGGTGGTTCGCTGCCGGCAGCCAGCTCGGCGGTCGCGATTCCAAGGACGGCGACGCCCACCAGTCGACGCCCGGTGCTCCAGGCCGATACTATCCTGCGGGAAACAGCGATCCGCGTACTCACGGCTGAGGTGGAGTCGACCAGACAAGGATCTGTCCGTCCCGGAGCAGCCGTTCACGCAGGCTGGCATAGTCAACCTGCTGTACAGGCACGCCTGCGTCGATGGCAAGAGCGGCGGCGGTTCCGGCTGATTGGCCGAGAATCATGAAGACCGGCTCCATGCGGATGCTGCCATAGGCGATGTGTGTGCTCGAGACGCAGACGCTCACCAGCAGGTTTTCACACTCCTTCTGCCGGGGCACGAGGCTGCGGTAGCTGACCGGGTAGGGGGCGGGCACGCCAAATTGGGCATCGCCCTCGGCCTTCACCACCCCGTCAACCACGACTCGGGAGGTGTGGTGCGAATCCATGCCGTAGCTGGCGAGTCCGACACTGTCTGGGGCGACGCGTCGGCCCATGCATTCATGTTCGGTCATGATGTAGTCGGACCGCATCCTCCGACCTTCGCGCACGTAGAGTTCGTGTGGCCAACCTCCGGTCTCCACAAACTGATCTTTCGGCAGCCCAAAGGCGCGGACGCGGGCGCGGACCTTTTCCGGCACGGCTTCGTCGTTGGCCAGAAACCACACCAGACCCTGCTGGTACGTCACGTGCGCCTGAAAGATTTTTTCCCGCTCACGGTATCCGGCCTCCGGCCAGTCGTGGCTGCCGCCGATGAAATCGGTCGAGAAGGGGCCCGCATTGTTGCAGTCGCCGAGATTGAGTTTGATCGGGCCGTTCCGGTAGGTGAAGTCCCACTCGAACTCGGGCGGGGCGGTCACAAGGTAACGCAGGAGCAGCGCATAGGTGTCGCGGTTGTAGCCAGCGGGTTGGGGCAGCGGCAAGCCTTCGTCGGCGCTCACCAGCCACATGCGAAAGTTGTAAGCTTGAACAAAGTTGTCCCCGCTTCCCTGGGCTCGAAGGGGCTCCGCCGAAATTCCGGGCAGGAGGCCGCTCGCGGGATCGCCGGGCGTGCGGTAGGGATCGACCGCAAACCTGAACTGGTGCATGAGGGCGAGATTGTATCCGTTGTAGGTCTCACCGTACGTCGCATTGGCTTCACGGCCGACGTGATACGAGACGCCCGCCCGCGCGAACAGGTCCCCTTCGTAAGTGGCATCGACGAACATCTTCGCCTCAATTCGATTTCCATTTTCGAACTCAAGGGCGACGATGCGGCCCGCTCGTTTTTCCACCCGCGCAAGGCGATGCTCGTAGTAGACCGGGACCTTGGCTTCGGCGAGCAGGGCGCGGAATACGTTCTCGGCGTCGGCTGACCGGAAGCCAGACCAGCGGCCCAGCCGATTGAGGAACTCGGCGGCGAGCCCGCCGATCGACTCCCTGCGCCCGAGGTCCACTGCGGTCAGCCCCGCCGAAGTGAGCCCTCCCACGTGGCGTCGGAAGACGGCAAGCGCGGCCGACTTTCCCATCCGACTCGCCTGGACCGCCGCTCCGACCCCGCCTGGTGTGCCGCCGTAAACGCACACGTCCACCCGGAGCGTTTGCGGTGACGCCGTCGGCGGTAGCTCGTAGAAGTAACGCAATCCCGGATTCGGGGTGCTGGGAGAGGCCACGAGGGTCGCAACCGAGGCGAGGCAAGCAGACCATACAAGGGACCAACGCATAGGCAGGGGGACGATTCAGATTGGCGGGGGAGAAGTTTTGCGCGAGTAGAGGAACAGGAGACCACCCACGCCGGCCATGGCGGCGGCCAGGGAGAGAATCTTGCCGGAATGACCCGCGCTGCTGGCAGGAATCAGCAGAAGCAAAAGTGACCCACCCAGGACCAGCCCAAACAGGCCGACAATGCGGAGCTGGGCGGTGTCATTACCGGCGCCCACCTCGGCGGCAAAATCGATTGGCCGATCACGGCGCGAAAAGAACTCCCTCTCGCGCGCCACGGCTTCCGCATCATCGTCGCGAAAAAACAGGCGGCTTCCCAGAAAAAACAGGGTGCCGACGCCCATCACCGAGAAGATCTGTTCCTGAAAGAACCACGGTGAGGTGCCAAGCAAGGTGGGACCGAAGGCAATGGAAGCCGATGTCACAATCCCGACCAGAATGGTGCCCGGCGCGGCCCAGCGCGGGGTCCGCCCAATAAAGAGTCCCCAGAACAGTGGCACTGCCACCGGGGCCATCACGAGGGCGATCAAGTCGAGCAGCAGTTTGAACACGCTGCCGCTGCCAAATCGAACCAGCGCGAGTGCACAGAGGATGACGGTGACCGCACAGCAAAAGTTGACCGCCCGGGCCAGGATCAGCCGGGGCCGGCCTTCGAGCGGCACGCGACCCAGTCGCCGGCAAAGCGCGGGATAGATGTTCTGGGTGAGCAGTCCCGCCAGTCCGGTGAGACCGCCGTCGAGCGAACTCATGGTGGCGGCGCACATCGCGACCAGGACAAGTCCGACGAGCCCGGCCGGCAGCAGGTACATGACGATGGCGGCATAGGCGCCTTCGGCCGGCACTCGCAGCGGCATTGCGGCCACCTCGTCCGGAATCAGCAACCGGGCAGTCATGGGCGGTATAAAGAAGAGGAGCGCGCCGACCAGCGCGAGCCCGGCGGTCAGGAGCACGGCCCTTCGGGCCTCACGCCCATCTTTGACGGAGAGAAACTTCTGACAATTGGACATGCCAGAGACTCCGACGACCCCGTTGAGGTACCAGGCAAGGAAGAAGCCTGCGACGAAGTAACCCGGAGTCACGCCGGTCAGCGTTGCCATGGTCTCAGCGCTTTTGACGGGAGCATAGGCATTGGCCAACCCGGCATCGGCAATGTGCTGAAACATGCCGCGGAGTCCGCCGAGTTTCTGCAGGCAGATCACAGCGACGAGGATGGACACCGGCATCAGAATCAGGCCCTTGATGAAATCGGCAGCCAGCACCGCCCAGGAGCCGCTCATGGCGGTATAGAAGAGCACCACCACACCCAGCACAACGATCACGAGATCGATGTCGAGGTTGAGCAAGGTGGCTGTAAAAATGGCGAGCGAGTAGAGCTGGACGCCGCTGAATGCCACCCCCGCGCAGGACTGCAGGCTTGCGAAAAACTGCTCCATACCGGCTCCGAAGCGCAGGCGGATGACATCGGCCGGCGTGGTCACCCGCAGTTGGCGAAACCACAGGGCGGGGGCGAGGGCGAGGAAGAGATTGTTGATCACTCCGCCGCAGAACATCACGGTCATCCCCCAACCCACCTGATAGGCCGCCCCGGCTCCTCCGGTGAAGGTCCAGGCACTAAAGCCCTGCATGAAAAAACTCCCACCCACCAGCCACCACGTGGCCTGACCGCCGGCGCAGAAATAGTCCCGGGAGTTGCTGCTGAAGCGGCGAAACACCAGCCCGATACAAACAAGCGTCAACAGGAACCCGGCCCCAACCGAGAACAGGGTGGCGCGATCACTGATGTACAGGGCGGCCAGAAGGGGCAAGGGCATGGCGGCGATGGAAGTAGGGCGATAAATTAGGAGGAGGAAGAGCGAAGGGGGAACCGAATACCCGGGCCGCGCCTGCTGCCAGATCGATGGCAAGCGACGCTGTCCAGCACCGCAACCGTCCCCTCACTCATCGCGATGACTACCCCCGAGCCGATTTGAAGGGGGCCACTTCTGGTCTTCGCCCAGGTGGCGATTGAGGTGCCCGCCCACCGCCGCGACGGTATCGAGCCAGATCTCAGGTCGCCCTTTCAGGTAGTCACAGATCCGCTTCAAAACGTCGGCCGACGTATTGAGCCGATCCTGGGGATTTCCGATGTCGTGCCCCACCAGGACGATCCACCCCTCTCCGTTCACCGCTGTTTCAATCAAGCTTCGGACCTGTTCGAAGCTCAGGTTGTCGATGCCGATGCCGTTGATCTGGGCCCGGTCGCAGCAGTCGGGCAGATTGTAGGTTGGTAGAAAATACGTTCGTCCGATCAGGAAACGCCGGGCAATCAGAGGGACATAGCTTTTGACCCCAAGTCCCCGCCCAACAAACGTCTGTCCGGCACAATAGGCGAAGGTGGTGGGTCGCATGGCGAGCAAGTCCTGGATGCGCCGGTCGGCTTCGTCGATTTCCCGCTGGATCTGCTCCAACGTGTAGCCTTCCAGCCTGTATTCAGGCCGTTGCCAGGTGAAGTTGCCG
Organism: Opitutaceae bacterium; assembly: GCA_016794725.1. GTDB lineage: Bacteria > Verrucomicrobiota > Verrucomicrobiia > Opitutales > Opitutaceae > UBA6669. Next base: position 3,060 of record JAEUGZ010000145.1, on the reverse strand, counting down.
CCCGACGGATGATTGACCGTGTGATTGCCGATTTCGTGTCCGCGAGCCACCGCCGCTTTCCACTGATCGAGACGTTCCTCCACGCGGTGAGGAATCACATAAAACGTTCCGCGGACGTCATACTCGTCGAGAATGGGAATGCCATTGTCGACCTGGGAGACACGGGCGTCGTCCCAGCTGAGGCTGACGGCGGCCCGCTGGCCATCTGGCCACGCAAACGAGGGAGGGGAGGGGTTCATGAAGGGCCGATGGGCAGAGCTACGTTTGAATCGGGTGCGTTGGAGCGCAAGGGCGGCGTCGCTCATCCCACTGACTGCGGGTGCCTCACGGGCTTTGGTTTTGGGAGCTTTTCGCAGTGTCTGGCAACGAAGTCACCCGTGGGTTGACCGGGCCGGCTTCACCCGCGTCACCGGGATGAGCGGCCGGCCTGTTGCTCGGAGGGGAGGGCTTCCCCACCGTGCGGCCACCCCTCGATTTAGCCTCCATGTCTACGCAGCCAACGTCATCGCCCGTCCGCACCGACGAGCCCATCCTGTCCGGCAAGGTCGTTGTCTGCCTGACCGAATTTGATCAGACCACTTTCTTTCCCGGACCGCTCTTTGACCGGCTCCTGACCCTTGCGCCCCACGCGCGAGTCATTCGTCCGAACGGCAAGGACAGCTTCGAGCTGGGTCGACAGCTGGACGAACTCCAGCCGGAGGTGGTGGTCGGAGGCTGGTCGACCCCTCGGCTGCCGGAGAAGCTGCCGCCCGCGCTCAAATACCTCTGTTTTCTGTGCGGTTCGGTGAAGGCGATCACCAGCCGCCGACACTTGGAGAACGGGTTGCAGGTCACAAATTGGGGAGGCTCGATCAGTCGAACCATCGCCGAAGCTGCCCTGCACCACATCCTGGCCTGCCTGCGTCGATCGCCGCATTGGACCCTCGAAATGCATGTCCAACGGGGTTGGAGAGAACCGACCATGGAAGGGATTTCGCTCTTCGGACTGACGGTCGGCCTGCACGGTTTCGGGAGAGTAAGCCGGGCCCTGATCCGCCTGCTGCAGCCCTTTGACGTGAAGCTCAAGGTCTACGCTCCTGATGCCGATGTGCGGGCTGGGCGGATGTTTGGATTCACTCCCGTGGACTCGCTGGAGGCTCTGTTTTCGGGCAGTGACGTCGTAGTGGAACTGGCCCCGCTGATTCCGGAAACGACGGGCATCGTCCAGGAACGACATCTCCGCCTGCTTCCGTCCGGGGGAGTCTTTGTCAATGTCGCTCGGGGAGCCATTGTGGACGAGGCCGGTCTGGTGCGCGTCGCAAAAGAGGGATGCATTCGGTTCGGTCTCGACGTGTTTACGACCGAGCCCCTCGCGACGGAGCATCCCTTGCGCGGACTGTCGAACGTGTACCTGACGCCGCACATTGCCGGACCGACGGCCAACTGCTGCCGCGACGTGGGTGAGTTTGCGCTGTCCAACCTCCGCCGCTTTGCCGCCGGGGAGGAGCTTAAGGCGCTGGTTACCCCCGAGACCTACGACCAGTCGACGTGACCGGCGGACCAGGGAGGCATTGCGCATCGGGATGATTGCGGAGAGGCTTGTTGCCATCAACCGCCGGGCAAGGATCCGGCGATGATCCGAAAGCCCCCTCCCTTTATGCATCGTCGGACTCTGTATTATTCCTTCCTCATCCTGGCCGCCTCGTGGTGGGTACCGATCCGCGTTCGCGCCGCCACGCTCACGCTCCATCCCGCTGAAAAGCACCAAGTCTTGGAGGGCTTTGGGACCTGTCTGGTGTCGTGGAAGCCGGCGGTACTCACCTACTATGACCGAGCGGATTTCCCGGATTTTTATCTGAAGCAACTGGGCGCCTCCGTCCTCCGGATCGACCTCTGGACCGACTCCGCTCCGAAGCCGCAGGAACGCTGGCAGGATATCACCTGGCGGGACTTCAGTTTTGACGGCAAGGGTGCGCGGGGGAAGTTTTTCGCCGATATCGCCCAGCGGCTGCACGCGGCCTCAAAGGGCCAGTTGCGGGTCATCGCCACGGTCTGGAGTCCACCGGGTTGGATGAAAGTCAATGGGTCGCTGGCCAACGGTCACCCGGACCGAAAGAACTACGGCCTGAACTTTCGCACTCCCGGAGAGCTCGGTCTGTGGGGCGGCCCGCTTGACGGACCGGAGGGCGAGGATCGCTGGCAGTACCTGGGACGCAACAAGCTGCGATCGGACCGCTACCTGCACTTCGCCAAACTCCTGGTCGAGTGGACGCGCTATTACCGCACCCTCGGCATCGAACTGTACGCCCTCAGTGCGCAGAATGAACTCACGTTTTCGCACTACTTCGAATCCTGCGTCTACACGCCGGAAGAGTATGCGGAACTGATGCGCGTGATCGTCTGGATGTTCGCTCACGAAGGGGAGAAGCGTCCCCAGCTGTTTGGTCCCGAGCACATGACCTTCGATATCGAAAAGAATCGTCTCTTCCTGGAGGCTCTGGCCACGCGACCCACCGCGCTGGCCAGCCTGGATGCCATCGCCTCGCACGGCTATATTGATGGATACATGGCGGACAAACGACCGGACTCGGTTTCGGCCTTCCGCAAGCTGGCAGAGCCCTACGGCAAGAAAATCTGGATGACAGAAGGATCGACCGGCGGGCATACCTGGCCGGCTCCCTTGCACGAGGCTGGAACCTCCTTCCTCAACGCCCTGACCGAAGGTGGAGTGTCGCTCCTGACGCCGTGGGTCGTGGTCGATGAGGTGGCAAATGTGCATGGCCTCACGGCCATCACGGGTCACACCAAGAAGACCAGCGTGGCCATGCACTACTTCCGCTTCCTCCGTCCCGGCATGGTTCGCGTGGGCGTGTCCAGCGACAGCCGCGAGGTGGGTTCGGTCGCCTGCCTGGATCCGGATTCAGGACGCCTGGTGTTGGTGCTGCTCAATCGAACCAAGAACGCGACACCGGTTTCCCTGCGCCTCACCGATTCAGCTGCTCTCGCTGTCACCGATGCCTACCTGACGGATGTCACCCGCGATTGCGAAAAAATGGACGCGTGGAACGGACAATCCCAGGT
>JAEUGZ010000140.1 GCA_016794725.1 Opitutaceae bacterium | reverse complement strand
GTTGGAGGTGGGGTCGCCGACCCCGCAGGGATTGGCATCGCGATGCCCAAGCCCGAGCACAGGCGGGACCGGCTGGTCCCGTCGCGGCCTCACCGAGGCCACCTCCAACGGGCCACCACCACCCGGTCACCCGCAGGGTTCTTCCCTGGATGGCGCTGCACCGTCGGCGCCGGTTACGTGTCGCATGATCCAACCTGCTCCGTTGGAGGTGGGGTCGCCGACCCCGCAGGCTTTGGCGTCGCGCTGTTTGTGCGCGAGCGCAGGCGGGACCGGCTGGTCCCGTCGCGGCCTCACCGAGGCCACCTCCAACGGGCCACCCCCACCCGGACACCATGACCATCGGCGACCTGCTTGACGAACAGGCCCGCCTCCGGCCGGACGCCCACGCGCTGATCGACGCGCGCGCGGGGCGGACGCTGACGTTTGCCCAGCTTCACCGGGAGGTCGCCGCGGCGTCGGCGGCGTGGCAGGCCGAGGGGCTCCGGCGGGGCGATGCGGTGCTTGTGTTCGTGCCAATGTCGGCCGACCTCTATGTCTCGCTGCTCGGACTCTTCCGCTTTGGCGCGGTCGCACTCTTTCTCGATCCTTCCGCGGGTCGTGAACACCTCGAGGCGTGCTGTGCACGCTGGGCCCCGAAAGCCCTGCTCGCGGTTCCCAAGGCGCACCTCCTGCGACTGCGGTCACCGGCCCTGCGTCGCATCCCGCTCAAATTCACGTGCGGCGGCTGGTTTCCCCTGACCCGGCGCTGGCAACCGCGCGCTTCCGAATCGACCCCAGCAGCGGCCTCTTCTCCACGGGAGAGTCCACTCTTCCCGCTCGCATCCGTCGAGCCCGCGGATCCCGCTCTGGTCACCTTCACCAGCGGCAGCACCGGCGTGCCCAAGGCAACGGTCCGGACCCACGCCTTTCTCCTCGCCCAATACCACGCCCTCGCTCCCAGCCTTCACCTGCAGCCGGGCGACATCGATCTCGCCACCCTGCCCATCTTCGTGCTGGCGAACCTCGCGGCTGGTGTGACGACCGTGCTGCCCGACGCGGATCTTCGCCGGCCCGGCGAGGTCAATGCCGCGAGCCTCTGGGAGCAGATCGAACGCCACCGCGTCACCCGCATCACCGCCTCACCCGCCTTCTTCGAGCGACTGATCGAACACGGCCGGCAGACCCGGCGCAGCCTGCCCGCGCTCCGCCAGCTCTACACCGGAGGCGCGCCGGTCTTTCCCCGGCTTCTCGAGGCGCTGCACCGGCTTGCCTCCGCCGCCCAGGTCGTCGCGGTCTACGGTTCCACCGAGGCCGAGCCCATCGCCCACCTCGACCGCGACGCGATTTCGCCCGACGACCTCGCCGCCATGGCCGCCGGCCGCGGCCTTCTGGCCGGCGCGCCCGTACCTGAACTCCGCCTCGCCATCCTCGCCGATGAGTTCGGCCGACCCCGGCCTCCCGTATCCGAAGAAACTTTTCACGCGGCCTGCCTGCCCACCGGCGTCATCGGCGAAATCGTCGTGGCCGGCGACCACGTCTTGAAAGGCTACCTCGGTGGCCACGGCGATGCTGAGACCAAGTTCAAGGTCGGTGATGAAACCTGGCACCGCACCGGTGACGCCGGCTCGCTCGACGCCAACGGTCGCCTCTGGCTATACGGCCGTTGCAGCGCCCGGATCGACGACACTCACGGACGCCTGTATCCGTTCGGCGTGGAGTGCATCGCGATGACCTTTCCCGAGATCCGGCGGGCCGCGCTTGTGACCCACCATGGCCGTCGCGTCCTCGCCATCGAGGCCACCGCCCCGACCCCCGAGCTCAAGTCCCGCCTCACCGCCGCAGTCGCTCCGGCCCAGGTCCAAAGGATCCTCTTCCTCCCCCGCCTCCCCGTCGACCGCCGCCACAACGCCAAGATCGACTACCCGGGCCTGCAAAAGGTGCTGGAGGAGGTTGATCCCTGAGCCGGATTGCTCACGCAAAGTCGCGCAGGCGCCAAGGGCCCGGATGGGTTGCAGGTGTTCACTGACTCGGCGAACCTCGTTGTTCATCACGGTGCATCACACCTCCGTCTCCGAGGACCATCCCTTGGTTCGTCTCCGCGGTTCCGCGTGCCCAAGGATCGATCCCGAGCTTGAAACGGGGGGCGGCCTTACTCGTACCGCAATGCCACCATCGGGTCGACCTTGGACGCGCGCCGCGCCGGGAACCAGCTCGCCAGCAAGCCCACCAGCAGGAGCAGCAGCGCCACCCCCACAAAAACCAGGGGATCGGTCGGTGCGACCTCATAGAGCAGGCTGCTGAGATAGCGGCTCAGGTAGAACGCGCCGCCGAGTCCAATCACGAGCCCCAGTCCCGCCTTCACCAGGCCTTGCCGCAGGATCATCTCGACGAGTTGCCCCCGCGTGGCGCCGATTGCCCCGCGGATGCCGATCTCCTTGGTCCGCTGGATCACATCGTAAGCCAGCATGCCATAGATTCCCACCGCCGACAGAATCAGCGCGATGCCGGCGAACGCACCGAGCAGCCAGAGGATCCCGCGCCGGTTGGCCGCCGCGTTGTCGAGCTGCATCTGCAGGGTCTTCTCCTGGTAGAGGGGCAGCGACGGGTCCACCTTGCGCACCTGAGCGCGGATCAACGGCATGACTTCCTCAAAGCTCCGCGCCGTGCGCAGTTCAACCGACAGCCCTCCCCGTGATGTATCCATCGAGAGGTAGACGTAGGGTTCGCCCTGGCGATTCTCCAACCCGTTCACCCGCGCCACCTCAACCACCCCTACGATCACCGGCGCTTTCTCCGGATTCTGCGCATCCGGTCCGATCGCCAGCACCTGGCCCACGGGACTCCTCCCGGGAAAATGGCGTTCGCCGAACCTTCGATCGACGACGAGCACCCACCTCGCTCCCGGACGTTGATCGGCCTCGGTGAAGGCGCGTCCCTCCAGCAGACGGATGCCCATCGTCTGAAAATACTCCGCTGAAACACGAAACACCGCCGCTGTTGGATAGGTGCTTTCCTTCCCGGGAGGCATGCCGCGGATCGGCAGGGTGACCGGCTTGTCGTCGGCAAATCCAGGCAAGCGGTCCGAGTAGGCGACCGACTCCACGCCGGGGATTTCACGCACTTTTTCCAGGATCCGCTCCTGCAAACCCTGCAACATCGCCATGTCCGTGTACGACGCATCATAGGCAACGCGCACGTGGATGACCTTTCTGGCGTCAAATCCCGGATCGATCGCCATGACCTTGGCAAAACTGCGCAGGAGCAGGCCGGCCCCGACCAGCAGCATGAAAGCCAGCGCCACCTGGGCGACGATCAGCCCGCCGCTCATCGCCCGGATGCTCCCGCCCCGGGACGCCCCGCGCGTGCCGCTTTGCATGGCATGCTGCAAACCGCCCTTTTGCCAGAGACGCAGGACGGGCAGCAGGCCGATCAGGAGTGCGACCCCCATGGAAATTAGGAGCGTCAAGCCGAGCACGTCCACATCGAGCCGGACCGGCGGAATGCCGAAGATGATCTTGTCCGTGTAGGTGTTGATCACCCGCAGGCTCGCCCAAGCCAGGGCCAGTCCCAACGCCCCGCCCGCCACCGCCAGCACCGCCGCCTCGGTGAGCAACTGCCGGGCGAGCACCCAACGACTCGCCCCCAGGGCGCGCCGCACGGCCAGCTCGGTCTGGCGGGTATTGGCGCGCGCGAGCATCAGGCTGCCCACATTGACACAGCCCAGCATCAACACCAGCAGCGCCCCGCCCTGCAGCAGGAGCAGACCGTTCTTGATCGACTTCGTCTGCTCCGCCCGCAGCGCGCCCAGGCCCATCTGATGTCCCCCGTTGTAAAGAAACTCGCGCATCGCCGGATCCGCCACCAGGTCACGATTGCGCTGCTCCAACGTCTGCAGCTGCGCCAGAGCCTCCCCGTGGGCGACCCCCGGTTTGATCCGCGCGTACATCGAACCCATCTGAGCCAGGCGCCACTGCGGGTTCGCGTCCTCCGGCCGTCGTTCGAAGGGCTTCATCAGCACCGGCGCAACGCTCACCTGCTCAAAATTCCGGGGGACCACCCCGACAATCGTGAACGGGCGCCCCGACAGCCGCACCTCCTTGCCCACGATGTCTGGATCCGCCTGGAATTGCTTCTCCCAATACGACTGCGTCAGCACCACGACCGCATCCTGTCCGGGCACACAATCCGCCTCGGTGAAGAACCGACCCTTCAGCGGCTGAAGGCCGAGCACGGAGAAGTACTCCGAGGTGACCCGCATGCCGACATACCGCGTCGTGCCGCCCGACTCGCCGATGTTGAACATCCACCCTGCCCAGAGCGCGACCCCGGAGAAGAGGTCCGCGTGTTCCCTGTAGTCCAGGTACTGCCCCACGCCCAGCTGCTGTTTCAGCTGACCCACCTTCGGTCGCGAATTGTAGACGTCCACGATCTGTCCCGCGTCCGGAAACGGCAGCGGTTTCAGAATCAGCCCGTACAGCACCGAAAGAATCGCCAGGTTCGCCCCGATGCACAACGACAGCGTGGCGACCACTGCCACGCTGAAGGTCAGCGACCGCCGCAGCGAACGCAGGGAAAATCGCACATCATGCCAGAGACTCTCCAGCGCAACTCCGATTCCCCAAGACGCTCCCGACGGTTCGTTGAAGGTGGCCACTCTCCCGGGATGTCGGGACAGCAGACCCGGCGCAATCCAAGAAGCCAAGTGCCGGGGAGTGGCTTAGCCGTGATCCTGCAGACGAGAGACCACGAATGGACACGCATCCGGCGTGAGATACGGGGAGTCGAGCACCTAAATTTATCTCACCAAAAAGTGAACCAATCCCTCGCAACTTTCGGCCCCTGCTTTCATTCGTGTCGATTCGTGTCAACTCGTGGTTGCATGGCTCCGGCTCAGGGTTCTCGAATCACGAGCTTGGGAAACCAGCGTTTGAAATCGGCCGCATTGCGCGTGACCAGTCCGTTGCGGTTGAGGGCAAAACCCGCGATCAGCAGGTCGGCCACCGGCCGCTTGGGCACCGGTGAGGATCGCCGGGCGCGCACATACTCATTCCACGCCCGATGGGCCGCCTCCGTGTCAGCCGCACTCCAACTTTCAGCCGAGGAGATCCCGGCCTGATCCAGAAATCGCTTCTGTTCGGCAAGGTCGCCCCGGAAGGCTGCGGCCAATTCAACCATGGTGACCGGCGAAACGCACAACCCGTCAGCGAGCAGTTTCTCAAGGCATCGGGCTGAAGCCAAACCGAATGAAGGATCGTTTTCGAAGACATCCAGCACCACGCAGGTATCCACCACCCACATCTCAATCCTCTCCCTGTCGAAGTTCCTTCATCCAGTCCCTGGTCCGACGCGCGGGACCTCCCAATCGGCGTCCATAACCGAGCATCGCCATCGGTCCGGGGATTTTTTCCACAGGGGTGAAGACCCGGAACTCATGATCGGAGACCTGCTCAAACCGCAGTTTCTGGCCGGGACGCAACCGAAGCGCACGGCGAAGTGCGGCCGGCAGGGAGATCTGCCCGCGTTCGGTGAGCGTACTCTCGTTCATGGGTGAATCGATATCATGTAAAACTATCATGTCAAGGTCGGGGCAAAATCCTCACGCGAAGTCGCCAAGGCTCCAAAGGACGCATTTCCCAATCATCGGAGATTCGACCCACTGACTCGCCTGTTCCCGATCCGATGCCTGTCCCTTCGATCGGCTACGCGGCTTCGCGTGAGCCAAGATCGATCGCCCGGCGGTTTGGCGTGTGCCGTCGCCTTCACGCGGTGCTCGAAACCTGCACTTGGCCTCATTGCGTCGTGGCTTCAGGCTGAGCGGGTATGCCCGATTGGTTCTATCGCACCGTGGCTCAGCGGAGCCTGTTTTGCCTGCCGGATGAGCAGGCGCGCGCGGTGGCCTTGGGGACAATCGGGTTTCTCGGAGGGCGGCGGTGGGGGCGCGCGATCATTGACGCGCTCGGACACATGCGGGCGGATGAGCGTCTGGCCACGGTCGTTGGGGGAACCCGATTTCCTTCACCGATCGGTTTGGGCTGGCGGGTGGATCCGGAACGGCGCGCGACCGCCGGGCTGGGCTGCTTTGGCACAGGCTGCATCGAGGTCCACGCGCCTCCTTGGCCGCGCGTGGTTCGATCGAAGGACAAGACCCTGCGCGGTGGGACTCCTCGTCGCGGGCGGAGTCATCCTGGTCATCGGCATGACGCATGTTTTTGTCGGAGAGGACCTCTCCTTTCTTTGCCTGAGCGCCGGGGAGGCGCAGCGACTGGACAGCCGCCTCGTGGGCGTGGTCGCTCATGACCGCGCTACGCTCGGAGGCATGCTCCTCGCCTCAGGCACCGTGTCACTGCTCCTGGTCCTCTGGTGCTTCCGCCGCGGCGCGGAGTGGGTGGGTCGGGCGATGATGGTCCTGGGACTGCCCGCCTATGCGGCCGCACTCGGGGTGCATTTCTGGGTCGGATACACCGATTGGCGTCACCTGGTCCCGGCCTTGGCCGGTTGCGCCCTGTGGGCGACGGGTGCCATGCTCAGTCGCGGCTACCTGTCGGCACGCAGGTGACTTCTTTGGCTCGACCCCCACCCGCCCGCTTGCCTGTCACCCCAGTGCCCCCAGCACCCTCACATGACGTCGCCAACGAGTAGGGAAGTCCAGCCATGCTTCCGGACCCGTCAGCCAACAGGCCGGCCTCGCGCGCGACGGCCGGCTCGGCTCCGCTGCAACCCGATTGGTAGACAAGTTAAACAGTAAGGACTGACCCTCTGGATCGAACCCAAATGCGCTGAAATTAAGGAGCCTACGTAAATTTTTGCGACTCGTTGCAGCCATAGTCAATTGGGGCCTATCATCTTGGCGTTGAAGGACGAGATCGTCGCAACCAATCAGCTGCCGGCCACTTCTCAAAACGCGCCCATACTGAATCGCTCATGATGGTCCGGCCCCGTTGGGAACTTTCCAAATAGAGTGCATCAAGATTCCACCGCAAATCGTTCGGAGACTGCGAATAGGTTGTGGCCAGCTTCAACGCTCTCAAAGAATAGTCGAGGTGATAGTCCCAAATCTCAACGAGTTTTTCATTACCAACGGAGGGCTCGACATCGATTACCTGATCTGCCAATATCTTAAAGTCGCGTCCCTCATTCTTCAAGAACTTGACATACCGCTCGGTGCCTAAGGTGGCGGCCAACGCTCTATATGAGTTCACTTGATCTGTATGATAGGAAACAGCACTCGGCAAAACATCTTTGGTATACTCGGCGAACCTAATGCTTTGAATGTCTAAAATTTGCATCAGCTCATTTCTATCTACCTCAATGCCGAGCAACGTGTTCTTAGTCTTCATTCCGACAGGAGTTTGATTCAGACAATACTCTTGGAACTCGGTGTCTGTAAGTATATTCTTTATCGCGTCGAGTTTTTCAGACTCTAAAACTCTTAAATCGTGGGGTGTACTGCCTTCGCTGAGTAGTGTTAGTCGCAGTTGTTCGATTCGATTTGAAATCTCGGCGATTTCATTGGCTTTCCTTACCGGAATATTTCCGAATACGCGAAGCCGTGTTGCTTTCTCGGTTTCCGACTCGACAATCTCTGTCTCGCCAAGTGCCTCCCTCAAGAGTGAGGCCTTTGCAGTATCTATTCGATTTGTTTCCAAGTGTCCTCGGGCAGAAATCCTTCCTGTAAAGTATAAACCTCCACTGCCGGATGCAGATGTCAGTACTCTTGCTTTCTGGGAGTCATACTTTTGTTCAATGAGATCTGCAATGATCGCGCGTACCACGCGTGAAGGAAAGCCCAGAGTTCCGAGGCGTGAAGCCAGTTCACGTAAAGTGCGCCCGTCCCAGTCAGAAGACCAATTAACTATTGGTCGTTGTAATGGGCTTGGTGTTTCACTATAGTGATTTCGCTCAGAGTGGTTCGGTTCCGAGCTGTCTTGTGGGGACCCAATTGACACTTGACTATTCTCAGGGCTTCTCAAGTTCAGATACGCCATCAACGACAAGTTTACAAGTAAGCTCGCAACAAGGATCAATTTCGTTGGATTTGAACTCATGGAATCTATATTTCTGCTGGTTCTTGGAAAACTCGGCGCAGTTCAATCCAACTGCCACAAGCATAGAAAATAGCAGGCCATGAATCCGTCTTTACTGAAATTCAACGTTCAAGAATTTCTCAGTGCGATCTTCCATTACACCATTTGAATACCTCGACCACCACCACATCTCAACCGTGCCCGTGCCCTGGTTCCCAAAGGATTCAAATTCGAACGAAACTGAGTCATCGTCCAGGATTACTCCTGAACTAGGGGGGCACTCTAGAATCAATGTCTCGCTGTTCAACGTGTATCGTGCAAATCCAGGTTGGGTAACATAAGTTGCGAAGCTAATTTTCAAGGTATTATTACCGTATGTACTGAAGTTCCCCGTGCCTGTAATCCAAGCATCCCAACCACTGTACACACTCCCAGGAAATGGGTTTATTTCGATAGCTCAGTTGGTGAAAACCGCCTTAAGCGGCACGCATGGAAGTGCGAGGAACCCAATTGCAGCGAAGCAAAAGAGTTTCTTTGAAGTTATTCTAGTTATACGGAGCAATTGAGCGGCCGAAGTTATAGTCATTTTGGGCGGGATCTTTGTGGATGGCGGAAGCTGTTTTGTGGCCAAAGTTGAATTCCGCTCGCAAGCATAATGCAAGCACTTTTCTTTGCGTTTAATCCTAAATTCCTCAGTTGAGATGCGCTGATTTTCACGGAAGATGCTGCAAATCTGAGCTATGGACGAACTGAACAAGACGGAGGGCATTCACCTGGCAGGTGAAGCGGAGTTCACGTTTCCGACCGCCGGGGGTCGGGTGCGACTTTCGGTAACGGAGGACGCTCTGACACCGTACGGCGGGCTGGTGCCGTGGGGGTATGGGGAGCCTCCCGAGGGTCAGTCCTTACTTATTGACCAAAATGGGAGTGGGAGGGAGGACGGGGTGAGAAGATGGCAAGGAAAATGAGGATGGAGCATGAGGGGGCGTGTTATCATGTGATCAACCGGGGGAACTATCGGAAGTGGGTGTTTGAGGAGGAAGTGGCGAAGGAGGCGTTTGAGCAGTGTGTGGCGGAGTGTGCGGTGAAAGCGGGCTGGGTGGTGCACGCGTGGGTGGCGATGGGGAGCCATTTCCACCCGGCGGTGCAGACGCCGAAGGGGAATCTGGGGGCAGGCATGCAGTGGCTACAGACGACGTATGCGGCGAGATTCAACCGGTATCGGAGTGAGCAGGGGCATCTGTTCGGAGGGCGGTACAAGGCAATCGTGATGGAGCGGGGAGAGGCCCTGGGAGTTCTGGGTGAGTCGATCTACGGGGTGACTCCGAACGAAATGAATCCCGTTGCCAAACCTGACCTTTAGTTTTGGCTCCCCTGCTCCTGCCGCGAGCTCTTCTTAAACTGACCCCAGGAAACCAAATCTGCGGTAGTTACGTCATCCGAAAAATTCGCACGAGTGTGATGGTAAAGGACTAACCGACCTGAGTGAACCCACCCCAGCCCCATGAGCGCACGCACACGCATCAGCGTCATCCTGATTCTCGTTCTGGGACTGGTGGTCGTGGTGTCGCACCAGGCGTTGTCCTCACGACAGCCGGCGCCTCCGCAGGACGGGGACCGTCCCCCGGCATTGGCAGAGGGCAAGGGAGAGACCGCGACCGGGCCACGGCCGGAAGCGCCTTCCTCCGCGCGAGAGGCCGCCGCGCCCACGGCCGCCACCCCTCCGCCGGCGCCCGAGGAGAGTTGGTCGCAGAAACTCGAACGAATGGACCGCAAGCAATTCGACCTCGCGGTAGCCAGGATGGCGCGCCGGGTCTTGATCACACGGAACCTCTCGTTCGTCGAGAATACCCCCCTGCTTGCAGCCGACCGCGACCGGCTGATGCAGTTGCTGGGGGACCGGGATTCGCTCGACCAGGACTTCGCCGCCTCCGCACTTCGCGTGGGGTTGCAGCCGGGAAGCGAGGAGTATCAAAAGGCCAAGGACAGCGAACTCCGCAAGCTCCAGTCTGGGATCGAGGAACTCATGGGAGCCTCGGGTCTGAAGGACTTCGAGCAGCTTCGCCGGAGTACGGCCAATCTGCCATCGCACCTGATCGATCTGGTCGGCGGAGCGTATGAGCATGGCGCGGCACTGAATCCGTTCCAACGGACCCGCAGCGCGGAGGTGATCGAGGAGCTCAAGCAATCCGGACAGGTCGAGGACCTTCGGGCGCCGGTCGACCCCCCAACCGGCCTGACCGCCTACGACCAGACCCTGCTGAACCGGCTTGGTCCGATTCTCACCCCGGTGCAACTGCAGACGCTCCGCGACCTTCGCGTGGAGCGGAACCTGGGCCGCGCGGCCATGAAAACGTTGTTTCCGCCGCGCGCTCCTTCGGCTCCTGCCGACGGAAAGAAGTGAGGCCCGGCTTCGACCGCGCCGGCACCCTCGGATCGTCTCCGCGACTTCGCGTGAGCCAACCGTATCGCCGGCGCTATTTCGCCATCACAACATCCCACGCTGCCTCCGCCTGGATGAACATGATGGCGTCCTCGTTGCCTTCCACCTTGGCAATGTGGCCGGCGCGATCGGCGAGCATGAAGTAGGAGCCGGGTCCCAGCCGGTGCTCCTTGCCGCCGACAGAGAGGGTGATCGTTCCGGAGATCATGGTGACATGATGATTCGCCGAATGGTGGTGCATCGGCGTCACCAGGCCGGCCGGGTACTTCAGAAAGAACCGGCACGGACCCTGGTCCATATCACCGGATACCGGGGCCGCGGCGACACCCGAGTTCCCCAGCGCCTTCCATTTCAGATCGGCCTTTGCCAACACCACCGATTTGCCGGCTTCAACAGCGAGGACAGAGGCGGCCGAGAGGAGGGCCGCCGCGATGACTGCAACGAAGGCATGACTGCTTTTCATGGGAGTCTATGGTTCTTTCGAATCTCCGTATTTGCCAATTATGTACGTTGCGACCGCTGGGCGGATCCTGCAACGACGAGGGGGTATCCAATCTCTACTACGGTGCATGGCCGCGTGTCGAGACAATCGTAGAGGCAAACCGGACGCGGTCGACCGGCCTGGGGCCCGGGCCCCTCCCGAGACGCCATGCGCAATGCCCTGCGGCCGCAGCACGAGGCGACCTCTGCGGGACACGTAGTCGCGCTTGGGCGTCATCGTAAGCGCGATTCGAAGTCACCGATTGGTGGAGGTGGGGTCGGCGACCCCGCGGGAATGGGCGGCGCGTGAAGAAATCGGGCAACGGAGGCGGGACCGGTCGGTCCCGTCGCGGCCTAGTTGTGTCCGTCAAGTTCTGCAAAAGCGGATCGGTGGTGTGATGGTTTGGTGAGATAAAATGATTTATGGGATGGGGTGAAGGGGAAGGGGCGGAGCCCCTTCCCCTCCTCGGATTGAGTGGAGGGTGGCAGGGAGGCGGGCAGCCTCCCGCCGGTTTTTAGGCGGCTCTCTTTTCGGGGGAGGGTTTCTTGAGGAGCACTCGCAGGGGCTCCATGTTGAGGTAGCGGTTGCCGTCGATCC
>JAEUGZ010000114.1 GCA_016794725.1 Opitutaceae bacterium | reverse complement strand
TACTTCCCCAGTTCGATCTCCCAGGCGGATCCCACGTCGTACCGGCTGTCCGTGGAATATCGGTTCTAGCGCATGCCCCCCCTTCTGCCGTCCCCGGGCGTTCTGCGGTGGTTCCTGGTGCTGGGACTCGGTCCGCTGCAGCTGCCGGCGGACGGTCTGCAGGCCGAAACCGGAGGCGAGGCGGCGAAGGCGGATTTGCCGGAGTTTCCCGCGGGCGACAGCGCTTGCTGTCTGGAAATCTGGCGCGGCGGCTTTGCCACCGCCTCTTTTGGCAGCAATTTCAGCCCGTAGCCGGTCGATGCCACACCCCGCACCCCTCTCTTCCTGCCGGCGGTCGACTGCCGTGATTGCGTCCCTGGGATTGGCCCTGAGCTCAGCGCTGGTCGCGCTCCATGGCGCACCGCCCACGTCGGACTATGAACTGCTTTTCGCCGACGAGTTCAACGGCGACCGGGTGAATGAACGAGACTGGAACTTTCGTCTCGGGCCCCGCACCGGGCTCGGCATCGATGGCCTGAACCTCGCGCGCGCTGTCCGCGTCGCCGATGGACACCTGATCGTGACCGCACGCCAGGAGGTCATCGACGGCAAGGCCGCGAATACCGGTGGGGGTCTGATCAGCCGGCATCGCTTTGGTTACGGCTACTATGAATGTCGTTCGCAGCCGTTCATGGCCGGACGCGGGGTGCACGTCGCTTTCTGGCAACGTGGGATGTCCGGACCGGAGAACAATTCGATTTTCGAGATCGACTCCCACGAGATCGATTCCACCCAGAAGATCGCCTGCAACAACCTCTACGTCGATGTCTCGACCAAGGGATACCTGGAGCTGGCCTGGCCCCACCGGGCCCAGGTTCCGCTGACGTTGCCACCCGACGGGTGGTGGATCGATGCCTATGATTACTCGCCGGACGGTGTGATCTTCTACGATCAGGGCCGTGAGGTCGCGCGGGCCGATTTTCCCGATCTCGTCGCCGCCCAGAACGTGTGGCTCACCGCGCTCAACGGGGTCGGAAAGGTCGACGGTGACCGGCAGCCCGGCGACACCCGTTTCGACTACTTCCGCTACTATGCCAGAGACTATCCGGGTTCGAATCTGCTGCCGAACGGAGGATTTGAATACAATCAGGACAAGGTCGACCTCCAGCGTCCGGTGGCCTGGCTCGAGTCCGGCGACGTCGAGGCGAGCCGGGTGGTGCGCGACGGTGCCGCGTCCGGCGACTTTCGGCTCCGCCACGGTTCCGATCACGCCTTTACCGTGTCCACGACGCAGTCCCTGCAGTTCATCCGCAATGGCGCCTACGAGCTGCGCGCACGCGTGCGCCGCGGCGGGCCCACGGGCACCGCCCGGATCCGGGTATCAGACTTCGGCGAAACTGAAATCGCCGCGGAGATACCCGTTGCGGCTGAATGGACCGAGGTCCGGATACCGCGCATTCCCGTCACCCGCCAGGGTGTCACCATCTCCCTCGCCTCCGAGGGAAGCGCCGGTGCCTGGGTCGAGTTCGACGAAGTTCAGTTCCTGCTGCCGCCCGCCCCCGGCCAGACTCCCCGCCCCTCGCGCTCCTTCGCCTACCGGGCGGGTGATCCGATCTGGGAAATCGGGACGCGCCAGCCCATCCTCTTTGCGGGTGACGAAAAATTCTACTTCTTCGGTCGCAACTGCGGTCTCGGGGACTCCATCTCGGTCTCATTCGTGATGACCCCCGCCCGGCTGGCGGGCGCATTCCCGATCACGCGTCTCCCCAAAACCGGCCAGGCCGGCTGGGGTGTCGGACTCACCCCGGAGGGCGGGGTGTTCTTCCGACTCGGCAGCCAGGAGACGCACCGCGATGTGCACGTGCCGAAGGCCTACCGTGCGGGAATCGCAACCCGGGTCACCTGTGTCTTCGATCGCGGCACCGCGCGGGTCTACCTGGATGGGGTGCTGCGCCAGCGGGTGGATGGCATCGCCTTTTCCACCCAGGACACCAGCGCCCCGGGCCGCCTCGGCGCCAACAGCGGCCGGTATGACGCCGTCGGGGACGTCACCCTGACGGCGGACGCCCCGCCACCCGCGGCCCGCCAGTCCCAAAACTACGTGGGTGCGCTGGGTGAAGTCCGCGTCTACAATCGCGCTCTCGGCCCCGACGAAATTGCATCCCACTCCCAGAAATGACATCCGCGCACTCCGGATCCGTGCCCGACCCTTCCTTGACAATGTCCACGTTAACGCTTCCCCGCTCCCGGTCGCTGGCCTGCGCACGGACAGTCCATCTCCCTTGGCACTGATGCGACAAGCCGCACTTCAAACCGTGTCCCTTTCCCGGTGAACTTCCGTCTCCCCGTCTTGGAGCGCCAGGCGCGCTTCTTCGCCACCCTGCTCCTGTCGCTGTTGTCTTCGCTGTCCGCTGTTGCCGCTCCGTCGCAACGACCCAATCTGATCGTCATCCTGACCGACGACTTAGGCTACGGGGACCCGGGTTGTTACGGCGGCAAGCTCGTGCCCACGCCCGCCATCGATTCCCTCGCCGCAGGCGGTATCCGTTTCACCAACGCCTACGCCACCGCTCCGGTGTGCGGGCCCAGCCGCTGCGGATTGCTCACCGGTGCCTACAATCAGCGCTTCGGTTGCCAGTGGAACGAGGATGAGTGGCCACAACAAGGGAGAGCCTACAAGATCCCGGCCGGTCACCTCACCCTGCCGGAGGCACTCCGGGCGGCCGGTTATGTGACCGGCCATCTCGGCAAGTGGAACATCACGCGCGATCCGCGCCAGTGCTTTGATGAGGTGGCGGATGTGATCGGCTTCGAAGCCGACTATTTTCCCGATGCCGCCGGTCACTATCAGGGCATGGACGAACCGGTGCGGAAAAACTCGAAAAAGATCATGGGAGTCTCCGGGCCGGAACGCCCGGGGGACGAATACCTGACCGATCGCCTCGGTCGCCATGCAGTCGAGTTCATCGAACGACACCAGAGCGGCGAAAAACCGTTCTTTCTCTTTCTCAGCTTCAATGCACCCCACAGTCCCTACCATGCGAAGCGCACGGGCATGGCCAAAGTAGGCGATATCCGCCCGGAGCCGCTGAACTACTACGCCGCGATGGTGGCTTCGCTCGACGAGAACATCGGTCGCGTCCTCGCGAAACTGGAATCGGCGGGGATGGCCGAGAACACCGTGGTGGTCTTCACCAGCGACAACGGCCCCACCGGCGCCTTGCGCGTCGGATGGAAGGAGCATTGGCCAAAGGAGTTGATCGTGGGTTCCGCCGGTCCGCTCCGAGGTCACAAAGGGCAGTTCCTCGAAGGCGGCGTGCGCGAACCCTTCCTGGTCCGCTGGCCCGCGCGACTGCCGGCTGGAAAACTCTTTCACGCCCCGGTCAGCACCATGGACATTTTTCCGACCCTCTCCGCCGCAGCCGGGGCCTCGCTTCCGGACAGCACCCGACTCAACGGGGTCGATTTGCTGCCCTATCTTCTCAGTCACCACTCCGGTGCGCCTCATCCCGTTCTCTACTGGAAGAATGGCGAACAAGGGGCCATCCGAGAGGGTGACTGGAAACTCCTCATCGACTCGGCTTCGGCATCACCGCAACTCTACCATCTCGCCAGTGACATCGGAGAGGCCCACGACCGGGCCCATCTCGAGCCTGCGGTCGTTCAGCGCCTGCACCAGTCGTGGCGCGAATGGAGCAGCACCTTGCCGCCGCGTTCCAATCCGCAGCGCCCCAAGCTCGATTCCGCTCCCTGAACCCACTGCCGCTTTCATGCTTCACCACTCCCTCAGCGCAGACTTTGTGGTCG
>JAEUGZ010000098.1 GCA_016794725.1 Opitutaceae bacterium | reverse complement strand
GAGGGCAGCCGCCAAACCGCGGCGCTCGCGCCTGACCTTACTTGATTTCCTTGTGGACCGTGTGGCGCTTGAGGAAGGGATTGTACTTCTTCTTCTCGATGCGCTCGGTCACGGTCTTTTTGTTGCGCTTCGTGAGGTAACGCGAAACGGGTTTACCCTCTTTGCGGGCTTCTGTGCATTCCAAGGTGACGACTTCTTGCATGGTTGTAAATGGGTGGAAAGGAAGAGGGAAACCCGCCGTGGGCCCCCGCGCAACCACAAAAACCGCGGCGCGACGACGGGCTAACCGGCCGTGATCTTGCGTTCCGTCAACGGCAGCATCACTCCACGCCGGAAAAGGGTCACCTGCCCCGTACTCGACGACACCACGATGGAGATGCAACCGGTGGCCACACTGATGGCGGCCGCGGCGGCGTGCCGACTCCCAAGTCCGCTGGGCAGAGCATGTTCCGCATCCGTGGCTTGAACCAGACTTCCTGCGGACATCACCACGCCGTCACCACGGATCACAAAGGCACCGTCGATCGAGGAAAACTCCTTCACAGTCTCATCCATGAAGGGATTCAGGATATTGCGATCCTCTTCCTTGTAGCCATAGAAAGGATTGAGCACCAATGGCTTGGTCAATTTTTCGACGTTGGCGGTGTCACCCACGACAAAGAGACAGCCGACCGGCCGGCCTTCGCGTCCCTCCACCGCCAGTTCGGTGGCGACGGCGATGACCCGCTCCAGAACCTCGGGCTTGACGTCGTCGGGCAGCAGATCCGCGTGACCCGTCAGCAGGGTCTGAAACTCCCGCTCCACGTCGACCACCACGAGGGTGTCGAATTGGTTGCTGCCTGTGATTCCGCCGATGCAGCAAATGCGATCGTTGAAGGAAATCACGCCGCGGGTCAGCGCCACCAGCACGGCGCTGCGCAGCTGTGCCATACGCTGCTTGGAGAAGGAGCGCACCTGGATGGTTTCGGCGAACTCATGACGATCCTCCCCGGCGTCGATCAGGTTGCGGGTGACCAGGATGGTCTTGAACTTGGATTGAAGCGTGCCCGCCTCGATGCCGCCGACAAAGGTGTCCCCAAACACCATAAGGGCCCCGCAGCCCGCGCCCTTGGTGACCCGCTCGGCCTCGCGCAGCATCAGCCGATTGATCCGGTTCTGCTGGGCCTGGATCGGACGCGCGGCAATGCCGCCGAACCCGGCGAGGAGCCGCTCGTGCAGCACGTCGAGGTCCGGCGCCAGCAGCAGGCTGTCGATGAACTCGGGCTCCTTTAGCAGGCGCGCGAGCGAAGCCAGGACCTGAAGGTAGCTGCTGGCCCGTTCACCGGCGATCAGCATCACAATAAAATGAATACGATCATCACCGACCACCCCGTCGTGGCGGATTCCGGTGCGGCTGCGTCCGACCGCGAGCACGTAGGGCCGCGGCATCCGGACCCGCACGTGCGGCAGCGACACCCCCATTCCGAGGTAGGTGGTCATCGTGCTCTCCCGCTGCAGCAGGCTCCGGAGCAGGGAGTCGGATTTGAGGTCCGGGAATTTGGCGACCGAAACCGCGAGCAGTTCCTCCAGCGCGCCCTTCAGATCCCCGCTCTTCAGGTCGACGAGCCGGCTCCTTGAGATGATCTTGTCGAGCCTCATGGGAGCAGTCGGGGTTGGGACATGGACAATCGGATACAGGAGCCCGGAACGTGCGGCCCGAACCGGAGACCGCTCCGTCGGCAGCGGGAGTTCATCGGGCCCCCCGGCCTTATTTCTCCCATTCCAATGCGCCCTTCTTCACCTCGTAGAAAAGCCCCAGCACGAGCACAAAGAGGAAAAAACCCATCGGCGCGAGGATCGCGATGTGGTGGGAGAGGAATTCGCGGTAGACAAACGTCCACGGAATGAGAAACACGACTTCGATGTCGAAGAGGATGAAGAGCATCGCCGTGATATAGAACTTCACGGAGAAGCGGGTGTGGGTGATGCCCTCGGGTTTGACGCCACACTCGTAGGCGGAGTCCTTGATGGAGTTTTTCCGCGCCCGCTGCCCGAGCAGATGGCTGATGCCCACGATGCCACCGGCGAGGGCGGCGGCGAGGAGCACCTGGACCAGAACCGGCAGGTAGTCGGCGGACGTGTTGGCAACGGCGAGAAGCATGCGTTTGTAAAATGTCCGCCCCCGGCATCCCGGCGCAAGGGATTTTTCACGATCCCTGCCGCGGTCAGGATGGGGGACTTCCCTACTCCGCGAGTTTAACCAACCGAGTCGAAAGCGACCGGGAAGTGCCGACGGCAAGGGTTTCGGCAAACTCGAGCGTACGGATCTCTTCACCCACGGGCTGAAACCCCGTGCGTTTGCGCCATTGGTTGATCTTTTGCAGAGCGAGCGTGTCCATGGCCACTGGATCCGCGCTCAGCCAGAGCCGGGACTCAGAAACCGTGTAGAGCGAATTGAAATAGGGACCGCCGATGAATTGGTAACGCTCGAGTGACGCGATCGTGAAGGCCCAGGTGGCTCGCAGTTCGGGGATGGCGCTCATTTCCGCCACGGCGGCGGGTGCATTGGCCGGCGACCGGAAGAAGCGGGCCGTGTTTGAGGCGTTCCAGAGCGTGGCGTTGACCAGGGCTCCGTTGATGCCGAGGATCGGATGATCCGTGTAGACCGGCAGGTTGATCCAGAAGTCGGCCTCGAGGAACAAGGGCGTGGCGAGGAAACTCTTGCGATCTTCTTCCACGCTGGATTCTCCATTTACCCCTTCGATCTGCTTGTCGGCCAGAATGGGATCAAACCGGGTCGGCAGCGGGCTGTCATAAAACCAGACCGGGTCGAAGAACCGGCCGGACTCAAGCACGAAGACCGGGTGCCCCTGATAGGCGGTTTCACCTGTGACCAGCGAAGGCAGGAATCCGGTGATGCGCAGACGGAGCTGGTTCAATCCCACCAGAAAAATGTCCGGCTTGGAAAAGCCACGCCGTTCCAAGGCGGCAATCACCGCGTGCACCAAGGCGTGGGGAGTGGCCAGTCCGGCGCCCGAATCGGCGTAAATCTTGAGACCGACCTTTTTCTTCACCCCAGGACGCAAGGAACGGCCGGTTGACGACTCGAATTGTACGATCAGCCGCTCCACCTCGCGTTCGTAAATGGGCTGGTCGAAATTCTGGAGCGAGGTTTCCCAAACCGGAAGCAACGGCGCCGGAGGCGGCAGCCCAGCACCCGGTTTGTTGGTCGCCGCGCTCTGCGCGCGAACGCCCATGCTCAGCCCCAAGGCGGCGAGGACGCCGACCAATCGGGGGAACGCAAAAAACAAACGGAAATAGGAACGGAGCATGGTAATGTGTCGCCCACCGCCGAGCAATGTTTCGCAATCTTTGGCGGCGAAAGGGAGGTACACTTGACAGACGGAACGCCGCGCCGAAAGTCCATTCTCTCGTTTTCTCCGCCCGTCGGCCTCCCCGGATCTTTCCCACGACGACCGGTCCTCCGCCCGTCTCCCCGAAATGCCTGCCATCAAGCCCACTTGCGTTCGTGATTTGAAGCTTCGGGTGAATATTGTGGATGTGATTTCCCGAGTGGTGACCTTGCGCAAGGCCGGAGCACGGTACAAGGGGCTGTGCCCCTTCCACACCGAGAAGACGCCGTCGTTCAACGTGGATGCCGACAAAGGCTTCTTCAAGTGCTTCGGCTGCGGCAAGGCGGGCGACGCCATCGCATTCGTACGTGAAACCGAGCAACTGTCTTTCACGGAAGCCATTGAGACCCTCGGCAAACGGTTTGGGGTCGTGATCGAATACGAGGAGGGATCCGGGCCGACCAAGGAGGAGCGGACCTTGCGGCAAGAACTATTCGACCTGCACGAGCACGCCGTGGAGCACTTTGTCCAAGTATTCCGGGCGAAAGCACCGACCGGTGATTTCATGCGGAAGTATTGGACGGAAACCCGGCGCTTCAGCCCTGATCTGGCCGATGAGTTTCGCATCGGAGCGGTCGACCCGGACGACACCGGCCTGGCCGCGACGCTGATGAAGCGTCGGTTCTCGGAAGAGGCGCTGCGTCAGTCGGGACTCTTCTTTGTACGCGAGCAGGCGGCGCTGACGCTGGGATCGCTGCGACCCCGGTTTCGCGGTCGACTGATGATCCCCATCCGGGATCATCAAGCGCGCGTCGTGGCGTTCACGGCCCGGCAGACGACCCTCACCCCCGCGGATGACCCCGCCCGTGAGGCCAAGTACGTCAACTCTCCGGAAACACCCATCTTCACGAAGGGGCACCTCCTCTTCAATCTCGACCGCGCGCGCGAGGTGGCCGGCAAGGAAAACCAACCGTTCGTCCTGGTCGAAGGTCAGCTCGACGCCATGCGCTGCTGGAGCGTGGGCCTGAAGACCGCGATCGCTCCTCAGGGCACCGCCATCACGGATTCGCAACTCGTGCTCCTGCGCCGCTACCAGACCAAGGTGGAGTGCTTTTTTGACGGCGACGCCGCGGGCCAAAAGGCCGCGCTTCGCTTCCTCCCCATGGCACTGAAGGCCGGTCTGGAAGTGCGGTTTCTCGGAGGATTGGGCGAAACGAAAATCGATCCAGACGTTCTGTTTCTCGAAAAGGGTCTCGAGGCTTACGCGTCGCTCAAGGCCGGTTCACTCTCAGCCATGACGTTTGCCTGCCGGTCCCTCCTGGCTGAGCCGGAATTGGCCACCCCGGAGGAGAAAACCCGTGTCGCCGGAGAAATTCAGCGTATTGTGATCCAAGCCGAATCAGAAGTAGCTCGTTCACAATTTCTTGCCGAAGCCGCGTCCGCCTTGCGGCTGCCCCTTTCGGCACTGCAGAAGGACTTTCAGACGTTCGAGCGACGCCAAAAGGACCAGGATTCGGCGCGTGCCGCGGCGGCGCCGGCGCCCGTTCCTACACCGGTACCCACCGTTCAGGCCGGAATCCGCAGTATCGCTCCGGAGCAGGACATCCTTTTGCTCTGCCTTCATTGGGAGCAGTTTGGGAAAGCGGTGGCCCAGGCGTTTCCGCATGACTGGATCGACCTTTCGCATCCGGCCGGCAGTGTGCTCAATCGTTTCCTGGCTGAGTTTGAGCAGGACAATTGGCCCGGGCGCGACCATCTTGATCCCTTGCTTGAAACTGCGGAAGAAAAGGCATTGGTTGCGTCCCTCTCGTTTGACACGCCGGATTTGGATGATCCTGTTAAGGCCTTGCAAGAGGGCATCCGACGATTGCGTGCCCGTGCCCTCGAGCCACAGCTTCGGAAAATCGACCTTGATTTAGCCACCCACCATGCGGACAGTAGTGTCGACGCAATTTCACTTCTGAAAACCCGCTCCGATCTTCAGCGACAGCTCCGCCAGCCCATCGTGCTTGCGGTTGCTGTCTGATTTTATTTTCGCACTTCCATTTCCATGCCGCGCAGCAGTAAAGCCAAGTCCGCAGTTGTCGACGATCAGTCCGAAGCCGTCGAAGAAGTTCTCGCCAAGTCGCCCGTCGCCGGCGATGTCCCGGGTTTGCCGGAGGTGCCCGGAGTCGGCAACATCAACGAGAAGATCCGCCACCTGATCCGTCAGTCGAAGGAACAGGGATACCTCACGTTCGACGATATCAACGAAGCTCTTCCTGATTCCGTCGAGAACCAGGACGAAATCGATAACGTCCTTTCGATTCTCCAGAACCTCGACATCGAGATCATCGAGTCGGAAGAGGTGGAGTCGTTCAAGCAACGCCAGGAAGAGGCGGAGGAGGAGGAGACCCGCACCTCGCAGAATGACATCCTCGACGACCCGGTCCGGATGTACCTCAAGCAGATGGGCCAGGTCCCGCTGCTCACGCGCGAGCAAGAGGTCGAAATCTCCAAACGCATCGAAACGGCGGAGCTGCGCGCCCAGGAGGCACTCTTCGAGGCGGCCTCCATCTCGAAGTACATCGTCACCCTCGGCACGAAGCTGCTGAACCGCGAAGAACGGTTTGACCGCATTGTCATCGACAAGAAAATCGAAAGCCGCGACGCCTACTTCAAGGGGCTGCCGAAGCTGGTCGAGGTCACCCAGAAGAACGAGGAGTCCGTCGCAGAGTCCTGGGAGGAGTTTCTCGCCGCCCGCAACGACGTCGAGCGCAAGAAGATCCTCGCCAAGCACAAGAAGCGGGAGTCCATCCTGCGCGCGAATTTTTCGAAGTTCTTCTTCAAGCTCAAGGTGTACGAGGAGTACCTGGAAAGTATCCGCCCGCTCTTGACGGAGGTTCAGGAGCTGCAGTCGATGCTCGACCGGGCCCGGCACCCCAAGACCAAGAAGGACGCCGCCATCGACACCAAGTCGGTCCAGGCCCGCTTCAAGCTGATCGAGGCCGAGCAGCGCATCACGCCGCAGGAACTGATCGACGTGGTCGCCAAGACCAATGTGCACGTGCGCGAGGCGCACCAGGCCAAGACCGAGATGGTCGAAGCCAATCTCCGGCTGGTGATTTCGATCGCGAAAAAGTACACCAACCGCGGCCTGTCCTTCCTCGACCTGATCCAGGAGGGCAACATGGGCCTCATGAAGGCGGTTGAAAAGTTCGAGTATCGCCGCGGCTACAAGTTCTCCACCTACGCCACCTGGTGGATCCGTCAGGCCATCACCCGCTCCATCGCCGACCAGGCCCGCACCATCCGCATCCCGGTCCACATGATCGAGACGCTGAACAAGGTGATGCAGGTGCAGAAGCAGTTGCTGCAGGAATACGGCCACGAGCCCACCCCCGACGAAGTGGCCGACGAAATGAACCTGCCCGTCGAGCGGGTGCAGCAGATCATGAAGATGGCGCAGCAGCCGATTTCGCTGCAGTCGCCGGTGGGCGACGGTGACGACACCAGTTTTGGCGACTTCATCGAGGACAAGAGCGCCGAGAACCCGTACGACATGACGGCCTTTTCGCTCCTGCGCGAAAAGATCATCGACGTGCTGGACTCCCTGACCGAGCGCGAGCGCCGCGTCCTGTCGCTGCGGTTCGGACTGGTCGACGGGTACAGCCGCACGCTTGAGGAGGTCGGCAAGCAGTTCAAGGTCACGCGCGAACGTATCCGCCAGATCGAGGCCAAGGCCCTGCGCAAGATGCGTCACCCGACGCGGCTGCGGCAGTTGACCGGCTTCTTCGATGCCGAGCAGCCGGACAACGCGCAGAATCTCCTGAAACAGGCACAGGCCGGGCAGATCAAGCCGCCCCCGGTGCTGCCTCGCTGAGTGGGAACCGCCTGCTGCCGCCGGAGTCCGAGTCCCATGCGCGCCCTCCCCCTCCTCTTCCTGGTGAGCGTGGCCTGCGGAACGCTGAAATCGGCCCCGCCGGTGATCCAGCCGTCGCCGTTTCTTGCACCTTCCGAGGGCCCGGCGGCCCCGGCCGCTCCGACCGGAGTCCATGAATTCACCGGCGTCATCATCACCGGAAAAACCATTCTCGTCAACCTGACCGACACGCAGGCAAAGAAGAGTTTCTGGATACAGCTGGGCAAGTCAGAGGAGGGCATCGAGGTACTGGACTACGATCGGAAGAGCGACACCGCCACGGTGCGGATTCGGGGTGAACAGCGCCGGCTTTCGCTCAAGCAGCCCTCCGTCATCGGTACCGCCGGCGTGACCATGGCCACCGTCCCGGTCGCCCCCACCGTGCCACTCCCGCCGCCCTCCACGCCCGCTGAAGCCGAACGCGAGGCCCGCATGCTGGTCAGCGACCTGCTCGAGATCGGCATGCAACAGCGCAAGGCCTACGAGGAGGCTCAGCGCAAAGCGGCGACTGAGGCAGCCCGGCGCACGACGGTGGGCGTGCCTCCGGCGGTGGCCCCCAAGCCGTAGGTCGACGTGGCTGCAGGCCGGAAGCCGGCCAACCAGGAGGGCCCGGCGCCACGGCGGCAGCTGCTCACCCCGGCTTCACGCCCCAGCCGTAGACCCACATCGGCCGGGTTGCCACATGGCGATCGACAAAACCGGCGCGCCGCAGAAAAGCCTCGATTTCAGGCACGCTGGAACACTTCGAAGACTGCGGCGGCCGCTCCGCCGACGGAAACCGGGTGCGCACACTCTCAAACATCTCCCACCCCTCGTCCGAGGCGATGTTGGCATTGTCGCAATAGAAACGTCCCCCGGGCTTGAGGACGCGAAAGGCCTCAAGGCAGTAGTTATAGCGATCCCACTCATCCAGATGCATGAAGACGACCGTGGTATAAACGACATCGACGGAGGCGTCCGGTACTGGCTGGAGGTCGTAGCCCGAAACCTCGACGAACCGTACATTCGGCAGTCCCAGGGTTTTCCGGCGAGCCTGGCGTATCATCTCGCTCGACACATCGCAACCGATCCACTCCTTGACGAACGGGGCGAGTCCACGGCCGACGCGACCGACCCCGCAACCGATTTCGAGAAAGATGTCGTCCGGCCGGATCCCCACGGTCTGCCGCAGAATCCACAGGGTATCCTCCGTGACGGCGTGGAGCTTCTCGTCGTCCGAGTACCCGGAAACATAAATCACGGCTCCTTCCGAGCCCCGGGCGAGGTTCTCCCAAGTCTTCTTGTAATGAGAGCGCTGGGTGCCGGAGGAATCGCGGTTCATGAAGAGGATTCGCGATTTATGACAGGGCTCCTCCTCAAGGAAACGGCAAAATCGACCGTCGGCCACCAGCCAACGGTCTGCAACCCGGTCACTCGGTAAAATTTACGGAGCAGGCGTCACACCCACCGGCAGGACCGGAGGCGTGGACTCACGATGCGAACCGGCGCGGGCCAGGGCGGCGATGAGCTCTTCCTTGCGCAAAGGCTTCGTGATGTAGTCGTCCATGCCGGCCTGGATGCACTTTTCGCGGTCGCCGGTCATGGCATTGGCCGTCAAACCAATGATCCAGGGCTGGCGTCCCGGCGGCAGTTCGCGCCGAATCGCAAGCGTCGCCTCAAGTCCATTCATCTCCGGCATATGCCAGTCCATGAGCACGATATCATAGTCGCGCTCCCGGACCGCGGCCAGGCCCTCGCCGCCGTGGTTGGCCACATCGGCGGCATGTCCCAGGCGTTTGAGCATGGTGAGCGCCACCTTCTGGTTGACCGCATTGTCCTCGACCAGCAGCAGGCGCAGCGTGCTCGCGACAATCGGGGCGATTGGCGTGGGTTGGGGAACCGGTTCAACCGGAGCCACCACCGGCGCCTGGGCTTGGACATCGACCACTTCGGCCACAATCGAGAAAAAGAAGGTGGATCCGCGACCGAGCGTGCTCTCCAGCCAGGCATCTCCACCCATCAATTGGGCGAGACGACGGCAGATGGCGAGACCGAGGCCGGTGCCGCCAAACTTGCGCGAGGTCGACGCGTCGGCCTGCGTGAAGGGCTGGAACAGGAGCCCCTGGGCCTCGGGTGGCAGCCCCGGCCCGGTGTCCCGTACCGCAAACTGAAGCCGCGCCAGACCTTCATCGGCGAATTCCAGACGCTGGCGGGTCACTTCAATGGCGACTTCGCCGTGTTCGGTGAACTTCACCGCATTGCTCAGGAGGTTCGAAATGATCTGGCGAACGCGATTGACGTCGCCCCGGATCCGTTTCGGCACGTCCGGAGCCACGCGGACAAAAAGATTGAGTCCCTTGGCGGTGGCCTTGCCCGAGAACAGGGTCACCACTTCCTCGATACACCGCTCGAGGTCAAACGGCAGTTTCTCCAGGTCCAGGCGTCCCGACTCAATCTTCGAGAAGTCGAGCACGTCATTAAGAATGACCAGCAGCCCCGTGCCGGAAGACCGGATGGTCTCGAGGCTATCGCGTTGCTGCTCGGTCAACTCTCCGTCGAGCATGAGCTCGGTCATGCCGATGACGCCATTGAGCGGCGTACGGATCTCGTGACTCATGACCGCGAGGAAAGCGCTCTTCGCCTGGTTCGCGACCTCGGCCGACAGGGCCAGCTCGTTGGCGCGGGCGATGGAGTCCTGCAGTTGCCGGTTGGTGGCCTCCAGTTCGCTCTTGGCGAGAAGCAAGGTCTCTTCGGTCTTGCGACGCTCGCGGATCTCGCGGGCCATCTTGCCCTGGGTCTCCAGCAGCACCTGGCCA
>JAEUGZ010000085.1 GCA_016794725.1 Opitutaceae bacterium | reverse complement strand
GGCTCGCCGATGCCGCGGGGTTGGGCGTGGCGTGTAGAGGAGGGCGGTGCTGAAGTCCCCCGGCGTCGGCGAGTCCAGCTCCAACGAGGAAGTTGATCGATGGAGGTGGGCTCGTTGAGCCCGCGGGGTTGGGCGTGGAGGGGAGGGCGAAGCGGGATCCCCCGGCCTCGACGAGGCCAGCTCCAACGGAGATGGATTGATGGAGGTGGGGTCGCCGAGCCCGCGGGGTGGGGCGTGGCGTGAAGAGGAGGGCGGAGCGAGATCCCCCGGCCTCGACGAGGCCAGCTCCAGCGGAGATGGATTGATGGAGGTGGGCTCGCCGAGCCCGCGGGGTTGGGCGTGGCGTGAAGAGGAGGGCGGAGCGAGATCCCCCGGCCTCGACGAGGCCAGCTCCAACGGAGGCGAATCCACGAATCTCTCGCGGGATTTGCCAAGTCCCGGCAGGCCGGCATTGTCTCCGGGCATGGACAACTTCTCCTTTCATAATCCGACGCGCCTGCACTTCGGTCGTGGGCAGATCGCCAAACTCGACCAAGAACTGCCGCCCACGGCCCGCGTCCTCCTCCTGGCCGGAGGAGGGAGCATCCGCCAGAACGGGGTGTATGACCAGGTGAAGGCGGCGCTGCGCCAACGCCCGGTTTTCGAGTTCTTCGGCGTCGAGGCGAATCCCGATTTTGACACCCTGATGCGGGCGGTGGAGCTGTGCCGCCGGGAGAAGATCGAGTGGATCCTGCCGGTCGGTGGCGGTTCCGTGCTGGATGGTTCGAAATTCGTCGCGGCGGCCGTCCGTTTTTCCGGAGATCCCTGGAGCATCCTCGACCAGCGGCTCAGCGCTCTGCCGCAGTCCCTGCCCATTGGCGCGGTGTTAACCTTGCCGGCCACCGGTTCCGAGGCGAACGGGGCGGCGGTGATCTCGCGTCGCTCGACCAAGGAAAAACTGGCGTTCATCAGTCCCGATGTGTTCCCCCGGTTTTCCATCCTGGATCCCGAGACGACCTATTCTCTCCCGGTGCGCCAGATTGCGAATGGCATCGGGGATGCCTTTGCCCACGTGATCGAGCAGTACTTGACCTACCCTGCCGATGCGGCCGTGCAGGACCGCTTTGCGGAGGGCGTGATGCAGACGCTGATCGAGGTCGGACCGAAGACCCTGGCCAATCCGACCGATTACGCGGCGCGCTCCAACCTCGTCTGGGCGGCGACGTGCGCGCTCAATGGCTGGATCGGGGTGGGCGTGCCGCAGGACTGGACCACGCACATGATCGGACACGAACTCACGGCGCTGCACGACATCGACCATGCCCGCACTCTGGCGATCGTGCTCCCCAGCCTGCTGCTGGTGCAGCGGGTGGCCAAGGGTGGCAAACTGCTGCAGTACGGAGCCCGGGTGTGGGGGATCACCGAAGGCAGTACGGACGCGCGGATTGACGCAGCCATTGCGCGGACCCGGGGGTTCTATGAGTCGATCGGCATCAAGACCCGGCTCTCGGACTACGGCGTGTCACCCGAGACCGCGGCCGAGGTCGCGCGTCGTCTGGCGGCCCGCGGCGCAACCAAGCTCGGCGAGCGTGGAGAAGTCACTCCGGCCAAGGTTGAACAAATCCTGCGCCTGGCGGCATAGGGTTTGATGATTGAACCACGAAGCCCGAGGCCGCGCACGTGAGTCAACTTGCGCGCGATCCGAGCTCGGTGTCCGTTGGAGGTGGGGTCGCCGACCCCGCGGGATTGGCGTCGCGTCAAGAAATCCGCCGACAGAAGCGGGACCGGTCGGTCCCGTCGCGGCCTCATCGAGGCCACCTCCAACGGAATCGCTGCAATTGCCCACGCTCGACCTCTAACTTACCGCCCATGCTCGGCCGCGGGGTTCGTGGTACCACCCGGATCGATCCGCTAGGTGGTGACGAAGCCCAGGTCCTGGGTGGGGAAGTTGGCGAGGTTCGGGAAGACCGAGGCCATGGCGTCGGGGGCAACGCCGAACCAGCGGGCGAGCGTGCCGCCGAACTGGTCGAGGGACGTCGTGGGGATGTGCACGCCCCGGTTGCCGGAGTCGTCAGGCCCGCCAAGGGCGAGGGACGGGAACGTGCCGTAGAGGTCTCCCCCGCGCACGGCACCCCCGAGGATGATCTGGTGATTGCCCCAACCGTGGTCCGTGCCGGAGCCACTCGGCTGAAGGGTCCGGC
This sequence comes from Opitutaceae bacterium, assembly GCA_016794725.1. Taxonomy (GTDB): domain Bacteria; phylum Verrucomicrobiota; class Verrucomicrobiia; order Opitutales; family Opitutaceae; genus UBA6669. Next base: position 3,295 of record JAEUGZ010000085.1, on the reverse strand, counting down.
CAAATTCGCTGGCGGTGAAGGACGTGACCTTGTCGGCAATGCCCATTTCGACGGTGGCGTTGTAGAAAGCGGCCAGTCCCTCGGACAGCTGACGCAGCAAATCCCATTGCGCCCAGCTTTGCGCCGAGTGGGTGTCGAATCCCCCCAGTGCGCAGAAAAAAACCTGACGGCGCATCCCGGTCGCTCCGCGCAGCTGGATGACCTGTGCGACCTGTTTCAGCTGCTGTCCGATGCTCGTCCCCGGGAAAGGAGTGAAGAGTGAGCCCCCGGAGTTGAGGCTTCGCAGCATGCCGTTGAGTTCGAGGGCGTCTTTGCGCACCTGGTTGGCGGCCTGGACCATGGCGAGGCCGCTGTCGAACGTCAGGATCTGCTGAAGGCCCTGGGTCTTGGCGGCAGCGGCGCTGTCCGGCCAGGCGGTCAGCCCGTCCGTAGTCAGGTCGAAGCCCGGCAGCAGGCTGGTTGATTGCACCACATTGCCAGAGCAGAAGAGCGCGGACCCGGCGACGGAAACCGCCGGCGGGAAGGTGGAGGCGCCATTGAAGTTGCGGGTGGCATCGGCGATGCGACCGGCCCAGCCGGTGCCGCCGGAGCCGTTCGGGTCGCCCGCCTGCATCTGGAGCACCTGGTCCGAATGGGAGAACAGGTTGGTCGGCAGACCGACACTGGCGGCGAGGTACTGGGCGCGCGAGGTGGGACGCACGAGCATGCCCACGTTGGCGATCGCCGCGAGCCGTCCCTGGGCCCAGAGTGGATGCAGCGCGGTCAACCCGCTGTTCAGTCCGTAGGGCACGCCATTGCGGGCGGTGATGGGAAGCAGCTGGACATTGCCGTCGGGCAGCGCGAGCGAGCCGCGCACGGCCCGGAAGGCGTTGTACTCGGCGGCGGACATGGGCACGAGCAGGTTGTGACCGTCGTTGCCGCCGAGCAGGAAGACGCAGACGAGCGCCTTGTAGTCCGGGGCGGATTGCGCGTAGGTGTTGATCAACCCCAGACCTCCGAGGCCGGTGGCGGTGGCGAGCAGTCCGCCCTGGCGAAGAAAACTGCGGCGCGTGAAGGTGCAGGCGTGGTTCATGAGAGCGGGAAGGAGAGGGACGGAGCCGAACGAAAAGAGGTTTGAAGGCGTGGCGGCCAGGATGAGCGCGGTCAGTGCTGGACGGCGTAGAGTCCGGACAATGACGTCAGGTACAGGGCAGTCAGAACCCGGCTGCGGGAATCGCTTTGAGCCTGCACCGCGGTGGCGAGCGCCTGGCGCATGCCGGCGGGCATGCGCCCATAGAGCAAAGTCTGATCCACCCGGGCGATCAGGGCGTTGACGTCTCCGGCGAGGGCCAGGTATGGGTTCAAGTCGACGCCGGGGAAGTCTGCGCCCGGATGCGAGAGGATCTGCCAGAAGAGATTGCCCCGCAGCACGGCCTCGGTCGGCCCGTAGATCTGGAATTCCGGACCGGCGAGGGATGACCGCGGGATGCGGTAGAGTGGGGAGAAAAAGCCAAAGACCGAGGGCGGAGCGAGCGGGGTCTGCCCGGTGCGACCCAGGTACCACGCCTGACCATTGGTGGCGGAAAACGAGCCCCCGAGGGCGCGAACCAGTCCAAGCGTGTGGGTGATCGGGTCCTTGAGCCGGCCGGAGGTGGACGAGGGCGCGTCGGTGCGGGCCTCGGGGTCGAGGAGGATGGCGCGCACCACCGCGCGGAGGTCGCCGCGGACCCCGGAGCCATTGTTGTCAAAGACGGCGGATACACGCTGGATGTAGGCTGGCGACGGGTTGCTCAGCACGAGGGCGCGGATCAGCCGGGTGGCGAGAAAGGGTCCGACATTGGGATGCTGGAACAGCCAGTTCAGCACGCCAGTGAGGTCGGTGGCGGTGGGTTGTCCGCCAGGAAGCGTCACTCCCACCAGCACCTTGGGACGCATGTCGTGGTTGACCTCCCGCGCCACCAGGGGTCCGGAGAAGTTCTCCCAGTTGTTGTTGCCGGTTCCGGCGTAGGTCCAGCCGGTCAGGGCGAGCGCGACCTGCTGCACGGTGAACTGGTCATAGGCGGCGATGGGGTGGCCGTTGACGTCGAGGCGATGGGTCCCGTCAGGATTGAGTTGATACAGTCCAATCGTGAACAGTTGCATCAGCTCCCTCGCGTAATTTTCGTTGGCCGCGCTGCCGGCGTCGGGCTTGTTGCTGTTGGCCAGATCGAGGTACTTGCCCATCTGCGAACTGGTGGAGATCTCCTCGAGGAGAGTGCGATAGTTGCCAAAGGCATTCCGGCTGAGGATGCGCAGGTAGGGGACTATCTCGTCGGGGTAGATGTTTTTGTTGAGCGAGATGACGATGATCTGGCTGAGCGCGTAGGCCACCCGCTGGCGCAGCTGGTCCGGAGCCTGGGAGAGCCGGTTGAGGTACTGGGACTGCACGGCGCTGGCCCCCATGCCGCCGGGGTTGGCGATGACGGATTCCGGCAGGGCGAACTGCTCGTCCAGCCACGCTTCCACGCCGAGCGCCTTGACCCCGGCAAGGGTGTCGGGCGTCGGCCCGAAGGTCGCCTGTTCCAGCAGACGGGCGGCTGCGAGATCGGCCGTGCTGGCGACCGGTGGGGGCGTGGGCGTCGGACTTGGGCTGGGCGAGGGGGAGGGAGTGGGAGTCGGAGTTGGCGAAGGGGCCGGTGTCGGAGTCGGCGATGGGGCGGGGGGCGGGGTGGGAGTCGGTGACGGCAACGGACTCGGGGTGGGCGTTGGGGCGGCCTGCAGGGTAATCGCCGCCAGACCGACGCTGGTCGGTTGGGCCACGCTTGCCGCCTGGAGCGTGACCGTCGCCGGGCTGGGCAGCGAAGCAGGGGCCGTGTAGACACCGGAGGCGGAAACCGTGCCGACTGTGGCATTGCCGCCCGCGACACCATTGACCTGCCAGGTTACGGCAGACTGGCTGGTGCCCGAGACCGTCGCGGTGAAGGTGCGAGCGCCGCCGGTCAGAACGGTCGCAGCGGCCGGACTGACGGTGACCGAGATGCTGACCGGTGCAGTGATACGCAGGTTGACCCGGCTGCTCTGGGTTCCGCCGAGCCCCGTATTGACGACGATCACGGGCACGGTGGTACCGGCCTGGGATGGCTGGGCCACGCCGGTCGCGCGCAGCCGGGTGGGTGAGAGCAGGGTGGTGGCGAGGTCGACCGATCCGAATCGGACCACGGAGCCGGCATGAAAGTTGGATCCGTTGAGCGAGATTGTGAAGGTGCCGGGTGGCACCGACGTCGGCGAGAGGCTCCACAGTTGAACCGGAGGCTGGGTGATCGTCAGGGTGACGGCG
>JAEUGZ010000083.1 GCA_016794725.1 Opitutaceae bacterium | reverse complement strand
GGGGGCGATGAGTGGGGGTGCGACCCCGGCGGCGCCGCCGGCCCCGCCGCCCGACACCGCAGAAGCGGAGCCGCGCCGCCGGCGCTTCCGGGGCTGGGCGCTCGTGCTTGGGCTGGCGCTGCTGGCGAGCATGGCGGCGAGCCTTTGTTTTGGCGCGGTGACCCTGACGCCGCGGCAACTGTGGGCGGCGTTGTGGGATCTGCCGGGAGCTGATGCCACCCAGCGGATCATTCTCTGGGACCTTCGCCTGCCGCGCACGGTGCTGGCGGCGCTGGTCGGCGGCGGACTGGCGGCGGCGGGCACGGCCTTCCAGGCGCTCTTTCGCAATGCCCTCGCCGATCCGTATGTCGTGGGTGCCTCGAGCGGCGCCGCGTTGGGGGCGACTCTGGCGCTGACCCTGGGCTGGTCGACCGGGTTCGCCGGACTCGGTCCATTGCCGTTGGCGGCGTTCCTCGGGGCGCTGCTGGCGGTGGCGGTGGCGCTGCTCCTGGCGGAGAGCGGTGGGTCCGCCTCGGTGGCCTCCCTGCTCCTCGCCGGCACCGCCTTGGGAGCCATGCTGTCCGCGGCGGTGTCCTTCCTGCTCCTTTGGCGTGATCAGCCCTGGTTTCAGGTGTTCAACTGGCTGCTCGGCAGCTTTTCCGGCCGCAGCTGGGCGCATGTGGCGGTGTCGTGGCCCTACTTTGCCGTGAGTTTTGTGGCGCTGTGGTTCATGGCCCGGCCCCTCGACGCGCTCACCTTGGGTGAAGAGACTGCGAGCAGCCTGGGATTGCCCGTGCGACGCGTGCGCATTGGCGTGATTGCGGCGGCGACCCTGGCGGCCGGTGTGGCCGTGGCGGTCAGCGGCATCATTGGATTTGTCGGTCTGATCGCCCCGCACATTGCCCGCCTCCTGTTCGGTGCCGGCCACCGCCGCCTGCTCGTGGCCAGTGCGCTGCTCGGGGCGATCCTGCTCGTGTGGGCGGACATCGGGGCGCGCAGTGCGCTCGCCCCGGTCGAAGTGCCGGTGGGCATTGTCACGGCTGCGCTGGGCGGTCCCTTTTTCCTCTATCTCCTCCGACGCCGCGGGGGGCGGCTGGCATGAGCGTGGTGCTGGAAGCGCAGGGGCTCACCTGCGGCTATGGCGGGTGTCCGGTGGTATCCGACGTGTCACTGCCGATCCGATCCGGCGAGGTGCTGGCCCTGATCGGCCCCAACGGATCGGGCAAGACCACGCTCCTGCACACACTGGGCCGGCTGCTGGCGCCGATCGCCGGCGAGGTCCGGCTGGAGGGCCGTTCCATCTGGGAACGCCCGGCGCGCGAGGTGGCGCGGGCGGTGGCGCTGGCCCCTCAGCGGGCGGTACAGACGGCGTGGCCATTGACCGTGGCGGAGGCGGTGTCGCTCGGCCGGGCTCCGCACCGGGGCTGGTTTCATGCCTACACCGCGGACGACGGCCGGTCAGTGCGGCGGGCGATGGAGCGCATGGGGGTGACCGGGCTGGCTGGTCGCAGCGTGTCCACGCTTTCCGGCGGCGAGGTTCGCCGGGTGTTGCTGGCCCGGGCTCTGGCGCAGACCCCGCGGATCATGCTGCTGGACGAGCCGGCCACGTACCTGGATCTTCACTATCAGGCGGAGCTACTCGGGCTGGTGCGGGCCCTTGCCCGGGTTGACGGTCTGGCGGTGGTGCTGACTGTGCATGACCTCGCCCTGGTGTCGCCCTGTGCCGACCGGGTGGCCCTGCTCGCCGGAGGCCGGCTCCGGGCCGTGGGCACCCCGGCCGAGGTGCTGCGCGCCGAGGTGCTGGCGCCGGTCTACGGCCCCCACCTCGAGGTGCTCCCGCACCCGCGGACCGGTGCGCCTCTGGTGCTGCCCCGGGCGCCCGAGGGTGAATAATCGTTCCTCCGGCTAGAGCCAGTGCTTCCGGCGCATGAAGGCCAGCATGCCGACGGTGCCCGCGAGGGTGAGGGCGGCGGAGGCCAGGTAGCCGTGTTTGCTGCCGAGTTCGTACATGTGCTCGAAGTTCATGCCGAACCAGCCGCTCACGAGCAGCACCGGGATGGTCAACGCGGTGATCCCGGTCAACACGCGGATGCCGGCATTGGCCTCGTGGCTGGATTTGTTGAGATAGACCCGGAAGGAAAGAATGAGCTGTTCGGCCCAGGCGCTCGCCTGGGTTTCAATCCGGACGAGGTCCTCGGACAGGTCGCGCAGGTACGGCACCATGACCGACCGGATGAGTTTGGTTTTCCCCTCAGCCAGGTTGGTGGCGATTTCGCGTTGCGGTCGCACGATCTGGCGGAGCGCGGACAACTGCTTGCGCAACGCGACCACCCGAGGAAAGAGGTCGTCGGCCGAAATGTCCTTGAGCACCCCTTCCTCGATCGCCTCGAGTTCCTGGTGCAGCTTGTCCATGGCGGGCTGGTAGGCCTCCACGATCAGATCGAGGATGCTGTGGGCGAACCGGTCGGGGCCGCGCACCTGAACTCCGGTCGTGCGGCTGTAGCGTTCGAGGGTGGCCTGGATGGGGCGCAGGGGGTGCCGGTGAAATGTGACCAGGAAGTTCCGGCCGAGAAAGATGTCCACCTCGGTGGTGGTGAAGTGTTTTTTCTCCGTCGACGCCACCGCGTGCATGACCAGGTAGAGGTAGTCGTCGTACTCCTCGAGTTTGGGAAAAGGAGAGTCCGCCACGCAGTCCTCGATGGCCAGCGGGTGGAAGGCAAACGTCGTTTCGAGGATCTGCTTGATTTCGTCGTCCGTCGGCTCCGAGAGATCGACCCAGATCAGGACCCCGGCTTCCGCCCGCAGGGCCGCGAGCGACTCCACCGGCGGGTTCTGGTGCGCAAAACGCGTGTCTCGAAAAACGAGGGTCGTGATCATCGGAGGGGGCTCCCGATTCAGATCCAGCGGCGCCGTTTGCACCAGCGCCACATCAACACGGTGAGAATCAGCGTGAGCACAATGACGCCGGGGTAGCCATAGGGCGACTTGAGTTCAGGCATGTGCTCGAAGTTCATGCCGTACCAGGTGCCGACAATGGTCGCGGGCAGGCTGATGGCGGTGAGGGCGGTCAGTGCCTTGATGCCTTCGTTTGCCTGGAAGCCGGATTTGTTCAGGTAGAGATCGAACGAGATCAGCAACTGGTCGGCGAACGAGGCGGCGGTCTCGTCGATGCGGATCAGATTGTCGCGCAGATCGCGAAAGTAGGGCAGCATGATGGCCCGGATCATCTTGGAATCACCGCGGGCGAGGCGGGAGATCATGTCGCGCTGCGGTCGCACAATCTGCCGGAGCAGGGCAATCTCGCTGCGCACCTGAAGCAGCTGCGTGGTCAGGCTGGCGTCGGAGGCGGTGAGCACGGACTCCTCGATCTCCTCCAGTTCGGCGCGCAACTCATCGGTGACGGGTTTGAAGTGGTCGACCAGGGCGTCGATGATGAAATGGGCCAGCCGGTCCGGTCCCCGTGCGACCACGCCCGTCGCTTTCACGCACCGGTCGATCGTGGAGGCGATCGATTTGAGCGGTGTGACGTGGTAGGTCACGAGGAAGTCCTTGCCGAGAAACAGGTCGAGCTCGGTTGTATTGAACTTTTCGGTGCGGGTAAAATCGACGGCGTGGGTGACGAGAAACAGGTACTCCTCGTAGTCTTCCGATTTGGGCAGCGAACTCGGGGCGCGGCAGTCTTCGATGGCCAGCGGGTGAAACTGGAACACCCCTTCCAGGATCGTCTTGATCTCCTCCTCGGTGGGGTTTTGCAGGTCGACCCACAGGATCAGGCCCTTGTCGGCCCGCACGAGCCGGAGGGCTTCGATCTCGAGGTCCCGGCCGACCAGTTTGCCGTCGCTGAAGACGAACGATTGAATCATGCGCGGCCCGATGGTGGGCGCGCGTCGAGCCGAGGCAAGCGCGCCGAGGCATCGAACCGCGCTCGCCGTGATTTCGGGCGCCGCGACTGTTCTGGCGGATCCCTCGCCAGCTTCAACCGCGTCCGGTTCGGTGCGCAAATCTCAGAATTCGATTTGACGGAGTTCCGACCCGTTACCATAGGTTGTGGCCAGTCGGGAGGTTTCATACTACGGGTTGTGGTTGATAAGGTGTTGATAAGTTCCGGTTGTTTTTCGTGGCCGGAATGCTCGATCCCTTTGTTCTCGTGGGTGGGGACCTGTTCGCTCTGCCCCTTTTTCGTCACTCAATTCTCCGGTTCGCTCGATGCACAAGACATTCACGGTTGGTTCCAAGACGTTCGTCCTCGATCAGGACAAGGCCGAAGCGGCCTTTGCGGCCAAGAAGGTCATCAATGGTCGCGAGACCATGACCTTCAATCTGCTCCCGCTGAAGTACCAGTGGGCGTACGATCTCTATCGCAAGATGAAGGCCAACCACTGGGAGCCGGAGGACATCCCGATGGGCAAGGACATCGAGCAATGGCGCGATCCCAAGCTGGTGTCGGATGTCGAGCGTTGGATCATCCGCATGGGCATCGGTTACTTTTCGGCCGCTGAGGGCATTGTCGGCGACAACATCCAGCATGTGGTGCGCGAGCTGGTGACGGCCCCCGAGCTCAAGCTTGTCCTCGGTCGTCACGCCCACGAGGAGAACATCCACGCCGACTCGCTGCTCTACATGATCTCGTCACTTGGCATCAACCCGCATGAGTGCGAGGCGATGTTCGAGGACGTGCAGACGATCGTGAAGAAGAACGAGTTCGTCACCAAGATCTCCAAGGACCTGCGCCGCGACCTCGACCTGACCAAATCGGAGCACAAACGGCTGCTCGCCAAAAACATTTTTGTCTTCGGCCAGTGCATGGAGGGCACCCAGTTTTACGGCCTCTTTGGCATGGTGCTCTCCCTCTACCGGCAGAACAAGTTCCCGGGCATCGGGCAGATGTTCCGCTACACGCTGCGGGACGAGAGCAATCACATCGAGGTCTTCCGCAATCTCTTCATGGATCTCATCGAGGAGAACCGGGAGATCTGGACGGTGGAGTTCAAAGAGGAGCTGCGCGCCACCATGGCGGAGGCGGTGCAGCTGGAAAAGGACTTCATCCGCGACTGCCTGCCGGTCAACGCGGTCGGCCTCGCGATCGACGAGTTTCTCCAGTACATCGACTACATCGCGGACCGGCGCCTCGAAGGCACCGGACTCGCGGCCTTGAGCCCCGGGGTCAAGAACCCGCTTCCGTGGCTGGCTGAGATGATGGACATCAAGAAGGAGCAGAATTTCTTTGAGGGTCGCGTGACCGAGTACCAGAAGGCATCGGCCCTGGAAGTCGCCCACGACGACGAACTCTGAGACGAAGGCAGTCACGATTCCCGCGACAGCGCATGCGGGTCAACTCAAGGGACCGGAATGGGGAAACCGGAGCGGTTCCGTTGGAGGTGGCCTCGCTGAGGCCGTGACGGGACCAACCGGTCCCGCCTCCGTGGTCCCGTTTCTTTACGCGAAGCTCATCCCCGCGGGGTCGGCGACCCCACCTCCAGCAGACGGCGTCTTCGGATAGCGCTGAGGTTGACGCGTCTGCACTACGGCGGAGTTTGCGGGCACGCTTTGGGTGGCCTGGACCCCGGGAGCCGCTTCAGAGCGGTGAACGATGGACGAGCCGGTGACCCGTCAGCGTGACTTTTTCGAAGACCGTGTTCGGGGGACCACTGGAGCGGACCGTGCCGCGGTGCAGCACGACGATGTGGTCGCACAGCGCAAAGAGTTCGTCTGCGGCGTGGCTGACATAGAGCAGCGGCACGCCGAACTCGTCGCGGATCCGGGTCAGGCACGGAAGAATCGCCCGTTTGTGTGCGTCGTCGAGACTGCTGAGCGGCTCGTCCAGCAACAACAGCCGGGGTGAGGCGAGCAAGGCGCGGGCAAGGGCGACGCGTTGGCGCTCCCCGCCCGACAGTCCGGAAACGTGGCGATCCAGGAGATCTGCGATGTCGAGGGCGTCGAGCGTGGCCTCGAGGGTGAGGGTGGACCGGCGCGCCTCCCGGGGGCGGCGCCGCCCGTAGTCGAGGTTCTTCCGCACCGAGAGGTGTGGAAACAGGGCGCCGTCCTGCGGCAGGTAGCCGATGCCGCGAGCCTCGGGCGCCACGTGAATGCGGTGTGAGGGATTGTCCAGCACCTGGTCGTCGAGCCGGATGATTCCGGACTGAGGGCGGCGCAGTCCGGCGATCAGTTCCAGCAACGTGGTTTTGCCCGCTCCGGAATCGCCAAAAAGTCCCACGGCGCGACTGCTCAGCGTCAGGTCGACGTCGAGGGTGAATACCCCGGCGGACGACTGCACCCGCTCCAGGACCAGTTTCATGACGTTAGCATGACGTCGGCGGTTCGACGGCGGAAAGCGGAAAAGTGGAGGATGATCCGGCGATCATTCGGCTCGCGAACGATTGCGGCCCCGCAAGAGCGTTTCACTGAGCGCGACGGCGGCGAACGCCAGACTGATTGAAATGGCGAGCAGGACAAAGGCGCGATCGTCCTGGCCAAGCTGGACATGGTGATAGATTCCCAGTGCGAGGGTCACGGTTTGACCCGGGATGAATCCCGCCACCATCACGGTCGCTCCAAATTCCCCGAGCGCGCGGGCGAAGGCGAGCACGCCACCGGCCCACAGCCCGCGGGCGGCGAGCGGGAGCGACACCGTGAAGAACACGCGCCACGGTCCGGCGCCGAGGGTGCGAGCGACCTGTTCGAGCCGCAGCGGCACTTCTTCGAATGCCACCCGCGCGGTGCGGACCAACAGTGGCAGCGCCATCACGGCGGCGGCCAGGACCACGGCGCGCCAGGTGAAGACAATTTCCAGTCCCAGCGTGCCTTCGAGCCAGCCTCCCACGGGACCGCGCCGACCAAAAACCTTGAGCAAGATCAAGCCGGTGGCCACCGGTGGCACGACCAAGGGCAGCGCGACCGCGGTTTCAACGAGCGCCTTTCCCGGCCAGCGCTTGCGCGCCAGCAGCCAGCCCAGCGCGATTCCACCGGGCAGGATCAAGGCGGTCCCGAGCGCGGCCACGCCCAGGGTAAAGAGCGTGATGTGCAGGATCTCGCTGAAATCAGAAACCGCCAGAATCACTCCTCCTACGACGGCGGCCGCGTTTCCCAGCGCAAGCGTGGAACGCGTGGCCTTGCCGCTTTGCCTACGGGTCCTTCGGTTTCACTGCGTCGCGAAACGGGGGCGAACGAATCGCGATTGAAAGAAAGGCCCGGCTCTCCCACCGCCCGCCATTGTTCACGTTGACGGCCGGGGAAAATCGCGTCGCCGTCGGCAGGTCCAATGTGTCGATTTTTTGGCGCGGCGCTCTGATTTGAGATTGACCCTTCGGGCCTTGCGCGTCGAACCCGCTCGCGGGGCTTGGGGGCGACGTCGCAAAACTCTCGGTTCCATCGCATCCGCTTGAGCCGGCGAAAGCTGCGAATCCCGCGAACATTTTTCTCCCCATGCCGGGGCCCGTGCTGTGCTCTCGTTGCGTCGCCATCGTTCCAGCCTGTCGTGTCACGCTCGTGTTTGATCCCGGGATCGCCTTTTCGTCCGCTTTTCGTCGATTTTCTAGGGGAATTCCCCTGCCCAAAGATCGGCCGGGACCACTATGGGTTGTGGTTGCGTGCCAAAGTGCCCTCTACCGGTGGTGAAAATCTGGAAAATTCTGTACACGTACGCTTGACGGCATCGGGGCTCGGCGACTGTGTTTTCCCCCGCGAATCAAAGACCCTGCATCGGAACGCCGTCGCCGTCTCTTGCCACCACGCCGCCTGCACCCGCAACCGCTGTTTTTTTCGTCGTTCCCGCACCTCTTCCTTCGCCTCGTCCCATCTTCTGCGCTCGGCCCCATGATCACGTGAGTCACTCGACTCGCGGTGACGGCTTGGAGAGGCGTTGGTTTCCCGAGTTTTCCCTTTCGTTTTCGCCCGTTCGTTTCGCCGTTTTTCTTCTGTCCATTCGTTTTTCACCGCCCGCTGTTTTCGACTCCTGTCCCGCTCATCGTTTGCCCGCCTGCCCGCGCCTTCCTTCTCACCTCGGATGAATCCCTCGCTCTCCCACGACCTCGCGCTCAAGCGCACTGTCCACACTCCCGTCGAAAAGAAACCCCATTACGCCTGGCGTGACCTGCTGGCGACCGAGGCGCTGTCTGTTCCTGAGATCACCTTGCTCTGTCCGCATGGTGAGGAGCGTTTTGATGCCAATGAAGTGGCGGACACCCTTGGCAAGGCGTTGACGAATGTGCTGCTGGCCCGCGGAGAGCGTGACATCTTCACCGCGGCCAACCGCGGTTGGGTGGTGGGAATTGTGCGCGAGCTCGTAGCCACGCTGACCACGCAGGCGCGCCGGCAATCTCCCCTGCGCCTGACGTTGAACGCGCTGTATGAGCTGATCGAGAAGACACTGGTCGACAACAATGCCTACGACGTGGCGAAGAGCCTGCTCCTGAACCGGAGCCGAAAGCTCGCGGTGGATCGCTCGTCGGCTTCGCCGAGCCATATCCGCGTCATCCGTCGCAATCACCAGGTGGTCCCCTTCGTGGAACAGAAAATCGAGATCGCCATCCGGAAATCCTTCCTGTCGCTGCAGCGTGATTCATCGCCCGCGGTTGGAATCACGCAGGCGGTCGCCGCCCGGGTGCATGCCTCGAAGCAGACCTTTGTCCACATCGAGGAGATTCAGGACATGGTGCAGGAGGAGCTGATGAAGGCGGGCCACTACAAGGTGGCTGAAGCCTACATCCTTTACCGGGCCGAACGCGCTGTTGCCCGTGACGTTTCGCTGCCCACCCAGGAGCCGAGCGCCGAGGCTGCCGCTGCGGTGCCGCATGCCCCCGGCCAGGAGACCATGGTCGTGGTCAAACGTGCGAATGGGGAAACGTATTTCTGGGATGGCATTGATCTGCGCAAACGCATCGAATTTGCCCGGATCGGACTCGATCTTTGTCTGACCAATGAGCAGATCGAAGCCGAACTGCGTCGGTCGGTGTTCGACCAGATCGCCCAGCGCGATCTCGACGCCACGATCATCCTCAATTCGAAGACGCTGATCGAACGGGACGCCGATTTTGCCAAGTTTGCCGGCCGGATCCAGCTCACCTACATTTATGAGGAGGTCCTGGGCTGGGACATTGTGCGCGACGGCATTGGTTCGTTGCGCGCTTTTCACCAACGGGCGTTCAAGAAGTACCTTGACCACGGTGTGGCCATCAAGCGCCTGAACCCCCGCCTGCTTGAGCTCGACCTCGCCAAGTTGGGTGCTGCCTTGGATCCGTCGGCCGACCTTGAGTTCGACTTCCTCGGCATCCAGACGCTCTACGATCGCTACCTGATCATCGACAAAACCCGCAAACCGTCGCGTCGCATTGAGACGCCGCAGTTTTTCTGGATGCGCGTGGCCATGGGTCTCTTCCTGGAGGAGCCGACGGCGGAGCGCGAAAACCGGATCACCGGGCTCTACGACCTCTACAAGAACCGACGCTTCTGCAGCTCGACGCCGACGCTGTTCAACTCCGGCACCCTGCACTCCCAGCTTTCGTCGTGCTACCTTTACTACGTTGACGATTCGCTGGAAGGCATCATGTACCGCGGCATCGCCGAAAACGCCCAGTTGTCCAAGTGGGCCGGCGGCCTCGGTGGATCCTGGACCGCGGTGCGCGGCACCGGTGCCTACATTGGTGGAACCAATGGCGAGTCCCAGGGTGTCATTCCCTTCCTCAAGCTGCACAACGACCAGCTCGTGGCCGTCAATCAGGGCGGCAAGCGCAAGGGCTCGGGCTGTGCGTACCTCGAGACCTGGCACAACGATATTTTCGAGTTCCTTGAGCTGAGGAAGAACACGGGCGACGACCGGCGTCGCACGCACGACATGAACACGGCGAACTGGATTCCCGATTTGTTCATGAAGCGCATGGAGTCGCGTGGCGCGTGGACGCTGTTCCGCTCCAACGAGGTCAAGGACCTGCACGATCTCTACGGAAAGCGCTTCGAGGAAGCCTACCTTCGCTACGAACGGCTGGCGGAGGAGGGCAAGATCTTCGGACAAAAGATCGAGGCCTTGGAACTGTGGAAGCGCATGCTCTCGATGCTCTTCGAAACGGGCCACCCGTGGATTACGTTCAAGGACGCCTGCAATGTGCGTTCCCCGCAGGATCATGTCGGCGTGATCCACTCGTCGAATCTTTGCACCGAGATCACGCTCAACACGTCCAACGACGAGACGGCGGTGTGCAACCTCGGGTCGGTCATTCTCGACACCCACCTTCTACCCGACGGTTCGCTTGACCACGCCAAGCTGCGCGAGACGATCCGCCTGGCAGTGCGGGCGCTCGACAATGTCATCGACATCAACTTCTACCCGACCAAGGCGGCCGAGACCTCCAACCGGCGTCACCGGCCGATCGGGCTGGGTGTGATGGGTCTGGCGCACGCTCTCTACCTGCGCGGCCATGCCTTCGCCTCCACCGCGGCGGTGGAGTTCAATGACGAGGCAATGGAAGCCATCGCCTACTACGCTTACGAGGCGTCCTCCGATCTCGCCGCCGAACGCGGCACGTACTCGACGTACTCGGGTTCGAAGTGGGACCGGGGTCTGCTGCCTCAGGACACGATCGACCTGCTTGAGCAGGAGCGTGGAGTCGCGGTGGAAGTCCCTCGTGGGGGCCGCCTGGATTGGACGCCGCTGCGTCAGAAGATTGCCGCCCAGGGTATGCGCAACAGCAACGTGCTCGCGATCGCACCGACCGCCACGATTTCGAACATCACGGCGACGTCGCCCTGCATCGAGCCCACCTACAAGAACCTGTTCGTCAAATCGAACCTATCGGGCGAGTTCATCGTTTTGAATCCGTTCCTCGTCAAGGACCTCAAGTCCCGCGGACTCTGGAACCAGGAGATGATCGACAATCTGAAGTACTTCGACGGCGAGTTGAAGGACATCGAGGCGATTCCGTCGGACCTGAAGGCCAAGTACCTCACCGCCTTCGACATCGATCCCAAGTGGGTGGTGGATGCGGCCGCACGCCGGCAGAAGTGGATCGATCAGTCGCAGAGCGTGAACCTCTGGCTCCGCGTCCCGGATCTCAAGAACCTGAGCCACATGTATCGGCATGCCTGGCACGCCGGTCTCAAGACGACGTACTACCTGCGCACGCTCGGCGCCTCCAACATCGAGAAGGCCACCGTGGCTTCGAAGAAGGAGGTCCGTATCGGCACCGGCACCAGCCCGTCTCAAGTTGCCGCCGCGCCCGAAGCGGTCATCGCCGACTCCCCGATCTCGGACTTCAAGGCCGCAGCCCCGGCGCCGGCACCGGCCGCGTCCAAGCCTGCCTTCACCGCCGAGCAGAAGCTCGCCTGCAGCATCGAAGCGATGCGCAATGGCGGCGAATGCGAAGCCTGCCAGTAGGCCTCACGTCCTCCCGCCCTCCTTCACCGACCCCCGGACCGAACAGGCCGGGGGTCTTTTTGTGCCCCGGCGAAGTGTCATCGGCGGGATGACACCCTTTGTGCCCCCAGGGAGCGTCATCGGCCGGATGACACTTTGCCGGGGTTGGGGAGGGGGTCCGCATTCGTGGATTGTATCCGCAACGATCCTTGTCCATTGATGATGCAAACCTCGCCCGCATGACGAACTTCCTCCGCCTCTCGATTTTGGCGCTCGTGGCGGGTTTCGGGTGGATTTCTCCGCTTCTGGCCGCGGATCCGGCGGTCGTGGCGGTGTTCAAGGCGGATCAGGAACGGCTCGATGCCATGATGACAGGCAATGTCTCGGCTCTGGCCCGGGTGCTGTCGGACGAGCTGGTGTTTGTCCACTCGGATGGTCGCGTCGAGAGCAAGGGTGACTACGTCAAGAACCTGCTGGCGGGCGATACTGCATACGAAAAGGCGGTCACCGCCGACGTGCGTACGCTCGAACCGGCCAAGGGTGTGGTCATCCTCATTGGCGCTCAAACCATGCGAAAACGCCTAGGTGGGACTTGGTCCGATGTCTCGCTGCGGTTCATGTCGGTCTGGCGCAACGAGGACGGCGACTGGCGCATGGTCGCCTGGCAGTCCATGCGGCCGTCCGGCAGCAGCGTGGTCCCAAAAAAGTAGCCGGCTGGACGGGCGGGGCCTGGTGGACTCCGGTGGAGGTGGGGTCGCCGTCCCCGCGAGAAATGGCGTCGCTCCCAGAGCATGGGGACGGTTCTTACCATCGCGGGCTTGCTCGGGTCGACCCCGTGTGTTGCGCTGAGTGCACGATGATCACAAGCGGCGTGCGCAGGTGTCCCTTGAACCACGAAAAGCGCGCCCGGTCGGGAGCGGGGTGAGCCGCCATGCCACGGCAACCGCGCATCGAGTATCCCGGGGCTGATTTCCTGGTGACGCACCGGGCGGCTCGTCTCCGGGCCTCCTGGGATGCGGAGGTGGGCCCTTTGTTCGAGGCCTGCTTGTCGGAAGCAGCGGTGCGTTCCGGCTGGATCGTTCATGCCTGGCAGCTGGGCGGCGGACGGGTGTACCTGGCGCTGCAGACTCCCGAGCCCACGCTCTCGGTCGGGATGCAGTGGCTGTGGGCCACGGTGGCGGCGCGCCTTGCCGCCCAGTTTCCTGGGATGGGTTCGGTGTTTCACGATCGCTACCGATCGGTGGTGGTGGAGCCGGGCGCGATGATGGCTCGCGTGTGCCAGGCCATCGATGCGGAGTCACTTCGCGCTGCGGCTCGGGGGGGACAGGGGTTCAGCAGCCTCCGGTTTGTCGCGCGTCCGGAGGTGTGCCCGTCGTGGTGCCTGCCGACACTCGGACTCGCCGCCGCCGGTCTGGCCGGCGGTGGGCCCGGGATCGAGGCGTATCGACACGCGCTCGCCGTCACGGGCGGGCGGCAAGGTCGGCAGGGAACGCAAGGGGAGCCGCTTCCTCCGCTCGATCGCGGTTGGGTGCTGGGCAGCGAGGATTTTCGACAGAGGATGCTCGACCGACGGGGCGGCGGGGAGCCCCCAAGAAGCCCGGACGACGGGGAGCGAAGCTGGGCCGCTCACCTGGAGTCGCTCCTGAAGCGACTTCCGGCCGAGGCACGCACGGACGAGCGGGTTTCGGCCGTGTGGCGCGCCGTGCTGGCCTACCTCATGAAGACGCAGACCACGGCAAAGAACCAGTGGTTGGCGACGGCGCTGCGCATGGGCTCGTCGACGTTTGTCAGCAAACAAGTCGGTCTTGTGCG
>JAEUGZ010000600.1 GCA_016794725.1 Opitutaceae bacterium | reverse complement strand
GGTCCTGTCCAGTGACCTTGGGGTCGTGGGCGGTGGCCTGGCGGGGACTTGTGCCGCCATCACGGCGGCGCGCGCCGGAATCCGGGTCATCCTCGGGCAGGACCGGCAGGTCTTGGGAGGGAACGCGTCGAGTGAGGTGCGTCTGTGGGTCCTCGGGGCCACATCGCACAGGGGGAACAACAACCGGTGGGCACGCGAGGGGGGTGTGATCGACGAGATCCTCGTCGAAAATACGTTTCGCAATCGCGAAGGGAACCCGCTGCTCGTCGACACACTCCTGCTCGAAAAGGTGGTGGCCGAACCGAACATCACGTTGCTGCTGAACACCGCGGTGTTCGAGGTCACGAAATCCGCTTCCGACACGATCAGGAGCGTGAGGGCGTTCTGCTCCCAGAACTCCACGCTCTATGAGCTTGCTGCGCCCCTCTTCTGTGACGCCTCCGGCGACGGCGTGCTGGGCTTCATGGCGGGCGCGGCCTTTCGCATGGGTGCGGAGTCGCGCGGAGAGTTTGGCGAGAAATTCGCTCCGTCGCACGACTACGGGGAGCTGCTGGGTCACTCGCTCTATTTCTACTCCAAGGACACGGGACGCCCGGTCGCCTTCACGCCTCCGAGTTATGCCCTCAACGACATCACCCGGATTCCGCGGTGGCGTCAGTTCAACACCCGCGAGCACGGCTGCAAGCTCTGGTGGGTCGAGTACGGCGGCCGGCTCGACACGGTCCATGCGACCGAGGACATCAAATGGGAGTTGTGGCGCGTCATCTACGGCGTCTGGAATCACATCAAGAACTCGGGTCAATTTCCCGAGGCCGCCAATCTCACGCTCGAATGGGTGGGTACGATTCCCGGCAAGCGCGAAAGCCGTCGTTTTGAGGGCGACTACCTGCTGCGCCAGCAGGATGTCGTCGAGCAGCGCTTTCAGGCCGACGCGGTGGCCTTCGGTGGGTGGTCGATCGATCTGCATCCGGCGGACGGCGTTTTCAGTGAAAAGCCGGGCTGCAACCAGTGGCATGCCAAGGGAGTGTATCCAATTCCCTATCGCTGCCTTTACAGCCGAAACCTGGCCAACCTCTTCCTCGCCGGGCGCATCATCAGCGCCACCCACGTTGCCTTCGGTTCGAGTCGGGTCATGGCGACGTGCGCGCATGTCGGCCAGGCGGTGGGCATGGCGGCGGCGCTTTGCCGGCGCGACGCGTTGACACCGCGCGCGCTGACGGAGCCGGCTCGCCTGGAAGGACTGCAACGCGCCCTGCTGCGCACGGGTCAGCACATTCCGGGCTTTGCGCTGCGTGACGAGGCGGACCTGGCGCGCCAGGCGCGGATCACCGCCACGAGCGAGTTGAGCCTGTCGACCCTCGCCGCGGACGGACCGTTGATTGGGTTGCAGGATGGCTGGGCGATGCTCCTGCCGGTGTGCCAGGGCACGACGCTGGACTTCACGGTGTGGGCGGAGGTGGCGGCGGACGCGGATCTGCGCGTGGAATTGCGCCAGAGCAGCCGGGTCGACAACCACACTCCCGATGTGACACTGGAGCGTCAGGTGTGTCGGCTTTCGCCGGGTGCGGGGCAGGCGGTGCGGGTGACCTTTACGCACGCGTTTCAGGAGGCCCGATATGCCTTCGTCTGCTTCTTCGGCGGCGCCCAGATTCAACTCCGCACGAGCGAGCAACGGCTCACGGGGGTGCTCTCGTTGTGTCACACCGTCAACCTCGCGGTGGCCAAGTCCGCGGTGCAAACGCCGCCGGAGGACATCGGGGTGGATTCGTTTGAATTTTGGCAGCCCAAGCGCCGTCCGGCAGGTCAGAATCTGGCCTTCCGCCTCGGGACTCCTCTCACCCCGTATGGCGCTAGCAATGTCGTCAACGGGACGGCCCGGCCCACGAACCAACCCAATGCCTGGGTGGCGGACTTCGCGGATCCGCGTCCGGCGCTGGCCCTGCGCTGGGAGTCGGCGCAACGTCTCGCCCGGGTGGAATTGATGTTCGACACCGATTTCGACCACCCGATGGAGACCGTGCTTTGGGGACATCCGGAGAGCCGCATGCCCTTCTGCGTCCCCTCGTATCGTCTCCGGGATGAAGCGGGACGGTTGGTGGCCGAAGGTCGGGAGCAACATCAGACGCGAGCCGTGGTGGTTTTCGCAGAGCCTGTCACCACCCGTCTGCTGACGGTCGAACTGGATCACCCGTCCGCACGCATTCCCGCGGCTCTTTTTGAAGTGCGGTGCTACGCCACCGCCACGCCGGACTAGACTCAGCGTCGCGACCCTCGGTCCCAAGCCACATTCTCCCTGGGAAGTGCCGCTCGGGCCCCGCGTCGACCCGCTCAGCCCGGTGACCGGGCCGGCGCAGCCTGGAGTCCGACGGGTTGACGGCGCTGGATGACGGCGATGCCGAGGGCGATCCCGAGCAGGCCCGCGCCGACCAGGAACGTGATGCGCGTGCCGCGGGCGATGGCGTCCGGCGGCGCCACGGCGAGATCCGGCGTGGCCGAGGCGAGCGTAAAGACAGCGCCCATCACCGATGCACCGGTGATGAGCCCCAGATTGCGTGACAAATTGAGCAGTCCGGAACGGACACCGCGCTGGTCCTGGGGAACGTCGGCCATGACGGCCGTTGTAGTGGCCGCCTGGAACAGCGCGTAGCTGGCGGTGAGGATCGCCAGGGAGCCGAGGTAGCTGGTGACACCGAGCGACTCCGGCATGACAGCGAGCAGAAGGCAGCCGGCTCCCATGCCCGCGAGGCCCACCCGCGCGGCGAGGGCCGGCCCCAAGCGGTCGACCTGGCGACCGGCTGGTACGCCGGACAGGGCGGCGACCAGGGGACCGACCGACAGGACAAGCCCCACCTCGGCCGCATCGAGTCCCAGTGCGCGCGTCAGATAGAAAGGGCCTACGACCAGCGTCGACATCACCACCACGGAGACAAGGGTGCCCGCGGCCAGTCCGGCGCTGAGTACGGGGTCGCGGAACAGCCCGAGACGGATCATCGGTGATTTGACTTTCGTTTCGGCGAAAAGGAAGAGCGCCGCACCTACCGCCGCGGTGGTCAGCAGGGTCGTATTGACCGGGCCCAAACGCCCGCGACCCGAGGTCACCGCGAGCGCGTAGGCCGTGAGCGTCAGAGCCAGCAGCAGCGTGCCCAGAGGATCCAGGGCCGCCCGGTCGGCCTTGGGTGGCTGATGTTCGGCGGGGAGCGAATGACGCGCGAGCAGGAAGGTCAGTGTCCCGAGCGGAACATGGATTAGTAGGAGGGCCGGCCAGCCGAACCCGGAAATCAGAACGCCCCCCAGTGCGGGACCCAGGGCGGTCCCGGTGGCGGACATCGCCCCCAGCAATCCCATCGCGGCCCCCGTCCTTGCCTTGGGAACGGTCTCACCCACCAGGGCGAGGGACATGGCCATCATGACGGCGGCCCCCAGCCCCTGGACGGCGCGAGCTGCGATGAGTAGCCCGAGGGTAGGGGACATGCCACCGAGCAGCGACCCCGTGGTGAACACGAGAAGTCCGACGAGGAGCAGACGGCGACGTCCCCAGAGGTCGCCCAGGCGCCCGGCGCTGACGATGACCGAGGTGAGCGTAACGAGGTAGGCGAGCACCGTCCATTGGACGTCCTGGAACGTGGCCGCAAATGCCTGGGCCAGCGTGGGCAGACTGACGTTAACCATGCTGATCCCGAGGGACGAGAGCAGCATCGAGAGTGACAGACTCGCGGTTGCCCCTCCGAAGGGAAAGGCTGCGACGGCGCGGTGGACGCCGTGCTGGGGTGCAAGGGAGCGGGTGATTTTCATGGGGATTCGGAACGATGCCGACCGTGGATGTGGCTGTGGCCCTATCCTAGAGCATGAATTGGCATGGCGGAAGACGCACGCTTTGCACTTTATTCGTGCGTTTGACGCCATGTCCGGTTGAGTCCATTCCGGAAGGACGTCGCCGATCCCCCATGACCCACCCCGATCTCAATCTGCTCGTGACCTTGGACGTACTGTTGACGGAAGGCAGCGTGGCCAGGGCGGCGCGGCGACTGAGGCTCAGTCCCTCGGCGATGAGCCGGGCGCTGGCGCGCCTGCGTGAGACCATGGGCGATCCCCTGTTGGTCCGCGCCGGTCGCGGGCTGGTGCCCACTCCGCGCGCGATGGAACTTCGTGAACGCGTGAGTCAACTTGTACCGGAGATCGAGGCGGTGTTGCGGCCGTCCAGGGATGCGAAGCTCGACCAGCTGGTGCGGACCTTTACGCTGCGGACCAGCGAGGGGTTCGCGGAGAACTTTGGACCTGAACTCATTTCCCGTGTGGCGGGGGTCGCGCCCGGCGTGCGGCTGCGTTTTGTGACAAAACCGGACAAGGACAGCACACCGCTGCGGGAGGGGACTGTCGATCTGGAGACCGGCGTCGTTGATCACGAAATCGGTCCGGAGGTGCGAACCCTGGCCCTTTTTCGCGATCGACTGGTGGGTGTCGTGGCCAAGAGTCACGCCCTGAGCAAGGGCAGGATCACGCCGTCGCGTTTTGCGGCCGGCCGGCACATCAGCGTTTCGCGACACGGGCTCGACAAAGGTCCGATCGATGAAGCCCTGGTGCCCCTTGGACTGGAGCGGGTCATTGCAACCGTGGTCAGCGGCTTTGCCACGGCGGTGGCGCTGGTCCGCAGCTCCGATTTGATCGCCACCGTTCCCGAACGTCACACCGGCAACCTGCGGGACGGGCTGTTCAGTTTTCCCCTTCCGGTGACGCTGCCGGAGTTCACGGTTTCACTGCTCTGGCACCCGCGCATGGATGCCGACCCGGCGCATCGGTGGCTGCGTGCCCAGGTGCGGGACGTCTGTGCGCATCCAGCCGGCTAGGACAAGCGGGATCCCGGTCCGCCGGGGGGGGCTGGGGGCGCGGAGTCAGCGTGCCCAGCCCACGACCGCCGGCCCGGCTCGACCACTGGGTCACTTTGCCGCCAGCAATGGGAAATCTGAGCGGCTCAGCCAGCCCAAGGCGCCGAGGCGGTGGGCGAGCCCCACGGGCAACGTCTGGCGGGAGGCGGGGCCGTACCGGTGTTTCAGGTAGTCGCGGATTTTCTGGGCGCCGGCCTCGATGCCTGTCACCACCCGGGGTTTGGCCTGTTTGTCGAGGCGGTCGGTCCCGACCAAGGCCTTGGCGAGAAAATTACGGTTCCGCGGACCCAGCACCATTTCCAGATCGTCGACCACCATGTTGGCGAACGTCACGCGTTCTGCCTTGGCGGCGTCGGCCAGCATGCGTCCCGGCCAGCGGGAAAGCTGTTCATTCAGTGCCTCGCGGAGGTTCTTGTGCTGCGAGCCGGGGTCCCAGGTATCAAGCCCGATGGGCGTCGCGGCACCCGATTTGCTCGAGGCCACGAAGACATTGCCGACATTGGCGAGGCATTGGAGCCTGGCGCCGTTCCAGTTCATTCCGCCCATGCCATCGAAGGCGAACCGGTCGTTGTTTGAGTTGAAGGCGTCGGCTGCGATGATCGCGCCCAGTGCCTCCAAGCCACCCGGGGCGTTGAGTGCCTTGGCAATCAGACGGACATCCGATTTGTCGCCGGCCAGGGCGGCGTTGGCCGCGCCCTTGAGGTCAATGAGACCCTGCGCCGCGTTCATTTTCAGCCAGGTACCGGTTTGACCGAGATCGCTGACCAGCGCCCGTCCGCCCGTTGAATCGGGATTGCTGGTGGCCCAGGAGCGCAGGGCCTGAAGTTCCGCGGGCTTGAGCGGCACGGCTGTGGCGCCGGGACTCACCGCATGCATGATCATCGCATTGGTTTTCACGTTTTTGGCGGCCAGCGTGCTCTCCTGCTTGATCACCAGTCCGGTGCCCAGCGTCCAGCCCTCCAGGAGATAAACCGGATGACCGGGTGAGAGGGCTTTGACGGCAAAAATGGAGCTCGGTTCAATGAGGGTCTTCAGGTCGAGTGGCATGGGGAGGCGGGCGGATCGAGCGGGTTGGGTGGACGGAGAAAGTCGCACTCAAGAACCGGAACCGGTCTCCAGCGCTTGATCCGGCGCCCACGGTGGAGCTCCGGGTCAATGCCAGGGTTCACGTCCGAGAGGGCGGGTGGTGAAAAGCGTGGACCGAAACCGCAGGCAACAGGCTTGGATGGCGGTTCGGGTGGCGGGACTACAGGAGTGCGCCACCGGCCCCGGAATAAGTCAATGCAGGCGTGGACCTGGGTGTCGGAATCGGGAGCGCGTGCCTAGCGGTGTCGAGGAAGAGCAAGCCTCCGGCAAAAGCAGGGTTGGCAGCCTAAGTTTCCTGCGAGACTCCGCGGTCCGTCCCCGTTGCCGGGAAGATCCTGAATCAGATGATCATGCCGGCCCTCGTGGACACCACCCTAAACGCAGTGGCCTACGCTGCGTTTCTGCGCGGCCGGTCATTGCAGGTGAGATACCGCGAGCGGTCCTCGCAGGCCATTCAGGTGCTCCGACAGGTTGAGCACCACTTCAAGCGCGCCGTCGAGCTGGATCCTAGCTTGGCGGTCGCCTGGGCGCGGCTTGCCGGAGTACGTCATCGCATCGAGGGCACCCAGACCGCCCGAGGGACGTCACCAGAATCCGCCTTGCCTGCCGTCGAGCGAGCGCTGGCGTTGCAGCCCAACCTCGCGCTCGCCTGGTGTGTAGGAGGATTCATTGTGGGCGTGGGGCAGGCCGAGTCGTGGGCGGAGAGGCGACCGGATCCGGCCGATGAACCGGCCGCACCGGTCTCGCGGCCGTGACGGAACCGGAGGCGCAATGGTCGCTCGAAAGCCGTTCCGGCTTCCGCTACGGGACACGAGGTTCGGACCTGGAGGAACGGGTGAGTGGGTTTGCGAGGTGCAGGCTCACTCGCGCGGTGCGCTCACGACGAAGTCATCGAAGTCCGCTGCGCCCCCGCCCGCGGCGAAGAGGCCGATCTTGGCTCCGACCCAGCGCGATTTGCGTGCCCGGAACTCCGGCGCAGCCACTGCGTGGAAGCCTTCGCCATCGTCACTCCAGGCAAAGCGGCAGACAGCTCCGCTGGAAACCGTCACGCGCAGCCAGAGGGTCGGAGGCGGGGTGATGAGCACGGACTGCTCGTATTCGACCGTGCCGGTTTCGGCATCGTGGCAAGTGACCAGCGTGAGGCTGCCACCCCGGACACCGAGCCAGGCGTAGTCGAAACCGAATACAAGCAAGCCGGCGCGCAGGGCCGAAGGGGAGTTGCCAGCGACATCCAGTTTCACCGTCGCGCTGAACGTCTCCGCCGGGAACTTCTGCAGGAGGAGCGCAGGCGCGCTGAAGAGGTTGCCGCCCGCTGGTGGCAGCGGGGCGATGAGCCGGAGCCAGCCGGGTCGCGCGACGAGCGAGTGCCATCCGGGCTGCGGGTTCGCCTGCCATTGCCACTGCAAACCGAGGGATGCGCGGTCAAAGCCGTCGCTGGTCGCCGGCGCACACGGGGATTGCGCTGGCGTGCCGGGTTTGCGATGGCGCAGGACGGGCTGACCGGTGCCCGTGCCCGCGGGGTCCTCGCCCATCACGGGCCAGCTGTCATGCCAGACCACGGGCTGCAGGTGCACGATGCGACCGTAGGCGCCCTTGTCCTGAAAGTGCAGGAACCACGCTTCGCCCGCGGGCGTGTCGACCAGCGCGCCCTGATGCGGGCCATTGATCGGGGTACTGCCCTGGGCGAGCACGATGCGGTGCTCGTAGGGACCCTGGATGTGGCGTGCGCGGAAGACGGATTGCCAGCCCTCCTCGACGCCGCCGGCCGGGGCGAAGATGTAGGTCCAGCCATCGCGTTGATAGAGTTTGGGCCCCTCGAGGGTCCTGAAACCGGGAACCTCGACCCGGTCGCCGTCGATCAGCACGCCGTGGTCCTTTGCCACCCGCAGGCCATCGGTGGAGAGTTCGAGCAGGGTGAGACGATTGCAGATGCCCGAACGGCTCTTGGCCCAGCCGTGAATCAGGTAGACGCGACCGTCGTCATCCCAGAGCGGGCACGGGTCGATCAGACCCTTGCCGCCGAGCACGAGCACCGGATCGCTCCAGGGGCCGCGCGGGTCGGCCGCGGTGATGACGTAGAGGCCGAAATCCGGGTCCGGGTAGTAGATCCAAAACCGGCCGGCGTGGTGCCGGATCGCGGGTGCCCAGACGCCTTTCCCATGCTGGGGCAGGGAAAACACCTCCGAAGGCACAAGTCGGGGCAGGGCGTGGGCGACGATTTCCCAGTTCACCAGGTCGCGCGAGTGCAGGATGGGCAGACCAGGGACGTGGGAGAAACTCGACGCGACGAGCCAATAGTCCTCGCCCACGCGAATCGCGTCCGGATCCGAGTAGTCGGCGTGCAAGACCGGATTGCGGTAGGTGCCGTCACCCCGGTCAGGCAGCCAGGGTGAGGGGGTGGCGGCAAGAGAACCCGAGGAAGGATCGTGGCCGGTTGGCATGGCGCGAAGGAACGGTGTAAGGAAGGGGTTGCAGGATCAACCGGAGTCGGACGACGTGCGGCTCTGTCCGATACGCGGG
>JAEUGZ010000556.1 GCA_016794725.1 Opitutaceae bacterium | reverse complement strand
GGGGGCGGCCCGGTTGGGGGGGGCGGTGGGGTCGGTTTCCCGCTCCGGCGATACGGCTAAATGGGGGGGTTGTTAGGGCGGTGGGGTGGAGTTTGTGGTGGGGCGTTCCGGCGGTTGAGCCCGGGCGTCGATTTAACGACGAGTCGCTGGAAATACCTGCGTTCGGGCTGTAGGCGCCGTTCCCGCGTCAGCGCATGCGCGTCCGCGGGAGCGTCCTCCTACGATCCCCCCTCAGCCGATAGGTTCTCTCCCAGACCTCGTTTCGCAGCTTCGCGCCTTCGCGTGAACCCCCTGCTGGCTCCCCTGAAATTGGTACGCTGGCGCGACAGCCGGAGTCTGGGTGCGATCCCCGGAGGGCGGTTTCCTGGCGCGGGTCCACGACCTCCGAAATCTGAAAAAAGCATGTTCGGTTGAGGATTCGCCGGGTATTTCTCAGTGACATGTCCGAACCTGGCGAACTGCTGCGCAGCTATGGGTCCGAGCGCTCCGAACGGGCGTTCACCGAGTTTGTCCAGCGTCACCTGAACCTGGTCTACTTCACCGCTCTGCGCCGGACGGGCGATGACCGGGTGGCCGAGGAGGTCGCCCAGGAAGTCTTCACCGCCGTGGCCCGCCAGGCCACGACCCTCGCGTCCCACCCGAATGTGGTCGCCTGGCTCTACCGCACCACGCGCAATGTGGCCGAAAAGGCCCGCCGCTCCGAGCACCGGCGGCGGCATCGGGAACAGGAGGCCCACCTTATGCAGGACGATTCCACCGCGTCCTCCCCGGTTGATTGGGAGGCTGTTCGTCCCTTCATCGACCGGGCGCTGGACGAACTGAGCGAAGTCGATCGCGAGGCCGTCGTCCTGCGCTTCTTTGCCAATCAACCGTACGCCTCCATCGCCTCCGTGCTCGGCAGCACCGAGGATGCAGCCAGGATGCGCGTGGACCGTGCGCTCGAGAAGCTTCACGCCGCCCTGCGCAGGCACGGATTGAAATCGACCCAGGCCGCCCTGGGCCTCGCCCTCACCCACCAGGCCACGCTGGCGGCACCCGCCGCCCTCGCCGGAAAAATCTCCGGCGCGGTGCTGTCCCAGGTCGCCCTTACCACCGCCGGAACCGCTGTCGCCACCACCACCCTCGCCGCCATGACCACCGCCAAAACCCTCACGCTGATCACCGCCGCCGCGGTCATCACCACCCTCTCCATCACGGCCTACGTGCACGAACGCGGGCGCTCCAAGAAAATCGAGACGGCCCTGGCCACTTTGAGCAAGGACCGCGACTACCTCGAAAGCAAAGTCGAGGAACTGACCGTGCTCATGACCGAAAGCCGGAAGCGGGAAATCGCCGCCGCCACCGCGACTCCCCCGCCGAAGGTCGTGGTCGCCACACCCTCCCCAACGCCGGCGACCAAGGCGGAGGAACCGCCGGTGCCGGGCGTGACCCGGACCGCCCCCAAGGGCTGGTACAAGAACGGCAGCAAGACCAACGCCTACACGGTGGGCGTGGACCAGAACCAATCGTTTCGCGGCATGCCCAGCGCCTACGCACAGGCCACGGACTCGACCGACAATGATTTCGGAGGCATGATGCAGACCATCTCCAGTCAGAACTACGCCGGTCAACGGGTACGGATGAGTGGCTGGATGAAAACCGAAGACGCGGCCAAGGGCGGCAACCTCTGGTTGCGGGTCGATGCCGAGGGTCGTTCCGGAGTCCAGTTTGACAACATGGCGGATCGCGCGCCGAAGGGCACCACGGACTGGAGGGAGTATTCCATCGTGCTCGACGTGCCCGTGGACGCCAAATCGCTCTCCTACGGTTTCTTCCTCGGCGGCAATGGCAAAGTCTGGGTCAGCGGCACCAAATTCGAACCTGTCGGTCCCGAGGTTCCGTCCACCAACAAGGCCAAGGCCCCGGCCCTCAGCACCCAACCGGTCAACCTCGGCTTCGGCGGGCCCTGAGAGGGATCCACGCCAATGCAATTCGATCCAGAAAGGTGGACCACGAATTGACGCGAACGTGACCGGACCGGAGTGATGCGATCGGCAGGGGTCACGCGAAGGCGCGAAGCCGCGAAACGAGGTCAGGGGGCTCCGGCTTCGAGTTGGCAATTCTCAGCAAAGGCACGATCCAGCCAACAAGGCGCCTCCGCCCCCAGACCTCGTTTCGCTCCGCCAAGGGTACGCAGATCGGAACTGCGGCCGGTGCAACCGTCGGAGGCCGTTGTGGACGAAGCGTTGCCGTGACCGGCCGCTGGCTACGACGTTCGGTTCCTGTATGGCTGCTTCACTGAGTCACCCTTCGTTGTTGCGAGTTCAGTCTCTGCAGAGGCGGGGGAGGTCTCGATCTGAGCGGTCCGGCCGATGGAGTTGGGGCGATCGACAAGTCCACTACGAGCTTCGTGTGGCGCGGATTCGAACCGCTGGCCCGAGATCGCAGGGTCAAAGACGATCCACATTCCGGACCGTTACGAAGGCCGAGATGCCCGGCGCTCCCTCTGCCCGTCACTTCATTCGTGGCGAGGGGAGGAACCCGGAGAGAACGTTGCGATTGCACTCCCCACGCTACAGGTAAAGCGATTTCTGGGTCTTGGGTCTGCCCTTCCTCTCCGGAGCATGGGGTCATCGCGCACCAGCCCTGCAGCGGAACGAACCCCGGGAGTGGAGGCGCCTTGTTGGCTGGTATTTGTCTTTGCGGAGAATTGCCAACTCGAAGCCGGAATTCCCGGGGTTCGTGGAGCGTTTGCCGCGACTTAAATGCCAAGCGCGGATTGCGGGTTCCTCCTGGACCCCTCGTGCGTCTGACATTGAATGCGGTTAAGTTAACGCCTATGGGTCGCCGCCCCCGCGCGGATGGGCGTTGCGTGAAGAAATCGGACTACGGAAGCGGGACCCGTCGTGGAGTTGCTGCACGGACTCAACCGCGGGAACGCCGCACCACAACCTCCGCCCCAACCACCCTTTGCGGCTTCGCGCCTTCGCGTGAACCCCTGCCGTCGCGCGGGCTTCCTTCGGCCTTCCCTTCGCGCCTCACTTCCCCTCCCGTTTGTGCTTGGGACTGATCTGTCGCGTTGACAGGGGGCGCCGGGCCGGGCACCGACTGCGGGTGTGCCACCCCACACCGCCTCCGCCCCGTCGCGTGCGCGTCACACGATGTTGGGCTTCGTGATCCTCCTGGCGATCATCACCTACATCGATCGGGTCTGCATCTCTCAGGCGGCGCCGAGCATCCGCAAGGACCTGGGGTTTTCCGAAACGCAGATGGGCTGGGTGTTCTCGGCGTTTGCACTGTCCTATGCGCTGTTCGAGGTACCCGGCGGATGGATGGGGGACCGCTACGGACCGCGGAGCGTCCTGATGAAGGTGGTCGTGATGTGGTCGGTCTTCACCGCCGCCACCGGTGCGGCCTGGAACTTTCTTTCCATGGTCGTCTGCCGGTTTCTCTTTGGCGTGGGTGAGGCCGGGTGCTTCCCGAATGTCACCAAGATCTTCACCATCTGGCTGCCCTCGAGCGAGCGGGTGCGGGCGCAGGGCATCCTCTGGCTGAGTGCGCGCTGGGGCGGGGCGTTCACTCCGATGCTGGTGGCGTGGGTGCTGGGCTACATGACCTGGCGCTCGGCGTTCGTGCTGTTCGGTGCGCTCGGAATCTTCTGGGCGATCGGTTTTTATCGGTGGTTCCGCGACCGTCCGGCGGATCACCCGGGGGTCAACGCGGCCGAGCTGGCGTTGCTGGATGGCGCGGAGCGCAACGCCCCGAGTCACGCCAAAGTGCCCTGGGGCCGGCTCTGTTCGAATCCGACGGTGCTGCTGCTCTGGCTCCAGTATTTCTGCATGTCCTACGGTTGGTATTTTTATATCACCTGGCTGCCGACCTACCTCCGTGAAGCGCGCGGGGTTTCGCTTGAGAAAAGCGCGGTCCTGGCCGGGCTGCCGCTGTTCTTTGGCGGGGTGGGCTGCTTCGTCGGAGGCTGGGCGGCGAAGCGCCTGGCCGAGCGCTCGGGCAATGTGCGACGGGCGCGGCGCCTGGTGGCGTGCACGGGACTCGTCCTCGCCGGCTCGCTGCTGGTCGTGGCAACGCGGATCAGCGACCCGGTGCTCGCCATGGTCGCCATTGGCTTGGCGAGTTTTGCCAACGACCTGGCCATGGCTCCGGACTGGGCGGCGTGCATGGACGTCGGCGGCCGGCTGGCCGGTTCACTCTCCGGCAGCATGAACATGATGGGCAACCTCGGCGGGGCAGTCGGGCCCGTGGTGGTGGGCTACATCCTCAGCAGCACCAAGGTGTCGGCCGAGGCGCCGCCGACGCTGCAAGGGTGGACCACGGCGTTTCTGGTTGCGGCTGCGATTTACGGTGTCGGCGCGCTGGCTTGGTTGTTCATTGATCCGGTGACCCCGCTGGAAAAGGATCATCCCGCCGTTGGATCGTGAGGGGGGCCGGACCGTCGCTCCTCCCCCCAGCCGCACTCGTTTCCCCGTTTCACCTCGTGCCTACTCCCATGCAGCTTCACCTCGATGGTCAAAACGTCGCCGTGATCGGCGCCGCCAACGGAATTGGCCGGGCCATCGCCGAAGCCTTTGTGGCGGAGCGGTGCCGGGTCTGGGCGTTTGATCGTGACCCGAAGGCACCCCCCTTGCCGTCGGGGCAGGGAAGTGTGACCGGGGATGTGACCTGTTACGAGGAGGTGCGTGCCTTCGCGGATAAGGTGGGGGACGTCGATCACGTGGTCTTCTCGGTCGGGGTGGGGTCGGGGAAATTTGGATTTCCCTTCTGGAACCTGGAGCCGGGCGACTGGGCCCGCGTGCTGGAGATCAACCTGATCGGCGCGGTGAACGTCGCCCATGCCTTCGCGCCCAAACTCATCGCCCGCGGACGCGGTTCCCTGCTGTTTCTGGTCTCGGTCGCCGGCCAGATGGGATCGCAGACCGACCCGCCTTATAGCGCGGCCAAGGCGGGGCTGATCAACTTCACCCATTGCGCCGCGAAGGACTTCGCGCCCTATGGTATTCGGGTCAATGCGCTCTCCCCTGGCATGGTGAAAACCCACCTCAACCAGGCGGTCTGGGCGGCGGGACAGCAGCACCTGCCTCCGTCCGAGCGCAAGGACTACGAAACCTGGGCCGAGGAGAAAATCCGCAAGGTCTCACCGCTCGGACGCTGGCAGACCCCGCCGGAATTCGCGGCGATGGCGGTTTTTCTGGCGTCCGATCACGCCCGCAACATCACCGGCCAGACCCTCAACATCGACGGCGGCCAGGTGATGCATGCCTGAGCCGGATCCAGAAACGCGTTCCGCGTTCCTCTACATCCGATCCAGAGTTTCAGGCAGCGGCTCGGAAGTAGCGGAAGCCGGAACGGCTTTCGTGCCCGTGAGTTCGACGCTTGGGCTGGTCAAACCAGAAACGCGTTCCGCGTTCCTCTACATCCGATCCGGAGTTTCAGGCAGCGGCTCGGAAGTAGCGGAAGCCGGAACGGCTTTCGTGCCCGTGAGTTCGACGACTGGGCTGATCAAACCAGAAAAGCGTTCCGCGTTCCTCTACGTCCGATCCGGAGTTTCAGGCAGCGGCTCGGAAGTAACGGAAGCCGGAACGGCTTTCGTGCCCGTGAGTTCGACGCCTGGGCTGATCAAACCAGAAACGCGTTCCGCGTTCCTCTACATCCGATCCGGAGATTCAGGCAGCGGCTCGGAAGTAGCGGAAGCCGGAACGGCTTTCGTGTCCGTGAGTTCGACGCCTGGGCTGATCAAACCAGAAACGCGTTTCGCGTTCCTCTACATCCACCCACGTCAGCGGTCAGGTGTTGCAAGCCTGGCCCTTTGCTACCTGGTCGGGTCAACGATCCTCGTAGAGCAGGAACAACCCGGAGTGGTCCACGTCGCCCAATCCCTTTTCGTGGACGAGCGTTTCCCATTGGGAGCGGCAGGTGTCGAGGGTCGGTGAGTGAAAGCCGACGGAGGCCGCCAGGTCGCAAATCAGGCGCACGTCCTTGAGCTGGAGCTCGGCGCGGCCGCCGGCCTGGAAATCGCGGCGGGCCATGCGTTCGCCGTGGAGTTTGAGGATGCGGCTTTCCGCGAAACCGCCGAGCAGGGCCTCGCGCACCTGTGCGGCGTCGAGGCCGGCGAGTTCCGCGAGGCGGAGCGCCTGGGCGACGGCGTCGATCGTCTGGGCCACGATCAGCTGGTTGGCGAGTTTGGTTACCTGACCCGCTCCATTCGGTCCGAGGTGGGTGACGCGCCGGCCGACGATTTGGAGCACCGGCAACGCGCGCTGGAAGGCCGCCTCGGTGCCGCCGGCCATGATGGTGAGGTCCGCGGCCTCAGCGCCCACCTGTCCGCCGGAAACCGGTGCGTCGACCCAGGTGACCCGGGACGCGAACTGTTTGGTTTCGGGAACGCCCGTGGTGCCGAAATCAATGATCAGCGCCCCGGGATCGAGGCCGGCGATCAGCCCGTTGGGTCCAAACACGACCTCTTCGACCACCTGGGTCGTGGTCAGATTCAGGCAGATCACCCCTGGACCCACCGCCCGCGCCAGGTCGGACAGGGAGGCGGCCCGGCGCATGCCGAGGGCGACGGCTGCTTCGGCGGGGACGGCGCTGCGGTTCCACACCACCACCTCCGCGCCGGCGTGATGGAGGTGACGCGCCATGGCGCGACCCATGTTGCCCAGTCCGACGAAACCCATCCGTTGACCCGAGAGTGGTGCGTTCATCTGAGGAGGGGGCCAGTTCAGTGGGGAGTGGGGCGCTTGGCCACTGGAAACGAGCCGTTGCGCCAGCGCGTAGAGGTGCGGTCATCGACCCCTAGGCGTCGACTTGAGGAAGAGTCGTGCCGAAGCGGCTCTTGCCGTATGAGACCTGTAGGGCCGTCCCTTGCGGACGCGCCTCGGTGCCGGCAGGGGTTCACGCGAAGGCGCGAAGCCGCGAAACGAGGTCAGGGGGCTCCGGCTTCGAGTTGGCAATGCTCAGCAAAGGCAGGATCCAGCCAACAAGGCGCCTCCGCCCCCAGACCTCCTTTCGCTTCGCCAAGGGGAAGAACTTCTCGGCTGAGGGTGGATCGTTGGAGGGCGCTCCCGCAGCCGCGCATGCGCGTCAACTGAAGGAGCGACGAGGAGGGTGACCCTCACCACGAAGAAGGAGATCCTGTTGTTGGCGGGGTCGCTGGCCCATGGGCGTTAACTTTAGAAGCAGGTGGAGACCTCAGCTCGACCGAGGATATGCATGCAGGATTGGTTCGGGTGGAGGGCGTCGCTCCGTCGACGCCGGGGGACGAACCCTGCACGACAACGTCGGTACGTATTTGGTGAACGCAACGCGCAACCGGCGTCGTCGGAGCGACGCCCTCCATCAATCCAACGCACACAAAAGGGGGGCTCCACCTCTTCATTTCTCAAAGTTAACGCCTATGGTTCGCTGACTCCGCAGGAATGGGCGTCGCATCCGTCGAACGGACCCCCGGGCCTCGTTTCGCGGCCTTCGCGGCTTCGCGTGAGAAAAATCGATCGACCGTCGCGCGCTGCGCCTTCGCCTTCAGGATGGACGGTGACCCGTTGCTCACCCAGCGTGGAGTCACCCATGAAAGTCATCATCACCGGCGGAGGTGGATTTCTCGGCTCGCAACTGTGTCAACGGCTCCTGGAACGCGGCGCGCTCGTCGGCCCCTCCGGCGACCGGGAGGCCATTCGCGAGGTGGTCCTGCTCGATGCCTTTTTTCACCGACCGGCGACCGATGCTCGGGTCCGGCAGGTGACGGGCGACATCAGCCAGCGGGACGCAGTGATGGCGGCGGTCGGCTCCGCTCCCGGCACCTCCATTTTTCACCTCGCCTCCATGGTCAGCGGCGAGTGCGAGGAGCGCTTCGATGATGCGTTGCGTGTCAATCTCGACGGCGGGCGCAATGTCTTCGAGGCCGCCCGGGCCGCCGGCGGGTGTCCCCGCGTGATCTTTGCCAGCAGCATTGCCTGCTTCGGCGGTGAGGCGATGCAGGATCCCAACACCGACCGCACCAAGCTCACGCCGCAGACCACCTACGGCATGACCAAGGCGATCTGTGAGCTGATGGTGAACGACTACTCGCGCAAGGGCTTCCTCGACGGACGTACCGCGCGCCTGCCGACCGTGATTGTGCGCCCGGGCAAACCCAACGCGGCCGCGTCGAGCTGGGCCAGCGGCATGTTTCGCGAGCCTCTCAATGGCGAGACCTGCCGCCTGCCTGTCCGTCGCACCCAGTGCCATCCGATGACCGGATACCGCACCGTCATCGACTCGCTCATCGCGCTGCACGACGTGCCCGCGGACCGGTTTCGTGACGACCGCGCCATTGGTCTGCCGGCGCACCGGGTCACCCCGCAGCTGGCCCACGCCGTCCTGACCGAGCTGGCCGACGAGCGCGGCCTGACCCTCGGGCCGATCGTGGACGCCTTTGACGCACGTATCCAAAAAATCGTGGACAACTGGCCGCTCGCCGTCGAGGGCTCGCGCGCCGTCGCGCTCGGGCTGCCCCAGCCGCCCCCGTTGAAACGGGTCGTCGAGCAGTACCTCGAGGACTTCGGAAGCCAGCCGCGCTCGGGAGCGTGATCGCGGGTCCGAGTGGCGGCAAGCTTCAGGAAGAGGGAGGCACCGGGGCGGGTCGCTCCTGCGGTCCCTACCGCTGCTGGAAGAGATCGCTCTGAATAATCGCATGGATGAGGGAGCGAGTCCCATACCGGCTGGGCGCGGCGCGCTCGAGGATGCGGGCCAGCTCCATCCGATCGCCGAACGTCACCGGTGCGCCGGTGGCGTAAGTGACCAGTTGCTTCGCCAGATTGCGTGCAAACGGGACTTCGTTCTCCAGCAGCAGACGTTTGAACTCACGCACGTCCTTGAATCCCCTGCCATCGGGCAGCTCGCCGGCGGCGTCCACCGGCAGTCCGAGGTGAAAGGCGAAGGCATGGCCATTCTTGCCGCGTCCGCTTTCCGGGGTTTTGGTCTCATCGATTCCGCGGTAGCGGTCGCGCCAACCGCCCATGACGTCAAAGCTCTCCAGGGCGAAACCGGGTGGATCTATTTTCTTGTGACACGAGGCGCAACTGGCGTCAGAACGATGCTTCTCAAGTTGCTGGCGGAGAGTGACTGCACCGCGGATGTCGGGTTCGACGGCGGCGACGGGGGGCGGCGGAGGGATGTCGAGACCGAGAATCCGCTCGAAGATCCACTTGCCGCGGAGCACGGGCGAGGTGGTCGTCCCGTTGGCCGTGATCTTGAGCACACTGGCCTGCGTCATGAAGCCACCCCGGGGACTGTCCGGCGGGAGTTCGACCCGGCGCATGGCAACCCCCCGGACGCCCGGAATGCCATAGTGCATCGCCAGTCGTTCGTTGAGGTAGGTGAAGTCCGTATCCACGATGCTGCGCGCCGGCAGGTCTGCTCGAATCATTTCCTCAAACACCAAACGGGTCTCTGCAACCGCGGCCTCGACCAGTGCGTCATCGAGATAGTAGTCGTTGTAGAGCGTCGTGGACGGCGTGGAGTCCTCGATCTTCCGCAGGTCGATCCAGTAGTCGAGGAACGCGTCGCGAAAGCGTTGGGCTCTTGGGTCGGAGAGAAGACGCTCGGTTTCAGCGCGGAGCGCCTCCGGCCGGTGGAGGTCCCCGCGTGCAGCCTTGGCGCGCAGGGACGCGTCGGGCGGCGAGTTCCAAAGGAAGAGCGCCAGACGCGTCGCCAGGGCATGGTCGTCGAGTCGACCCGGTTTCTCCTCGAGAAAGACAAACCCCGGCGAGGCCAGGATCGCGGTGTAGGCGGCGGCCATCGCTTCGGCAAAACTGAGCCCGGCGCCGTGTCGTTCGTCAAACAGGGACAAGAACCGCCGGACGTCCGTCTCGACCACGGGCCGGCGATAGGCCCGGGCGAGGAAGGTGCGGAGCAGCCGCTCGGCATCGCTCCGGGGCGCCGGTGAGACAACATCGACCGCCGCTTCCATCAACGGTTCAATGCGTTGATCCGCATTGCGGCCCCCCTCGCGGCGGTCCCCGCTGGCGATGACCGGCACGGTCAGGCTGGAGCTGCCGGGGTCGGCTCGAACCAGGGGAAGATCGCCGAAGAGCAGCCGGTAGCCGGCGGTGGTAAAATCGTCGTAGAGCGGCCCTTCGACCTCCATCCAGCGAAACGCCACACTCGGCGCGCCTTCGGGTGTCATCAGCGGATTGCGGAATTTCTCCGGCC
The DNA here is from genome assembly GCA_016794725.1 of Opitutaceae bacterium. Classification (GTDB taxonomy): domain Bacteria; phylum Verrucomicrobiota; class Verrucomicrobiia; order Opitutales; family Opitutaceae; genus UBA6669. Next base: position 2,839 of record JAEUGZ010000556.1, on the reverse strand, counting down.
GGGAGCGGTAGAAGCGCGAGGCGTCGGGCACCAGGGTTTCGTTGGCGAGCAGCCAGACTTCGCCTAGATCGTGCACCGCCGGTTCGGGTGTGAGGTCGAACGACCCCACGCGGCGGTTGAGCAGCCCGTTGCGCGTGTAAACGGTGATCGGCTCCTCGGTGCGACCCGGGGAGATCTGATCGTAGTCGGGGGTGGCGGGATTGGGCGGCCGGAGCGTTCCCACCTTGTCATCGCCATGGGAGAAGCTGCGGGTCACCCCGCCCGGCGCGGCCCACAGGGTGTATCCACTGAATCGGATTCGGTACCGACCCGCGACAGGCGCGCGGAAACCGTCCCAGCGGTAGGTGAAACCCGTCACGTAGTTGCTTGAGACCCATCCGACCGCCTCGAGTTCGCGTGTGACAGGGTCGGCGGACCCGACGGTCAACGGTGCCTCCAGCATGCGCACGTCGCGCTGGGGCTTCACTCCCAGCACGGGGTAAGTCATGCGATCCGGGGAGCTGTTGAAGGGATTCGGGGTGAACTTGCTCGTCAGGGTGCGATGGTCGCGGGCGTAGTGGCGCGTGGTGGTGGTCGGCGGACGTTCCAGCTGGACGGAGAGGGTCTGCCGGATCGCGTAGTCTGCCGCCGCGAGGTAGCGGGCCAGATGAACGTGCGAGACATCGAGGGCCTCACCGATCTTGTTGAACCGATTGGATTCACCATCATCCGGGAACTGCCCGCGGATCTGCAGCCACGGTGCGCTGAGCAGATCGCGCAGGGCGTTTTCGTATTCGTAGCCATTCAGGCGGCGCTGGGTGGCACGGCCTTCGCGGCGAACGCGCTCGGTTTCGTGGGCGACAAGCGTATCGCGCAGCGCCTGGAGGAAGGCTGCGGTTTCGGCGGCGTCCGGACGCGGCTTCTCTTCGGGTGGCATTTCGCCTGCGGCGAGGCGGTCGTGGATCTTGACCCAGGTTTCAAGGTCTGGCTTGGAGGTGAGGGCCAATGTGAGGGACCCCACATCGAGGCGACCTTTTTTGTCCTCGTCATTGTGACAGCTCGAGCAATACCGGTCCGTGTAGTCGAGCACGACGCCCGGCAGGGCCGCACGGGCGAGTCCGGCGAGCGGCGGCAGGACGAACAGCGCAAGGGCCAGCCGGAGTCGTGCGCTGCAGCTCATGCCAGCTCCAGCCCCCGCATGGTTCCGGTGGAGGACGCAAAGGTGTCGCTCTCGATGCCCATGCGCTGAAGCATGGACACGTACAGGTTGGGCAGGGGGTAGTTGTTGGTCGTGCTGAAGGCGTGATGCCGGCCATGGCGGAAGCCGCCGCCCGCGAGCAGGGTGGGCATGTTGAAACAAGTGTGGGCGTTGGCGTCGCCGAAATTTGAACCATACAGGACCATGGTGCGGTCGAGCAGCGTATCCTCTGCCTCCTTGACGGCCTTGAGGTCGGCGAGGAGCCCGGCCAGCAGTTTCATGTGCCATTCGTCGATGGTGATGAGTTCGGAGCGTTTCTTCTCCGACTTCCCGTGATGCGACAGATTGTGGTAGCCATCGGTAATCGTCGTATCCGGAAGGTCGAGCGCGGGGGTGCTCACGCTGTCGAGCATCAAGGTGATGGTCCGCGTTGAATCCGTTTCGAACGCCAGCCGCGCGAGGTCGTACATGATCTTCACCTTTTCCATGTAGGCCGCGGGATTGGTGGGGTCGATCGGTGGCGTCGCCGTGACGACCGGCTTGGGTTTGGTTTCCCACCCGCGGGAAGCCAGGAGACGGTTCTCGAGGTCGCGCACGCTCGTGAAGTACTGGTCGAGGCGGTCGCGGTCGCGCGCGGTCACGCCCCGCTGGAGCTCGCGCGTCTGGCCGGCGAGGGTGTCGAGGATGCTCCTCCCATTGTCGAGCTGGCGAAGCTGGGCTTCGACTTGGCGGGGAGAGCCCTGGATGAACAATTGTTTAAAGACCTCCGAGGCCTTGTCCTCGGGCGGAATGGCCACGCCGGTTCCGGTCCACGAGAGGCTGCGTGTACGCGTATTGACGCCGAGGGTGATCGAAGGGAAGCGGGTGAGCGTGCCAATCCGTTCGGCGATGTGCTGGTCGAGAGAAACCGTGTTGCGGAACGAACTACTGCCCGGGTGCGGTGCGGCGGTCAGGAAACAGATGTCCGCCGGGTGCCCGCCGTCGACATTGGGATGGGAGACGCCGCTGAAAACGCTGAAGTCCGCCCGATGGTCCTGGAGGAGCTTCAAGTAGGGCGAAGCGACGTAGTCGAGACCGCTTCCTTGCGGAAAGAACTGATCACCAAGGAGCCCCAGGTTGTTGCAGACCGCGAGCAGGCGGCGGGGCTTCGCTCCCGGCGCGAGCGGGCTGTCCGACTTGGCCGCCCGCGCCACTCCCGATAGCATGGATTCCAGAAAAGGGAGCGAAAGCGCAACGCCGGCCCCCTGGAGAAAGCGCCGCCGGGAGAGCGGACGCCGGGTGGTGACAAAGGGAGCGCGGGAAAACGGACGGGTGGGGTCGGGCGTCATCGTGAGGCGCAGCGTAGGCAACGCAGGGTCACGGTCAACGAAGCGATCGACCGAGGCTCAGCAGGCGAAATCCCGGTTCAATCTTCGGGCGGAGGGGAGTTGCTTTGTCGCCTACAACCGTTGCCGATTCTCCGGGGTGTCGGTGAAGGAGAACGGTAGTGCCCGGAAGAATCGAAGTGAACCGTCGCGCAGCGCGGCGACGGAGCACCGCCCTCCAGGAGTCAACCCTGCGGGTGGCCCAGGAGAAGCGACCCGAGGTCGCGGCTGATTGCCCTAACACCCCGGCCGAAGGTCACACCCTTGCGGGTGCCCCGGGGTGCAGCGACCCGAGGTC
>JAEUGZ010000526.1 GCA_016794725.1 Opitutaceae bacterium | reverse complement strand
AGTCCTTCTCTCAGGAGCCCTCGTAAACCGATCTCAATCGGCTCAGCCCACCGCGCATACTCGTCGTACTGAAGTTCGTACTCCGTACGACGAACGATCATGCTCTTTGTGGTGCGCAGGTACGACGGTACTTCGATGGAGGCGATACCAATGACGAGCCCCGCATCCGACCCGGTGGGCGCACGCGCCGCTTCTGGATAGGTCAGTACATAATACCGGGTCGGATCCTCTTTCGGCGGAGGAACGATCGAGCACCCCCCCAGTGTTGCCGCAACGAGTCCCGAGATTGCCAGGCACCACAGCCAAGCAACTTGATGGAACCGCTGAATCGTCAGAAGTGAGTTCATAGGAAAGGGAAAGCTCGCGTGCCTAGCGGGGTACTTTGCGCCCGGAGATTAGCGCATTGGGATTCCGTTCCAAATAGTCAGCCAGCCGTTGCACCGAAGCCGCTGCCTCACCCAGTTGATTGAGTGACCGTGCCGCTTCTTCTCCCAGCCCACTTTGCGCAGCGATGAATTGCTGCGCAGTCTGCGCAGCGGTATTGAAGGCACTCAAGGTCTCTTTCGCCTGGGCCAGTGTGGAGGCCAACTCGCTCGCCGTCGGCTGTACCACCCTGTCAATTCTTCCGAGAGTGGCCCGCAAGTCATCCAACACTGTGTTGAGGTTTCCCAAGGCTCGCGGAATTTCCTTCGACGACGCCAATGCGTCGACTGATCGACCCGCCTTGGTCCATTCTCGGCTAAGTCCCGCGAGATCGAGCCCATTGATCTGCCTGCGCGTATCGACCAGAATCCCACGCACCTCCTTGCCCAGCCCTGCAAAGTCGATCCGCTTCAGATCGTTGAGAATCTCTGTGAGGTTGGCCTGAAACTCAGAGATCGCCGACGGCATGGCCGGAACCACGGCGTAGCGCAGATCCACGGTGTCGGTCACCGGTGCCGGATACTCCGACGGATCGGCAAAATCCAGCTCAACATAAAGAAGTCCGGTTGCGAGTCCCAAGACACCCAATTGGGCACGCATACCCCGGTCGATCAACTTCTGCAATTCGCCGCGATCGGAAACATCGATCAAAGCACCTCGATCATCGGTGAGCGTATTCCGGCTCAGTTCACAAACCACCGCCACAACGGACTGATTTTGCGATGCCGAGTAACGAATGTTTAGGTCGACCACTCTACCCAGACGAACGCCGCGAAGCTTCACCGGAGAACCCAAGTCGAGTCCATGAATTGACTCGTTGAAGTAGACGACAAACCGCTGCGGTTTCGCGAAAAAGTTCACTCCGCCAAACAGAAAGAGCGCCGCAAGCGCCAACACCATGGCACCGAGGACGAAGATACCGACCACTGCAGGACTAATTTTGGTCTTCACGGCATTAAAGGAGCAGACGACGACAACTTCCAATCAGCATAGCGAGCAGGCATGACCGATTCAATGCGGGGCGGCTCGCCGTTCGCGATCAGTGCGGAGAAAGGAACTAACCCGCGAATCGACACTCAAGTCGCGCAAGTCTGCGGGCTTGCCTTCGGCGATGACCCCTTGTTGGGCCTTGTCCAGCATGATGAGGCGATCGCCAATACGAAATATACTGTCCAACTCATGCGACACCACCACGCACGTCGTCCCTAATGCATCTCGAACCTGGACCACCAATTCATCAATTTCTCGCGAAGTGATCGGATCGAGCCCTGCAGAGGGTTCATCAAAAAAGACGATCGAAGGATCGAGGGCGAGAGCTCGGGCAAGCCCGGCACGCTTTTTCATGCCGCCTGAGATCTCCGCAGGAAAATAGTGGTCGAAACCGGTCAATCCCACTTGCGCCAGTTTCAACGTCACCAGGTCGTGAATATCACCTTTCGACAGAGGGGTGTATTCCTCAAGTGGCAAGGCGACATTCTCGCGCAAGGTCAGCGAAGACCAGAGTGCGCCACTTTGGTACAACACGCCGAACGTCTTGAGGAGGTTCCGTCGCGATTCAAGGTCGGCACCCATGAAGGATCGACCAAAGAAACGAACTTCCCCGGCGGTTGGCCTGTTCAAGCCTACCAGGTGTCGAAGCAAGGTGCTCTTTCCGCAACCAGACCCACCGATGATGAAGAAAATCTCCGCCCGCTTTACGGAAAAGGTCACGTCACGAAGCACCACGCGTCCCTCGTATCCACATTCCAAGTTCTTGACTTCAATTGCATCAGTGGTACTGAAGGTCTTGTTGTCCATCGTCGGCTAGAATCCCAGAATATTGAAGACCACCGCAAAGAGTGCGTCCGCAACAATGATAAGCAGGATCGAGGTCACCACCGCTGAGGTCGCGGCCTGGCCGACGCCAGAAGCACTCCGATCCGCCTGCAACCCTCGAAGGCAGCCGGAAAGACCGATCAGCAAACCGAATACGGTGGCCTTGATCAAGCCGGTCGAAAGATCCGATAGGTCCACAATGCTCTGGGTTTCCACCCAATAGGCGGCAGGAGGGATTTCCAGAACACCTTTTGCCACCGCCATCCCTCCGAGGATACCAAGGAGGTTGGCATAAAGGGTCAACAACGGCATCATGATACCCAACGCGACCAGTCGCGGCATGACCAGAAAGTCCAAAGGAGCAATTCCCAGGGTCTCCAGGGCATCGATCTCCTCGCCGGCCTTCATGTTGCCTAGGGTCGCGGCAAATGCGGCGCCGGTTCGGCCTGCCATGATGATTGCCGCCATCATGGGTCCCATCTCTCGGACCACGGCGAGCCCGACCAAGTCGGCGACAAAGATATCGGCACCGAACTGCCGGAGTTGTACGGCCGCCTGGTAGGCCATGATCAGTCCGACCAGCAAGCTGATCAGCGAGACGATCGGCAATGCCATCGCTCCGCACTTCTGCATTTCAGCCAGGCAGTCGTTCCAGCGAAAATGGTGAGGCTGACGGAAGAGCCGGGAGGCGGAAAAAACACACTCACCAATGAACGTCGCAATATCCCGAGTCTTCCTCCAAACATCTACCGTGGCAAGTCCGACACCCGTTGCCAGCCCCAGCGCGGGTACGGGAGGTTTTGGCAACGAAGATGCTCCCAAGACACCCTCGGCCATCTCCCGTGCCTGACGTGGGACTTGGGCGAGGTCAGCAACAATGCCATACTCCTTGGCCCACCTTAGCACTTCGACTAGGAATAACACGAGCGCTCCATCCCAGCTTTCGAGGTCATCGGTCGATATCAGGAGCCGCTCCGGTTTTTGAACGCCAATCAACGATTCGAAGGTCGGCCTCGGCTCAATGATCTTCCAATGTCCGCAGAGATTCAGGTGCAGGCATTCACCGGTTGTGCGCGCCGTGACGCAAGCGTTCGTGACGTGAGTCGGTGCTGCCATTGAGTCGAAACCTCAACGGAACCCAGCTCGGTCGCAAAGCCAAATTTCTTGCGCCGCCCGGTCATTTACTTCGCTTTGGACCGACCGCAATGACCTATCGCACTGTGTTGTTCGACCTCGACGGAACCCTTCTCGATCACTTTTCAGCAATCCATCGAAGCTACTGCCACACCCTGCCGCAGCTTGGGCTGCCCAAACCTTCGTTGGGAGAGGTGCGAAACGCAGTGGGCGGTGGCTTGGAAAATGCCATGCTGAGATTTGTCCGTCGCGACCAACTGGGGGAGGCAGTGCGGATCTATCGAGCCTATTTTGATCGAACCATGCTCGACGACGCCGTGTTGTTTCCCGGTGCCCAGGAACTGCTTCAGTCGCTTGGTGACCGGGGCGTGACGTGTGCAGTGCTCACCAATAAAGTGGGAACGGCTTCTCGCGCGCTTTGCCAGCATTTGGGCATAGCACCCCTTCTCAAAAGCGTGTTCGGAGCCGGAGATACACCGTGGCTGAAGCCAGATCCGGCGCTCTCGGCACAAGTACTCCGCGACCTTCAAGCGGAAAGCGGGAGCACGCTACTCGTGGGTGACTCCCCCTTCGATCTCCAGACGGGTCTGAACGGCAACTTTGACTGTTGGCTCGTCACCACCGGTACCCATACCGGTCAAGAACTCCGTCGCGAAGGCGCGACCCGGGTCTATTCGGATCTATTTGAATTGGGTAGCGATTTGCTCGCGGCCGGCTGATTGAGATTCGCGTGGGGCGCAAGAACTCGTTCGACTTCGCTTCCCACCGCAACGAGGGAAAGAAAGATATCGCGGATGAAGACCGCCAGCGCTCCGAGCAGAAAGAAAATGCCAGTCACGAAGAGCCCCACAATGATCCCCGAAAGGTCCTTTCCCAACAAGGCACTCAGAAAAATCACGACCACAAGCAGCCCGGATAGGAACATACTTGTCGCTGCCAAGGTGACCGCCAATCGAACAAGCTTGGCTCGTCGGAACATCGTCCTCAACTGATATTCCAAATGGATTCGTTCGTCTGAATCCGCCGTTCGAGCCTGCCCCGCCAAGATTCGCGTCCGGTCAACCACACGGCCGAGCCGATTCGTCATCGTGAGCAGCAATGAACCCAAACCGGTGATCAATATCACCGGAGTGACCGCCAATTGAATGAGGGGCAGCGCGCCTTCTTGGACAAGTGCCATGGTTCTGATTCTACGAACACACTGCGCCTTGGCAAATGCACGTTTATACATTTGCTGAAGATCACGCTCATTCCGAGCATCCTCTCGCTTTGGCAACTCCCCTTTCTTCTCGCAGCGCCTCGACGAGCATCACTGGCGTGCTTGAACGCATGCTGTTTTTCAATGAGGAGAATCACTACACCATCGCTGAGTTCCGTCCCGAGGTTGATGAATCCGAACCAAAGTCGTTGCGCGTGACCATTGTTGGTACGCTTCCCGGGGTGCAATGCGGTGAAACACTCCACCTCACGGGCGAATGGACCCATCATGCCCATCACGGCGATCAGTTCAAAGTTGCCCAATTTCGTTCTGAACTGCCTTCCAGCGTCTACGGAATTCGGAAGTACTTAGGTAGCGGACTCGTTCCGGGTGTGGGAAAGGTCTACGCCGAAAAAATCGTCGACCAGTTCGGCACCGACACCTTGAGGGTGCTGAGCGAGGAGTCGGCCAAGCTTCGAACAGTACCGGGAATCGGTCCCAAACGCGCCCTCGCAATCAAGACTGCATGGGAGGAACAACGTACATTCCGAGAACTCTACATCTTCCTCCAGACCTATGGCGTCAGTCCCAGCCAATGCCTGAAGGTGATCAAGAAATTTGGTTCGGGTGCGCAACGCATCATCTCATCCGAACCGTATCGCATCGCCCGTGAGATCGACGGAATCGGCTTCAAGACCGCAGACAAGATTGCAATCAACCTTGGCTTCGCAAACGACTCCGCGGCCCGGCTCGACGCTGGAATCGTCTATGCGATGGAGACGCTGCAAGAAGAAGGACACACCGCCTACCAGGAGTCGGACTTGCGCGACTATGCTGCTGGGCTCTTGGAAACAAGCACCGCGCGCATCGAAGTCCGGATTGAGTCACTGGTGGAACGTCGCGACCTCGTGCGACATCCGAGTTCGCGGCCAACTGACGAGGGCACTCCCCTCCCCGGCTCCGCCTTCCTCCAACTTCCAGCTACTCACCGTTTCGAGCAAAAGATCGCTCAAGCCATAGATCGACTGGAACGTACTCCTTCCGGTCTACCCGCCATCAAGATCGACGCCGCCGTGCAATGGGCCGAAGGCAAAGCCGGCTTCACATTTGCGGAGCAGCAACGGACGGGAGTCAAAACAGCATTGGGATGCAAGGTCTCCATTTTGACAGGAGGCCCCGGCACAGGCAAAACCACGATTATCCGGGCTTTGGTGGAGATTCTCAAGGCCAAGAAAGTCCGGGTCACGCTGGCTGCTCCCACCGGGCGGGCGGCCCAACGCCTTGCGGAAACGACCGGAGGATTCGCATCCACGATACATCGATTGCTTCGTTTTGATCCCGCGGGTGGCGGGTTCTTGATCAACGACGCCCACCCTCTCTCGACCGATTTCCTGGTAGTCGACGAAGCATCCATGCTCGATGCACGTCTGGCCTCGGCCCTTCTCCAGGCAGTGCCCAATCGCGCTCACCTTGTTCTGGTGGGAGACACAGATCAACTTCCCAGCGTCGGACCAGGAAACGTCCTCAAAGACATCATCTCTTCCTCGCGCGCCCCAGTCACCCGGCTTCACGTCATTTATCGGCAAAGTGGACAAAGCTCCATTGTATCAACAGCGCATGCCATCAACGAAGGTGATGCGTCGCTTCCGCCGGCCATTCGCGACGTTTCTAGCATTCCATCGTGGAGCGACCTCTGCTTTATTCCTGCCGACTCTCCGGAAGACACAGTTAAAAAGATCCTGGCGCTCTGCCAGGACTACGTTCCCCGAGCACTCGCCTGGGTGAATCCCGTTCACGACGTACAGGTACTCTCTCCCATGCACAAAGGCTTGGCCGGGGTGGCGAATCTCAATCAGCAGCTTCAGGCCCATCTGAACCCAAACTCTCAAGCAATTCGCTGGAACGGCGTAGAGTTCCGGCCCGGCGACAAGGTCATTCAACTTCGGAACAACTACGACAAGAGCCTGTTCAACGGGGATATCGGGTTGGTGAAGAGCACCGATCCTGATGCGGGCACTCTCGTCGCGACGTTCGAGGGCGATCCACATGAATTTTCCCGAGCCGACCTTTCAGACCTCTCGTTGGCGTATGCCATCAGCATCCACAAATCCCAAGGCAGCGAGTATCCAGTTGTTATCATTCCGCTGCTCAAAGGCCACTTCATGATGCTTCAGAGGAATTTGATCTATACTGCCATCACGCGAGGAAAGAAACGAGTCTACCTAGTGGGTGAACCAGCCGCTTATGCCATGGCGGTGCGAAACAATGACTCCAAACAGCGTATCACCCATTTGCTTCAAAAGCTGGCTACGCCGGCGCCTCCGCTGAGCCTCTAGTGGCGTTCCATTGCTGCAACCTGAGGCATGACGAATTCAAACGAAAGACGGACGCGGGCCCCGATCGGCGTGCCTCGAGCGGTCGCGGGCTGAAACGTCCATGCCAGGGCAGCATCGAGCGCGCGTTGT
>JAEUGZ010000493.1 GCA_016794725.1 Opitutaceae bacterium | reverse complement strand
GGCGAGGTCAACAGTGTCCGTCTGGTCCAGCCCACCGTCACCGTCAGCACCCAGAATGAGCAGCCCTGGATGGAGTACGCCATCCCCGTCAGCCAGAAACCGGTGGATACCAATCCCCGCTCGGTGTACCTGCTGGCTGATGGCAACCAGCACCTCAAGACGAGCGGTTACAGCAAGTCCACGCTCGTCTTCATCGTGAACTACAATGTCCGCATCCCGGACCAGGCCCGGTTCAAGCTCACCGGGAACGGGTTCTCACTCCGGGTGGACAACAAGGCCGGGATCACCGGGGCAAAGTGGTCCAAATTCGAGGACCTCGGCACCAGCGCCGGCGGCACGGTCGCTCCGGAAGAGGACGAGACCGCTCCAGCCAAGTCGGACCCAAACGCCAAACGACCGGCAGAGTTGCCCGTCACCCGGCCGGAGGAGATGCTCGTTCGCGGCGCCAAATCGTACTCCATCGTCGTCGACGTGTTCGCTTCCACCACCACGATCGGCGCCTCGGCGACCCTGGAGGCGACATTCTCGGGGGGAGATTTTCCCAGTGAACGAAAGAAGACCTGCACCGTCTCCACCCGAGAACTCGCGCCGGTTCCCACCAAAGCGAAGAAGCCCGACTTCCCTCGCGGGGAGGACGTCGGCAAACTGCAGCTCTACCTTTCGCAGATCTGCGACCACAGCCGTCTGCCCTGTTATCGCGACCTGGGAGGCAACAAGGAGTACGACGCCCTTCCCCTGCAGAAGTCCGTCGTCGATGGGATCTATGGAAAGTCCCTCGCAAAGGCGATCTGGCGTTTTGTCTATGAGTTCGGCACCCAAAGTGGGTTTCAGGCCTGGCCCATCCACGTGCGGGATGCGACGGGCAAGGACCTGCCCGACGTGACCTACGAGCAAATCACGGCACCCGTTCAACCTCCGCTCCGCGATTTCGGTTTCGAGCTTCTCGGAGGCAACGACAAGAACTACAGCCACTTTCCCGTCGTCACAGCCAGGCTGCTCGCAGAGATCGTTCGCCGGTTCAAACCTCCCTTCATTCTGCCGTGGATCGACCTCATACCCCAAGCCACGTCCGTCGCCGACACGGCCCCGGCCGACGCGAAGGTCACGAACGCTTGGAACGAATCACCCACGGGCCGGACGCCCCTGCTCCCGGTCGCGGCCGATGCCATCCGCCTCCAGGCAAAGTGGGACAACGCTCAATCGGACGGAGTGGGCGACCAACCCCTGCCTCTCACGCTCGAATTGCCGGCATCCTCCGCCTACCGGTTTTCGACCCCGGCCGGCCCCGTCGCCTCCGTCAACCTGTCACTTCGCGAGCTGCTGAACGGCCCGCCGATCACCCTCGTCTTCAGCGGCACTTTCTCCACCGTGGAAGCCGACAATGTGCTCAAGATTTCCACGGACGGAGCACGGGTCGTCGCCGCCGAGAAACTGCTCGGCGCCCGCGATCTGACCAAGCCACAAAGCGACTCCTGCCGTGATGCCGCACTCGTCCAATCCTGGCTCAGCCGCATCCCCGATCCCGACCCCAAAGCTAAAATCAAGAGCCTCTATAAAAACCAAGACCACAAGTCCAAGAGCCCCTTGATCGACGGCAAGTGGAACAAGGTCTGCGTCCAGTCGCTGGAGGCGTTCAAGAAACTCCACGCCCCCACCGCCACCGACTGGAATTCGCTGGCAGCTGCCCTCCACGCGGAGTTCAAGAAACACGCGGCCCCGTAGGCGGCAACGGGGATGGGGTGGAGCACCGCTACTCCTCTGGCACACAGCGGGTTGACTCGCCTTCGGGACCATTTGCGTCGCGCCTGCACGGTGCAATCATGCGCCGTCGGCGAATGCCGAATTGCCCCCGGCCTCGCCTGTCCTTAACACCCCGCCATGGCACTGCGCGGCGCAAACCGCTTTTTCCCCTGCATCCTGGCGGCATTGGTTTCCTGGAACCTGCCTGCGCACGCGGTGGAGACGGCGGAGCGCCCACCCCTCCCCGCCGCAGCCGCTCGCCCCGTCACCTTTCTGGCCGACGTGCAGCCGATCTTCACCACCCACTGCCTGGAATGCCACGGGCCGGAGAAACAAAAGGGCGGGTGGCGGGCGGACGATCGGGAAAACGCACTCCACGAGGGCGACTCCTACGGTCCCAACATCCTACCAGGCAACAGCGCCGCGAGCCCGCTGATCCAGTTTGTCGCCCACACCCACCCCGAGCTGAAGATGCCGAAAAAAGGCACTCCGCTGACCACCGAGGAAGTCGGCATCCTTCGGGCCTGGATCGATCAGGGCGCCGTCTGGGAAACCGACGCCCGCGCTCCCTCGGCCAAAGCAGTGGATCCTCTCGACTGGTGGTCGCTCAAGGCCCTCGCCCGGCCAGCCGTACCCTCGGTCCCTGGAACTTCCCACCCCATCGATCGCTTCCTGCAAACCACCCTGTCGGAAAAGGGACTCCGGCCCTCGCCGGAGGCCGACCGCCGCACCTTGCTGCGCCGGCTCAGCTTTGATCTCACCGGCCTGCCGCCCACGCCCGAGGAAATGGCCGCGTTCCTCGCCGACACCGACCCGCAGGCCTACGAAAGGAGGGTCGACGCCTACCTGGCTTCTCCGCGCTACGGCGAACGCTGGGCGCGTCACTGGCTCGATGTGGCCCACTACGGCGAGACGCACGGCTACGACAAGGACAAGCCGCGTCCCCACGCCTGGCCCTACCGTGACTACGTGATCCGCGCCTTCAACCAGGACAAGCCCTACGGTCGCTTCGTGCAGGAGCAGATCGCCGGGGACGTGTTGTATCCCTTTACGCGTGACGGTGTCGAGGCGCTCGGTTTCATCGCGGCCGGACCGTGGGACTTCATCGGCCACGCCGAAGTCGCGGAGGACAAGACCGACGGCAAGATCGCCCGCAACCTCGACCGTGACGACATGGTGGCGAGCACCATGAACACGTTTACCAGCACCACCCTGCAGTGCGCCCGCTGCCACGACCACAAGTTCGACCGCTTCGCGACCCAGGAAACCTACTACGGCCTCCAGTCGGTCTTTGCCGCGCTCGATCGCACCGACGTGAATTACGACCTCGATCCGGCCATCGGGTGGCAGCGCGGCGAGTTGCAGTCCACCAAAACACGCCTGCTCGACCAGGTCTTCGCCTGGGAAACCCTGGGCGCCCAGCAGGCCGGCGCGCCGATTGCTGCGCTCGACGACGAGATCAAGCGCCTCCAGGCCGCGCAGGCCGAACCCGTCAACTTCACCGGATACCAAAGCCCCGCCGCCCCGAACGCGGCGACCGAGCGCTGGGTGCAGCTCGACCTTCGCCGCCCGGTGAACATCGATCGCCTTCAGCTCTTCGCCGCCCAGGGCGATCCGCGAAAGCCTCGCGACGCCCGCGGCTTTCCGCTGCGCTTCAAAGTCGAATTATCCGACGACCCGCTCTTTCGCGAGGCGGTGGTTCGCATCGTCGACCACACCGGCGCCGATGTCCCCAACCCGGGCGTCGATCCCCTGAGCTGGCCGGTGGGACGCACCGCCCGCTACGTCCGCATCACCGCCACGCTGCTGTCGAAAGTGAAACTCGAGTACCTCTTCGCGCTCGCGGAGGTGAAGGTGTGGGACACGTCCGGTGCCAACGCGGCCACCGGTGCAGGGGTCTCCGCTCCCGATGTCGAAGACTTCCTCGCACCGCGCTGGACACTGGAGAACCTGGTCGATGGAAACACGCCGGAAGCCATGTCCGCCCGGCAGGCCCGGATTGTCGCTGTGACCGCCGATCGCCTGGAGCTCGTCAAACAGGCGATGGGCCCCGAGCTTCGATTGCTCCGTGACAAGGCCCTGGGCAAACTCGCCGCGATCGATCAGGAACTCGCGAGCCTGCCCGCCCAGGCCACGGTTTACGCCGGGGCGGTACATCGGGGTGAAGGCACTTTTGTCGGCACCGGAGCCAAAGGCGGAAAACCGCGCGTCATCCACGTGCTTCACCGGGGCGACGTGAACAGCCCGAAGCAGCTCGCCCATCCCGGCGCGGTGGCGATCATCCCGGGCGTGCCGGCGGAATTTCGCGTGGCCGACGACGCACCTGAAGGCGAACGCCGCGCCGCGCTCGCGCGCTGGCTGACGGACCCGGCAAACCCGCTGACCTGGCGCTCCATCGTCAACCGCGTCTGGCAGTATCACTTTGGCAGGGCGATCGTCGACTCGCCCAACGATTTTGGCCGCATGGGTCAGAAGCCCAGCCACCCGGAGCTCCTTGACTGGCTGGCGGTCGAATTCCGCGACGGCGGCCAGTCGTTCAAATCCTTGAGCCGCCTGATCGTGACCAGCGCAGCCTATCGGCAAGTCTCCACCGTCACCGCCGGGCACGAAGCCGCCACCGCGCTTGACGCCGACAACCGTCTCTTGTGGCGCATGAACCCGCGGCGACTCGAGGCCGAGGCGGTGCGCGACGCGATCCTCTTCGTCACAGGCAAACTCGACCTGACCCCGGGAGGTCCCAGCTACCGGGACTTTGTCGTGGAGCAGCCCACCCATTCGCCTCACTACCGGTATGGCGAGTACGATCCCAACGACCCGGCTTCCCATCGCCGCACCATCTACCGCATGATTGTGCGCTCCCAGCCCCAGCCCCTCCTCAGCGCGCTGGATTGCGCCGACCCGTCGCTCAGTGTCGAAAAACGCAATGAAAGCGGGGGCGCGCTGCAGGCGCTGGCCCTGATGAACAACCGCTTTGTCGTCGCGATGAGCCAGACCTTTGCCAGCCGCCTCGCCCAGGAGGGCGGCACGCCGGCGGCTCGGATCGACCGCGCCTATCAGTTGGCGTTCGGTCGGTCGCCCACGGAAATCGAATCGGCCACCCTGGCGGCCTACGCCGGACAATTTGGCTGGGCGAACGCCTGTCGCCTCCTTCTCAATCTCAACGAATTCGCCTTCGTCGACTGACCCGCCGGCCATGTTCAAAAACAACTCGCCCTTCCATCGCTCAACGCCGCAGGCACCGGTTTCCCGTCGCGAATTCCTCTGGCGGTTCGGCGGCGGACTCGGAGGCGTCGCGCTGACCAATCTGCTTGGCCGGGACCTCTTCGCGCAGTCCCTCACCCCGACCACGGGCGTTCTGCATCACCCACCCAAAGCCAAGCGGGTCGTGCAGTTGTTCATGGCCGGGGCCGCGAGTCACATCGACCTCTTCGACTTCAAGCCCGAGTTGATCAAGCGCCACGGACAGCCGTCCGACTTTGGCGAAAAGGTGGAGACCTTTCAGGACGGCCTCGGTCCCTGGCTCCGCCCCGTGTGGGAGTTCAAGCCCTACGGGCAATGCGGCAAGCAGATCAGTGAGGTCGTCGCCCCGCTCGGCGCCTGCGTGGACGACATCGCTTTCATTCACAACATGGTTGGAAAATCGGGGGTGCACAGCGCCGGCACGCTGCTGCAAACCACCGGGTTCCAGACCCCCGGATTTCCCGGCGCCGGGTGCTGGGTGAGTTACGGACTCGGCAGTCTCAATGACAACCTGCCCACGTTCGTCGTGCTGCCCGACCACCGCGGCTTCGCCTCCAACGGCCCGAAGAACTGGGACACCGCGTTTCTCCCTTCGCAGCACCAGGGCACCGTCATTTACCCGGGAACCGAGACGCCCATTGCCGACCTCTTCGCCGCCCCGAACGATTTCATCACCCCAGAAAGCGAACGCGCCGGCCTCCACCTGCTCAACGACCTCAACCGCGGCCACGCCGCCACCCGGGAATCGGACCCCCGGCTCGAGGCGCGCATCCGCGGCTACGAACTCGCGGCGAAGATGCAGCTGGCCGCACCGGAGGCGCTCGACCTCTCAAAGGAACCGGCGGCGGTCCGCCAGCGCTACGGCATCGACGACAGCCGACGCCAGTGGCCCAAGAGCATCAATGCCGAGGAGGAGCGGGACGCCTTTGGACGAAAATGCCTGACCGCCCGACGCCTCCTCGAGCGTGGCGTGCGTTTCGTGCAGATCTGGAGTGGCAACGACAACGGCTTTCCCCGCCGAAACTGGGACTCGCACGAGAACGTCCTGCGGGACCATGGACCGCTGGCCATGGGCATGGCGCACGGCACCGCCGCCCTCCTGGAGGACCTCAAGCAACGCGGACTCCTCGACGACACCATCGTGCTCTGGACCACCGAATTCGGCCGCATGCCCTCGTCGCAAGGCGGCGTGGGACGCGACCACAATCCGTATGTATTTACCAATTGGTTATGCGGGGCCGGGATCAAGGGAGGAATCGTCGCGGGCGAGAGTGATCCCTGGGGCTACAAACCCCTCGACCGGAAGAAGGTCACGGAGGTGTACGACATCCACGCCACCCTCCTCCATCTCCTCGGTATCGACCACACCCGCCTCTTCGTGCGCCACAACGGCATCGACCGCCGCCTGACCGACGTACACGGCCACGTGCTCCACGACATCCTGGCGTGACCCGCACCTGGGCACCAAGTGGGATCGCGGTTCGAGCTGACGCGAAGTCGCGTTCCCTTTCCCGGCAGTAACCCACCCTCTCGGAGAAGTGGTCTGGCGTCAGACCAAAGGCGCCCGCGCAGCCAATTGATCCTATATTCCGCAGTTGATGTAACCACAAAGAACTCAAGGAGCTCAGAGAAGGGCACCTGAACTCATTTGAGTACGGACCAAGCACTCACTTGGTGGGTGAAGCGCGGTTGCTCTCGTGCCTTGGGATTTCCCTCTGTGTTCTCTGTGCTCTCTGTGGCTAAACTGCCGAATCTAGGCTGAGAGGTGTCAGTGTCCGCCGTCTCAGTACACCACTGCGTCGCCGATCTCCACGCGGCCGTACTTGTCGTACCAGCGGGCGCCGGGCTTCGCGACGCGCCCGAGCTCGGGAGCGGCGACGGCAATCAGAGGCTGGATGGCGTCGTCCAGGTAGTAGCCCCAGTGTTCCGTGGAGGAGTGCGCGCGCCACAAGAGGACGTTGTTCTCCTGGGTCACCTTGCGCTGGTAGGCAAAGGCCGAAATGATGAGGAAGTGTTTCCCGCTCAGGCTCGTCATTTCGGGCCGGTAGACGGGGCCAATCCAGTCCGGATCCTTGGAGGTTTCGCCCAACACCCGGGTGCGGATTTCTTCGCCGGTGGCCGCGCTTTGCGTGACGGTCCCCCATTCGAAGGCAATCGTCATCGTGGGCGGATGCGCGCGGGACGCCAGGCGGTAGTGCTGCTTCGCCAGTGCGGCGACAACGGCACGATGAATCGGCTCCTCCGCCGGTTTGCGCTGATAAAAGTCCCAGGGCGCCGACAGATCGGAGTATCCGACAAACACCGGCACATAGTATGTGGGGCGATCCGCAGTCGGGGGAGCCACCTGCTCACCCGCCTTCGTCAGATCCGTCGTCACAAACATCAAGCGATCCGCCATGCGCGTTGCTGGTTCGACACGAGGGGCGGCCATCGCGAACCCGGAAAAGCCCAAACAAAAAGCCAGCAGGGCTGCAAAACCATGAAATCGGGGAGAGGTCGGCTTCATGAGATCAATTTACATATAAGGCCCGGGGTATCCACGCAAAAAACTTGAAGTAACAAAAGTGGCTCAAATCCCACAGTTTAAACCACAGATGGACACAGATGGACGCGGATCCGGAGCACAAGCCGGCCTTCACCCGTACCGTGAAGACCAGCATTTGCATACCTCGTTGTAGTCATAGGGAGCAGTCCCGCGGCCGCGCCTCAAAGGCACAATCCAAGGGCCGAGTCCGTTGGAGGTGGGGTCGCCGACCCCGCGGGGATTGGCGTCGCTGCCACAAGACGCGCCACACCGGGCCCCATCACGACATCAACCCCCGGATTGCCATCCGGCTGCCCCGACGCCTTGCTGCCGGCGTCGCATGTCGTTCTCCCGAAAACGGATCTTCCGTCAACCCATCCCACAAGCCACGACGATCTATGTGCGGCCAGGCTACAATCGCGTCTTGGCTGAGGAGTTCGAAGCGCTCAAGGTCAAACGCGTCGGCCTGGTCAAGGACAAGGTCGAGGCCCACAGCCAGGGCGACCTGCGCGAGAACTTCGGATTCAAGGCCGCCAAGGACGCGATCCGGGCCGTGGATCGCAAGATGACCGCGCTCGACCGCTTCGTGGCCCGCAACACCTTCATTGAGGTCGACCCTGCCGGCTGGCTGACCAAACCCACCACGACCCTGCAGCTCGGGCATGTGACGACCCTGGAAAAGCAGGATGTGGCCAGCCAGCGAAAGCACCGGTTCACGTTTCTCGTGACGACGCACGGGGAGACCGCAACCGATCCCGAATCAGGCATCGAATGTCTGCCGCACAACTCCCCCCTGGCCGCGGCCGTGCTGGGACTGCCCGCCGGTGCCCAAGTGAAAGTCCGGCTCCCGGCCGGGGAGTCGCTGCTGACCGTTCTTTCCGTACGCAACCCCACCCAGGCCGAGCTCGATCGCCTGCTCCGGGAAATCAAGCCACCCGAGTTCGACGACGACGACGAATCCGTTGGATGAGGTCGGCCTCCCTGTTCCGCATCGTGGATTCATCGGGCTGAATGCACCCTGGCCCTGCGTATTCAGCGCGAGGCGGGGCCCGTGGAGCCGCGCACGACCAGCGTGGGCTCGACGCGTTGCGTGGTGAAGCGACGGGTCGGCGTCGTGCCGATCTTCCGCAGGAGGGTGGCGACGGAAAGATCCACGGTGCGCTCGATGCTCTGATCGACGCTGCTGAGCTTCGGACGGGTCATCAGGCAGATATTCTGGTTGTTGAAAC
>JAEUGZ010000477.1 GCA_016794725.1 Opitutaceae bacterium | reverse complement strand
CCCCAAGGCGTGGTCCAGGACACGCTTCAGACCCGTTCCACCGACGGCGGCCGCACCTGGTCGAAGGCCCTCTGGCTCGCGGCCGGCTACCCATCGCACCTGCTTCGACTTCGCGACGGCACGCTCCTCGCCACGTACGGCTCACGCACACCACCGCTGGGCATTCGCGCCAAAGCCAGCCGCGACCACGGGACCTCGTGGTCCGAGGAGTTCCTTCTCACCACGGACGCCCCCAATTGGGATCTCGGCTATCCGAGCACCGTGGAACGAGCGGATGGCCAACTCGTGACGATCTGGTACGAGGCGCCGGCCGACGACCGTCACGCCCAGCTTCGGCAGGCGCGATGGGAAATGCCTTTGCGCCCACAGGGGCGAGGTGCGAAGAGTGAAGAGTGAAGTGCGAATCTCGGGCATCCGGACCACCTCCGCCTTCGGGAACGCGTTGTCCAGCGAGAACCAATCCACCATCCTGTGGGGCTGGCCCTCGCGGCCATGCCTCCGTGGTGGCGCGAAGGGGGCACCCGTTTCGCGTCTGAAGGACCGACCCCACTCGGATCAACGGATACACAACCTTGCGAAACGCCTCAGCTAGCCGTCGCCGTCCCGCGACTCGATGTTGGGCAGGAGGACGGTGAGCAGTCCGAGCAGGGGCAGCCACGCGCAGAGCTGAAAGACGAAGGCAATGCCCGTGTGATCAGCAATCTTCCCGAGCACCGCGGACCCCAGTCCGGCGATGCCGAAGGCGAGTCCGAAGAAGAGTCCGGCGACCATGCCCACGTTGCCCGGCATGAGTTCCTGGGCATACACGAGGATGGCCGAAAAGGCCGAGGCGAGGACGAGCCCGATCACCACGCTGAGAACGGCGGTGAGCGCGAGGCCGGCGTGGGGCAATGCAAGCGAGAAGGGCGCGACACCGAGGATCGAGAACCAGATGACGCGCTTGCGTCCCACCCGGTCGCCCACCGGCCCGCCGGCGATGGTACCGGCCGCCACCGCCGCAAGCAGGAGAAAGAGGAGGTACTGCGCGTGCTGCACGCTCACGCCAAACCGGTCGATCAGGTAGAACGTGTAGTAACTGGTCAGTGACGCCAGGTAGACGTACTTGGAGAACACGAGCATGACCAGGACCCCGACGGCCAGCACCACGCGGCGTCGGGTCTCCCCCGGGCGCGCCGGCGTCCCGCCGGAAGCCGTTCCCCGGCTTCGCGGGCGGAGCCGGTGCGGGTTCTGGCGATGCCAGCGTCCCACCCGCCAGAGCACGACCACCCCGACCAGGGCGAGCACGCAGAACGCCAGCACCGCGTGTTGTCCCCGCGGCATCACCACCAGTGCCGCCAGCAGGGGGCCGAGGGCGCTGCCGGTGTTTCCGCCCACCTGGAAGAGCGACTGCGCCAGGCCGCGCCGGCGGCCGGCCGCCATGAAGGCGATGCGGGAGGCCTCGGGATGGAAAATCGCGGACCCTGCCCCCACGAGCATGGCCGCGGTCAGAATGTGGGCAAAGTCACCGGCGTAGGCGACGGCGACCAGTCCGGCCAGCGTGAGACCCATGCCGACCGGCAGTGAATAGGGCAGCGAGCGCCGGTCCGTCATCCAGCCCACGGCCGGCTGGAGCAAGGAAGCGGTCCCCTGGAAGGCAAACGTGATCAGGCCCAGCTGGCTGAAGCTCAGGTGGTAGTTCGCCTTCAGCATCGGATAGATCGAGGGCAGCAGCGCCTGGATCGCGTCATTGAGCAAATGGGAGAAACTGATCGCGAACAGCACCGCGAATACGGTGCGGGAGGCATCGTCTGCGTCGGTGCTGGGATCCGGGTCTGGTTTCATGCTGGAATCAGCAGTTGAACCACAGAGAACACAGAGAGCACAGAGTGAAATCCCAGAAAATCAGAGCCACGGTGCTTCACCCGCAGAGAGAGTGGCTCGTCCGCAGATGGGGTAAATCAAGGGACTTCCTCTGTGCTGCTTGCGTTCGCGGTGGCTCATTCAGCTGCGGAATCGAAGTTCATGACCGAAGCGGTCAGCCTCCCACAGTTGAACGATGAACTCAATCTTTCCGCGCCGTGCGCGTCAGCTTCAACGTCGGATCAACGCGGAGGCGCGGGGGGCGGAGTTCGATCCAGTGCAGGCGTGAAGCGCGGCGACGCAAAGGGCATAGCCTCCCAAGAGTGCAACCCATCAGTCCGGATAGACGGTTGCCCAACCGTGCGGATCTTACCGAGGGGGGTTCGGAAGCGGCGCCGGCGCGGCCGCAAGGGCCGGCCCTACAGGCGATGCGGGGCGCATCGTCACGGGCTTGCCGAGCCCGTCTACAGCTCCGCGTCCCCGCGCCTTCGCGTTATTCCGATCACAAGCACGAAACGCGTTCCCCATTCCGCTACGTCTCGACAGGAGCCCTCACGATCGAACTTTGCGCCGTCGCGTCGTCGCGCTTCCCCTTCGAAAGGATCGAATTCCACACCCTCGCGTCTCAGCGTTTGTCCGATCTCAATCACGAAACGGGTTCCCCGTTCCGCTACATCGGCTTGCGGAAGCGTTCGTAGTCCATCTTTTCGAGGTCCGCGGCGCTCGGGCCGCCGCCAAATTGTTTCCAATACAACTCTTTGAGCGGGTTCATGGCCGCGAGCGGTGCGTCCTCATTCACGAGCAGGGGCCGGGTCTCCGTCCACCAGGCTTCATAGGCCTCGGCCAGGCGCTCGACTTCCAGAGGGTGGCGGGCGGCGACATTGGTCTGCTCGCCGGGATCGATTTGCAGGTCAAAGAGTTGCCACGCCGGCGAGGTGTCGCCCGTGATCGAAACCAGGCGCCAGCGCGCATTCCGGATCGCGCAGTTCTTGTACTTCCACGCTTCCGGGGAGGTGCCGCGCGGCCATCGGCCGACATGGGTCACGAGGGTGCGGTCGGGCCATGGGGCCCGGGGGTCGTCCAGCAACGGAAGCAAACTCCGGCCTTCGACCTGCTCGCGGGTACGGGCATCGAGGCGGGCCCCGGCCAGGGCGGCGAGGGTGGGAAACACATCGATGTGGGCGGTGGCGGCGCTCACCTCGCCGGGAGTGAACCGGCCGGGCCACGACCAGAATGACGCCGCGCGCACACCGCCTCGCCAAGGCGTGCCCTTCTGTCCGCGCATCCCGGCATTCCAGACTCGGGTGCCGACCGTGCCTCCGTTGTCGGTGATGAACACCACCAGGGTATCTCTTTCCAAATCGCGGGCCTTCAGGTGATCCAGCAGCCGGCCAACATTGTCGTCGATGTTGGCAATCATGCCGAAGAACTTGGCCGTCGCCGCATCGGGAACTTTGTCCGCATAACGCGCCTCGTCCTCCGGCCGCACCTGCAACGGGGTGTGCGGAGCATTGGTGGCGAGGTGAGCGTAAAACGGTCTACCAGCCGCCGCCTGCGCGTCGATCCAGCGGACGGCCTCGCGGAAGAACACATCGGTGCAGTAGCCTTTCGTCTTCACAAACGTCCCGTTGTGGTAGATGGCCGGATCGAAGTAGGTGTTGCCGGGGGCGTCGCCACACGAACCGGGGTAGGTCTGGCCGATGCCACCGCCGCCGTGAATGAAGACTTCATCGAAGCCCCGGCGCTCGGGACGATACGCGGCTTCGTCACCCAAATGCCACTTCCCGAAAATTCCCGTCGCGTATCCGGCGGTGCGTAACACCTCGGCCAGCGTGACCGCGCCGGGGGCGAGGCGTTCGCGCTCGAGGATGGTGTGGGTGATGCCATTCTTGAATTCGTGACGACCGGTGAGCAGCGACGCGCGCGTCGGCGCGCAGGTGGGACTCACTTGGAAATCCGTAAAACGCACGCTGGCGGCGTGGAGCCGGTCAAGCTGGGGCGTCTGGAGGATCGGATTGCCGTGGGCGGAGAGATCGCCGTACCCCTGGTCATCCGTGATGATGAGGATGATGTTCGGCGGTTTGCCGGCCGCGAAGGCATGTGCGGTGACCACCCAAACGGCGAAACCGATCAGAAAAAGAGACTTCATCTTCACGCGAGTCGTTTAACCGTCACATGAACGCAGATTCGGCAGTTTAGCCACAGAGAACACAGAGAACACAGAGTGAAATACCAAGAAATGAGTGCAACCGCGCTTCACCCGCAGCGTGCGTACTTGGTCCCTACTCAAATGAGGTCAGGTGCCATGTTCTGCGCTCCTTGCGTTCTTTGTGGCTACATCACCTGCGGAATTTAGGGTGAAAAAACCGGACCACGGAGGCGGGACCGAGCGGTCCCGTCGCGGCCTCAGCGAGGCCACCTCCACCTGAAACCAAGATTGGCGTTGGGTGGAGGTGGGGTCGCCGACCCCGCG
>JAEUGZ010000569.1 GCA_016794725.1 Opitutaceae bacterium | reverse complement strand
TCTTTGGCTTCGGCACCAACATCCTCGTCAATGTTCTGACGCTGACCGGTCTCCTGCGCTTTGTCCTGAAGATGCCGGATGAACTGGTCTTTGGCCGCATCCTGCCCGCGGTGGGATTGATGCTGTGCCTCTCGACCTTTTATTATGCGTGGCTGGCCTACGACCTGGCGCGCAAGACCGGACGCAATGATGTCTGTGCGCTGCCGTCGGGGCCGGGTGTCGGACACATGTTCATTTGTGTGTTTGTCGTCATGTTGCCGATCAAGCTGCAGACCGGGGATCCGGTCCGGGCGTGGGAGGCGGGGCTGACCTGGGTGTTCATCCAGAGCATCGTGCTAGTCATCGGTGGTTTCCTCGGACGCTGGGTGCGTCATGTCACACCGCGAGCGGCGTTGCTCGGGACGCTCGCGGGCGTCTCGATCACCTTCATTTCCATGCGGCCGGCGCTCCAGATGTTTCTCACGCCGGCGATCGGGCTTGTCTGTTTTGTCATCCTGCTCGTGAGCTGGTTTGGAGGAGTGCGCTACTTCCGCGGATTGCCGGCCGGGCTGGTGGCGATGGCGGTGGGTACGGTGATTGCGTGGGGATCGAACCTGGTGGGGCTGAATTTTGGCGGACTGTCGCTCGATGGACTCGCCCGGTCGTTCACCCACTTTGGTTTCAGTCTGCCGCTGCCGGCCTTTGGCCACGTGTTCTCAGGGTTTGAATACCTTGGCGTGCTGCTCGTCACCGCGATCCCGTTTGGCATCTATGACCTGGTTGAGGCGATCGACAACGTGGAGAGCGCGGCGGCGGGGGGTGACAGTTTTCCGACCACCCGGGTGCTCGCGGCCGACGGGGTGGTCAGCATGATTGGATGCATGATGGGCAATCCGTTCATCCTCGCCGTGTACATCGGACATCCGGGTTGGAAGGCGATGGGAGGACGGATTGGGTATTCGGTGGCGACCGGAGTGATGGTGATTGTGCTGTGTTGGCTGGGAACGGTGTCGGTCATGCTGGCGCTGGTCCCGGTGGTTTCGATTCTGCCGATACTCCTTTATATTGGCATGCTGATGGGGTCGCAGGCGTTCTCGGAGTCACCGCACCGCCACGCACCCGCGGTGGTTGTGGCCATCGTTCCGCACCTCGCGGCGTGGTCGGTTGGACTGATCAAGGGAGCGCTCGGAGCGGCGGGGGTGGCGGTGGTGTCGACCGAGTTGATCGAGAAGATGGCCGGGGAGGGTGTGCTCTTTCACGGATTGGAGATCCTCGGGGGCGGAGCTGCGCTCGGCGGCCTCGTGCTTGGCGCCATGACCGTTTACATCATCGAGAAAGAGCTGTGGCGCGCCGCTGGTTTCGCTTTTGCCGGCGCGGTGCTGACCTTCTTCGGACTCATGCACGGTGAGCGCATCGGCGTCGGCCAGAGCCTTGGCATCGCCGCAGGTTATGTCCTGATGAGCCTCTTCCTGCTCTGCTGCGCCAGGTGGGCGCCGCTCAGCCTGTCCCGCCCGGCCGTCCCGCCTCCTCGTTCCGAGCCAGCTCCGCTGGCAGCCGTGGAGTGAGCCTGCGGCCACGGTTGGTTTGACCGAGCGAAAGGAAGCAACTTCACCAGGGCAGGAAGTGGGGGGTGGCGCCCAGTTCGCTGCACCGAACCCGCTGCCCGGCTGACGCGGAGGCGAGAGCGGCTAGATTGAAACGAAGGGTCTGAGCGCCAGCTTCCAAGGAACAGAGTTGGGCGGACTTTCCTTCTATTTGGTCAAGAAAGGCATTCGCTTGGGCAAGGGAATGCGTGTCGCGTTCGACGGCCGGGTGCTCACGCCAATGCCAGTCTCGGTCGCTGCTGCTGAAGGTGCCCCAGCGGTGTCGGTGAAACTCGATTTTCACGCTGCCTCCCAGGGTGTTGAAGAGCATGGAGGTCTCGTTTGGAGTTTGGAACTGATTAAGGGCGTATGACACCAGGACTCCGCGGTGCTGGGAGCAGATATGTACAGTGTCCTCGACCTGAACTCCGGGGAGGGCAAGATGTGCGCACTCACAGTAAACACTGTCGGTGGGCCCGACAACGCTTTCGACCCAGTTTGCCAGGTGGGTGAGGGCATCCTGAATCGCGCCCCCTCCGGTGTGGTGGTTCTTGTAATACGTCTGGGCGTAGGCGGGCCGCATCAGGTGGAACGGCTGGCCGCTGACGACGGCGACCTCCTGCACTGGCCCCAGGGGTGCAGACTTCAGGTATTCGCGGGCTTCGCGGAGAAACGGGTAGATGTGGTAGTTGTAGGCAAGGGCCGCTTCGCGGCGGCTGAGTCGATGTTCGCCGAGCAATTCCGTGACTCCATCGAGCGACTGGGAGAGCGGTTTTTCAATCAGCACGTGCAATCCCGAGGCAAGTGCTCGCTGGGCCATGACCACATGCAGGTGCGCAGGCGTGCAAATGGCTGCGGCGGTGAAATCGCCGGATGCCATTGCCGCCTCCCAATTGACCCGGGTTGGCACGCCGTAGGTCTGCTGCATGCGTTCGCGCAAGGTGGCGCTGACATCGCAGCCAGCGACTCGGGTGCGGTGGGTGTTGAGGAAGCCGCGCAGGTGTCGTTCGCCGATGCTGCCGCAGCCGACAACGAGAATAGAATGAGGTAGGTTCATTGAGATGGAATGGAGTCGAAAGCTACCTGCAGGTCAGAGCCGACCCGCCTGGATAGACGACGTGAAGATCATTCTCACTTGAGCATAGAATTCACTGTATACAATTTATCTAGGCGGTAAATTTCCAACTGAGGCAGGTCGGCTTTAGGTCTTGCTTCTTTTTGTATGCAAGGGATGCTACCGCCATGAAAGGTGTGAATTCCGATGAAGCCTATGAGTACATCCGGCAGCGGATCTTGAGTGGCGAGTATCCGCCGGGAAGCACGCTCACGACCAGCCAACTGGCGCAGGACATCGGGGTCAGTCGCACGCCTGTGCGTGACGCCCTACGCCAACTGGAGACGGATGGCCTGGTGGTGATTCGTGCTCATTTTGGCGCGAGTGTGCGGAGCGTGACCTTCAAGGAGTTTCGAGAGATGTGCGAGATGCGACTGGCGCTGGAGAGTTATGCCGCGGGATTTGCAGCCACGAATCGGACGGACGAGGAACTGCGTGAGATGGGGGCGGCGATGGAGGAGATGCGCCGGATTACGGAGTTGAACGAAAAGATGGGGGGCGGGGATTCGATGATCAGCGATCTGGTGCGCGAGGATATCCGATTTCACATCGCGATCCTGACCGCGGCGCGAAATGACGTGATTCGTAAGGAGATCATGCAGTTGCACCTCGTGAATCGGATTGTTTCGGCCCGGGGCACGGCGATGCTCCGTCCAGTGGGTGACGAGAGCACGGCGAACCACCGGGAGGTGCTGGAGGAGCACCAGGCGATTCTCCGCGCGATCGGAGCCCGGGATGCCGAAGGGGCGAAACAGGCCATGCACCGACACATCCATAAGTTGATCGAGAAGCAGATTTCCCTGCGCGAGCGCTCCGAGGCCAAACCCAAGACGAAGCCCCTGACGGAAGAGGAGCTGATTTACTCCACCTGAGCCAGGGTGGGGCGGAGGGCCCGGCACCGGATTTTACCAACTGGTCCATCCTCCATCGACGGCCAGGCTCTGGCCGGTGACGTAGGATGCGCCATCACTCAGCAAGAAGAGGGCGGGGCCCACAATTTCCGTGTTTTGTCCGACGCGGTTCATCGGCGATTTGGCGCAGAGGCGGGCGATGAAGCCGGGTTCTTCGCTCTGCAGTCTCGGATTCGGAAAGGGACCTGGCGTGACGGCGTTGAAGCGGACGCCGCCCGTTCCGTAGTGAACTGCGAAATACCGCGTCATTTGCAGGAACGCCGCCTTGCTTGCGCCGTAGTCGATCGGATTTGGGACGAGAGGCGCGGGGTACATTGAGGGATCCGGGGCGACCACACCGTACATGCTGGAAAAGAGCACGACGCTTCCCCGGCCGCGGACTTTCATCCGCTCGCCGAGTGCGCGGCAGAGCAGGAAGGTGGTCGTTAGGCTCAGCGAGAAGGTGCGCGTGAGATCGTCGGGTGACAGCTGCTCCAGGCGCTTGCCGGCGGAAGACAGGTAGGCGAGATGGGCGACGCCGTCCGGGAGTCCATGGGAGGCGACCAGTCGTTCAACCGTCGGTTCTATGTGCGAGGCGTCCGACAGGTCCCAGGACCAGGGGACGGTGCGCGCCAGCGAGCGCTCGCGCACAAGGGATTCGGCTTTCCCTGCCAGATCGATGCAGACGACCTGCTGGGCGACGTGATCGAGCGCGGCGGTGATGGCCGATCCCAGATAACCGGCTCCGCCAGTCACCCAGACGGTCTTCCCTTCAAAGGAGTTCCACGAGGCTTGCATGGATAGGAGTTCAGGGGTTGGGAACGTTGCGGTAGAAGTGGGCGAGTCGGGCGTCCATGTACTCGTTGAGTCCCATCACATCCGCGCCGACACTGATCACCTGATAGCCTTCGGCGAACAGCTCGGCGAACGGAGCGATGGGTTGAGACATGGCGAACTTGCCGTGCTGGCGCGCCGCCTTGGCGATCCGCGCTCTCGCCCCTCTGACCTCCGGATGGTCGGGTTGGAAGGTCTGGCCGATGCGGTGCGAGAAGTCACCGGGACCGAAATGCAAAATGTCAAAACCTGGGACCGCGGCGATGGCGTCAACCTGGGCGAGCCCTTCCGGTGACTCGATTTGCAGAATGATGAACCGCTCCTGGTTGCCGTTGGCAAGATAGTCGCCGGTACCGGCGCGGCAGAATTGGCCATCCGCATTTCCGCCGTCGATGGGGCGTTTTCCCAGAGGGTGGAACCGGGCCCACTCCACGATCTGCCGTGCCTCGTCGGCGCTGGTGACGTGGGGAACCATGATCCCGGTCGCATCGGCTTCGAGCGGCTTGACGAAGTCGCTGTAACTGCCCTTGGCCACCCGGACAATCGTGTCCATGTCATGCAGTTTGGCGGCGCGGATCTGATGCTCCAGATTCAGCCAGTCGTTCGGCACATGCTCATGGCAGAGCCAGGCGACAGGAAAGCCCGCGAAGCCTGCAATCTCGACCACGCGGGGATCGATCGTGTTGAGCTTCATGCAGGGTGCCACCCCCCCGTTGCGGAGAATGGCGAGAAGCCGGCTTATTCGCAGTGCCCTGCGGGGAGGAAGAGAAGTTGGGAGGTCCATGTTCAGCTCGGGATAAAATTGCGAATGATGAATTCATTGTATGCAACAAATCCAATGTCAATGCCAGGTTGATCATCTACCCACTTCTGTCGGGTAAGTAAGCTCTTCTGGCGCGTGAGGGATCCCCACCAACACAGGGTGTACCTAGGCTCCAGCCGCGTACTCGGGAATGACCCGAGCAAAAAAACAGGACTTGACGAAGAACGCAGGATGTACTGTATGCAATACATTCAATCGCGCTGATGTGAATGAACCCAACCGGCTCGGTTTCCCTCATGATCTACACTTTTCCCATGGTACTCGTCCGGACACTGCCCGCCTGGGCCCTTTGGCTGGGATCTGTGCTGCTGTCCCCCGCACTGAGGGCACAGCCTGGCGGCGAAGTGGAGGGCCGCGTGATCAATGGGGGGACGGGCAACTACCTCAACAATGCCCGGGTGGCGGTGGCGGGGACCCCGATCGCAGTGTTCACGGATGATGCAGGACGGTACCGCTTGGTTGGCGTGGCGCCGGGTGCGGTCAAGATCGTGGTTTCCTATACTGGTTTTCAGACCGAGTCTGCCACGGTGCAGGTGGGCGAAGGAGCCAGGGTGCAGCAGGATTTCACGTTGCTGCTCGGCCTGCGCGACGCTGCGACGGCGGGTGAAAATGTACTCGTTCTCGATAGTTACACTGTCAGTGAACGAATTCTCTCCGGGCAGGCGCAGGCGATGAACGAGCAAAAGCAGGCGCCGAACATCAAGACCGTCGTGTCCCTCGAAGAGTTTCCTGACATGGGAGAAGGCAATGTCGGGGAGTTTATGAAATTCGTGCCGGGGGTGGCGCTGAACTACAACCCGCAGTCGCCAGCCGAGGCGTCCATTCGGGGCATGCCCTCGTCAGGCACGATTGTGACGTTGGATGGCATGTCGATGGCGTCCTCCGGCGCCAACGGACGCGCCTTCGATCTCGCGCAGGGTGCGGTGGGCAACGTCGATCGCATCGAAATCACCAAGGTCCCCACGCCCGACATGCCGGCAAACGCCGTGGGTGGGGGAGTCAACATTGTCAGCAAGAGTGGATTCAGTCGGAAGAAGCCCCTGCTGACTTACAATGTCTTTGGTACCTACACCGCCCTCGACGGGATTGAGAGCCCGGGCTCGGGCTCCACCCGCGCGACGCGGCCGGATGGACGATCAAGCACCTCGCGGTATCATCCCGCCTACAATCTGTCCTACCTGCTTCCGGTCAACGACCGCCTCGCGTTCACCTTCGCTCTCAGCGAGTCGATGCGATACAACGACTGGCAGACGCTCCGGCCGGTCTGGGACAAAGTCCGGCGCGTTCAGAGTTCGCAGCAAAACACCCATGCACCGCTGGAGGAGGACAAGTTTCTCGCCTCGGGCTCGATGGAGTGGCGCATCAACCCCGAACACACCGTGCGCCTCAGTGCACAACGCACCAAACAGGAAATCACCCTGCGCCAGCATAGCATCGTGACGACGTCCGGGGCGGGTTCAACGCGGGGTACGCTCGAAAATGGCATGAGCTACACGCAGGGCGCCGCGACGCGGGTCGGTTCGTCCTCTGAGGCGTTCGGTTGGAACAACCAGTACAAGCCACTCACCCAGTTCACCGGACTCTACAAATTCCAGCGGGGTGCGTGGAAATTCGACTTGGGGGGATCGTTTTCCAAGGCCGGCATCTCGTTGCTCGACACGGACGACGGGTTCTTCAGCAACATCAGCACCACGCTCTCGGGCCTCGCGGTGCGGTTTGAGGGGGACAGTCTGGCGCCCGATCGCCGGATCCCAGTCATCACCGCGACTCGGGCGGCCGGTGCCGTCAACGTTTACGACGCCGCCAACTACACGATCAACAGTGCCACCGCGTCGAATCGGCGAATCCACGACGAGGTCTCCCGGGTCGCGACGAACCTGAGCCGGGAGTTTGAGGGTAGCCGTTGGAGTGCCACCGTGAAGATTGGAGGTGCCGTGGAGCGTCGTGACGTCGATGATACCAGTGCGGCCCAGACCTATACCTTCACCCCACCCGGTGGGGCTGCGGGCAGACTGGCGGCGAACCACGATGTCGTGGACGAGAGCTATTCCGCCGGGAGGTATTTCACCGATGCGATGGGGAGCGACGTGAACATCCGTTTCATCAGCCCGGCCAAACTCTTCCAGCTCGCCCAGGTGAATCCGACCTGGTTCGTACTGAATCAGCCCGCGGCGCACACCGCCAAGGTCAACGCCACCAAGGAACTCGTCGAGACCATCGCCGCCGGCTACGTGCGCGCCGACCTCAAGCTCTTCGACAACCGGCTCTGGCTCGTTGGAGGGGTACGCTATGAAGCGACACGTGATGAGGGCCGCGGTCCGCTCGACGCCATTGGCAACACCTACCGGCGCGACGCCAGTGGCAACTTGGTGCTTGGGCCCACCGGGGCTCCGACTCCCATCACCACCGACGCGCTGCAGGTGGCCCAGCTCCGCTATACCTTGCTCGGCACTCAGGTGGAAAAGAGCTACGACGGTCTTTACCCGAGCCTGAACACCACCTTCGCGATCACGGATACGCTCCTGGTCCGTGCCGCCTATGCCCGCACCATTGGCCGGCCCAACTTCACCGAAGTGATACCCAGCGTGGTCGCCACTGATCCCACCACCAGCCCGGGCAGCCGAACCGTGACCGTGGTCAACACGGGCCTCAAGCCGTGGACCGCGGACAATTTCGACCTCAGCCTCGAAGCATACGGGATTAAAGGGGCGGTGGCGACCGTGAGCCTGTTCCGGAAAGACATCACCGACTTCTTTGGCCAGATTCGCACGGCGGCGACGCCCGCCTTGCTGGAGGATCTTGGACTCTCGGACGAGTACCTGACCTACGATATCATCACCAAGCGCAATGCCGGTGACGCGACGTTGGACGGTGTGGAGCTGAGCTATCGTCAATCGATCGACGCCTTTCTTCCTGCGGCGCGGGGACTCCAGGTCTACGGCAACCTGACCTACATGGACCTGGATGGCCCCAACGAGGCTGACTTCGTCAATTTTGTCCCCGTCACGGTCAACTACGGCGTGAGTTTTACGCGCGCCCGCTTCCGCGGCGACGTCAGCGTCGCCCACTTCACCGAACGTCGGATCCAGCCGGCGGCCACCAATGCCACCACCGAGGCCAACAGCTACCTCTACAACCCTTCCAATACCAGCGTGTCGGCATCCCTGGAATATCGATTCAACCGGCGCTACACGCTCTATGGCAGTGCACGAAACCTCTTCGCCAAGCCGCTGGCGCGGGGCACCTGGGCGGAGACTACGCCGGAGTTTGCCCGGGTCGATCAGTACCAGTTTACCGGGGCAATGCTCTCCTTCGGTGTCAAGGGGAGTTTCTAGCCGGTCATTCGTGCGCGGAACCCCATGGCCGCCGTTGATTGCCTCATCCTGTAGTCGAGTTTAAACTATGTTTGATTCCTCTGTCCTCTCCCGCACCATTTGCGTTTTTGCTGGCTGGCTTGGCTCCGTTGCCGCCTGCCAGGCGGCCGCCCTCCATGCCGTCCGGAGCGACGGCGGGCGTGCGGTTCCCCGGATCATTGCCCGTGATGTCTGTGCCTGGCCTGCCATGACCAGGCTGGAGGACGGCACGATTCTCGTCGCCAATTTCAACCAGCCGAGCCACGGCCGAATGGTGGGAGATGTGGATACGTGGGCGAGTGTCGATGACGGTGAATCCTGGGAAAAGCGGGCACCTGGGGCTCCCCACTCGCCTGGCACGCTGTCGAATCGCATGAATGTGGCCTTTGGCGCCCTTCCCGGGGGCGAGGTTCTGCTCGTCGCCAGCGGTTGGTCGTTGAAGACCGATGCCAGCACGCCCTCGGGACTCCAGATCGACAAGATCCTTCGACCGTGGGTGAGTCGCTCCTTCGACGGTGGACGCACCTGGTTGATTGATCGGGAGTCGTTTCCAGAGTTCTCTCCCGGTGGCGGACATCAGATTCCCTTTGGGCCGCTGCAGGTGGGCGCGAGCGGCGATCTGCTCGTGCCCGTCTACGACAACATTCCCAATCCAAAGTCCGGAAAGACCAAGTGGACCCACGTCTACGTCTACCGCAGTCGCGATCGAGGGAAATCGTGGATGGATCCGGTGGTGATTGATGCGGAGGCAAGCTACAACGAGACCGCCTTGCTGCATGTCGGTGGGGATCGATGGCTTGCGTTTTGTCGCACCACCCACCTGGTTGCTTACGAGTCGCCCGATGACGGCCGCACCTGGACGAGACTGGGGCCGGTCACCGACAAGTCCTGTTATCCCGCCAATGCGATCAGGCTGCGGGACGGGCGGATCCTGCTGAGCTATGGCAACCGCACGGCTGGGGACCCTCGCGTCGAGGCGAAGATCAGCTCCGACGGCGGTCGAACCTGGTCCGCCCCGACCCGCATCGCGGAGGTGGTGGCTGCCCCCAAGCCGGGCCTTGAGGACATGGGGTATCCCAGTTCGGTGCAGCTGGCTGATGGCAGTCTGCTCACGGCTTACTATGCCAAGCACAGCCGTCTCTATGACGGATATCACCTTGCGGTCGTTCACTGGGACGCGGCCAGAACCTTCGACGTGGCTTCGCCCTGACCGCGCAGGCCTCCCGACGCGGACGGACGGAACGGTGTGTCCGCTGCACCTGGAGTCTTGCGGGTGCCCGAAGGCACGTGCGCCAACGTAGATCCAACCGCCCCATGAGTCCCAATTCCCCGCGTCACTCGCTGCGCTATGCCTGGCTGGTGGTCGCGCTGCTCGGCGTCGTGGGCGCCTTGAACTACCTGGATCGGATGATGATCACGACGATGAGAAAATCGATCGTGGAGGCCATGCCGATGACGGACGCGCAGTTCGGGCTGCTCACGTCGGTCTTCTTTTGGATTTACGCCCTGCTGAGTCCCGTGGCCGGATTTCTCGCGGATCGGTTCAGTCGCACGAGGCTGATCATTGGCAGTCTTTTCGTCTGGTCGGCCGTCACCTGGCTTACGGGCCATGCCCGCAGCTATGAGGAACTACTCCTGTCGCGCGCATTGATGGGGATCAGCGAAGCCTGTTATTTCCCGGCGGCGCTAGCGTTGATTGTGGACTATCATCGGGGAACGACCCGATCGCTGGCGATCGGCGTGCACATGGCTGCGATCATGGTGGGGCAGGCGCTGGGTGGATTTGGCGGATGGAGCGCGGAGCGCCACTCCTGGAGTTTTCCCTTCAGCCTGCTGGGCGGCTTCGGTATCGCCTATGCGGTGGTCTTGTTGCTGCTGCTGCGCGATCCATCCGCTTCGCCGGCCGACCAGCGGAAGGCGGAACCGGGGTCGCGGGTGCGTTTTCTGGAGGCGCTTGCGAGCTTGTGCGCCCTGCCGGCGTACTGGACGGCGCTCTGCTTCTGGGGATTGTTGGGAGGAATTGGTGGCGTCGTGGCAGTCTGGATGCCGACCTATTTCCAGGAGCGCTTCCAGCTCACGCAAGGGGCGGCGGGATTTTCGGTGACCGGCTGGCTTTATGCAGCCTCTTTTGCGGGCGTCCTGCTGGGCGGTGTGTGGGCCGACACGTGGGGCAGGCGGCGGGCGCGCGGGCGGATCCTGGTGCCTGCGATCGGCGCCTGCATCGCGGCTCCGGCGATCCTGCTGCTGAATACGGCTGAAGTCCTCCCGGTCGCGATCCTGGGACTGGTTCTTTATGGGACGACGCGCAGCTTTTCCGACACCAACATGATGCCGATTCTCTGCCTGATTGCGGATGCGCGGTACCGGGCCACGGGCTACGGTGTGCTCAACCTCTTTTCCTGCACCGCGGCCGGACTGGGCATTTACGCCGGAGGGGCCCTGCGCGATGCCCGGATTCCCTTGAACACGATCTTCCTGATGGTGAGTGCGGCCCTGGTCTGCTGCGCCCTGTTGCTCTTTTCCCTTCGTATTCCCGCGAAGGCTGCCATGGAAGGAGAGTCCCCGTGAACCTCGTCCGCCTTCTCGTCCTCGGCGGGGGTCTGACGGCGGCCTGCTGTCTCCCGCGGGCTTCCGGGGAGCCGCCGGCCGATTTGCCGTGGTCTTCCTGGACCCGCCACGGGGTGGCCGACCGGGAAGTCTCGGTATCCGGGTATGAAGTGCGGTTTGATCGCAAGTCCGGGGTCACCGATCCCTACCTTTCGAGGCCGATTGCGTATGGGAAGAGTCACTTCACGCTGAAAATCCGCTATCGCACGGACGGAAGGCTGGCGCCGACCCTCCTGATTTTTCTTCCAGCCGAGGTGGATGTCCGGCCGCTGGCCGTCTTCCGCCTGCCGGCGTCTTCGGAGTGGCGGGATTTCGAAACGGATTTTGTCGGCCATGCGGCCCGGCAGGCATCCCTGGAGTTGCGTCTCTATCCCGGCACGGTTGAGGCGGGTCGAATGAAACCCGGTGGGCTTGCCCCCCTTGGCCATCACGCGGGATGGGCTGAGTTTTCGACCCTGACCTGGACGCGCGAGGCGAAGCCGGTTGGTGAACTGAGCCGAGGTCCGCAGGCTTTTTCCACGAGCAAGGTGGAGTTCAAGCAGGCGGACAAACAGCCGCTGTACGTACACGTGGATCGTCCCGAGACGCCCATTTCACCGGTGGCCGTGATCTGGTTTCATGGTGGCGGTTTCATCGGAGGCACACCCGACAGCTGCCGTCCGCAGACGACGTACCTGGCCAGTCGGGGCATCCTCTGCGTACGGCCCCAGTATCGCCTCGTGCAGCAGGGGGGAGATGCCGATGTGACGCTTCAGGACGCAGCCGATGCGATGGCGTGGGTCCGGAAAGACGGGCCGGCGCTGGGCATCGATCCTCACCGCTTCCTGATCGCGGGCACGTCGGCGGGCGCGGTCCTGGGATCGGTCCTGTCTCAGCGTACGCCTGGGTGCCTCGGTTTCATTGGCCTTGCCGGCTACTATGATTCGGTGACGCCGGGAGACGGCGCCGCCCTCGACCCACGTTCGGCCTTTTTTGGCTACGGCAAAGATCCGGCGGTCTGGAGGCGGATCTCGGCGATCCTCCAGATCACCCGAAGGCCGCCCCCGCCGGCCTTCTTGATCCATGGACTCCTCGACTCGACCGTGGACTGCCAGCAGTCGGTTGCTTATGCACGGGCGCTTGAGGCGGCGGGGGGCAGTGTCG
The DNA here is from genome assembly GCA_016794725.1 of Opitutaceae bacterium. GTDB lineage: Bacteria > Verrucomicrobiota > Verrucomicrobiia > Opitutales > Opitutaceae > UBA6669. The sequence goes on along the minus strand of JAEUGZ010000569.1, from coordinate 627 downwards.
AGCTCGTGATTCTCCCCTGGCTCAACCACATTCCAAACCTGGTGGCCGATGATGTCTTTGAGCGCGTGGAACGTTTTGTCCGGGAGCGACAGAACCTGCCGTGACAACGGGGTCCGCCGCGGTGGTAGGAAGCCTGGACTCGCTGGAATCGGCTTGCCACGCGGTCCAGTCAGGCAGGCGACGCGGCTGACCATGCTGGCTGCCTTTGAACTGATTGACCCTGCTCTGAAACCGATCTTCTGGCCGATGGTCGAATCTGACCTTTTCGCCCCCTGGATGGTATCGGTCGAGTAACTCGAAGCGGGGTTTGCCAGGGTGGCCGACCCATCAAACCCGTGGGCGCGCTTCACCTGTGCCGACGGCAATCTCTGACCGGTGGTGCAGCCTTGGGCCTATTTTGACGATGTGGAGGGACGGGCGAGCGAGGTCCCTCCGCCCTTGAGTTGCGACCCGGAGGACGGCGAGGACGTGGACGCGGGGCTGGATGACGGGTACGATCCGCTCCCGTTGGTTCTGCGGGAACCTCCGAAGCCGGTGGTGAAACCTCCCAAGGTTGGTCGAAACGACCCATGTCCGTGCGGCAGCGGAAAGAAGTTCAAAAAATGCTGCGGCGCCTAGGCTTGGATA
>JAEUGZ010000429.1 GCA_016794725.1 Opitutaceae bacterium | reverse complement strand
AATGCCGACGCGGGTCGATCGGAGACACCGATCCGACCCGCTGGTCCGACCGCTCAGCGACCGACGTCCCGTTCCCACCGTCCCATGCCTCTCACGCTCGAAATCGTCACCCCGGAAGCCCGGGTCTATTCGGACACCATCGAAACGGTGGTCATTCCCACCGTCGACGGCGAGATCGGCATCCTGCCCGGACACATCCCCCTGCTGACCCAGATCGCGGCGGGCGAACTGCGGGTGACCAAAGCGGGCCGCATGGAGCATCTCGCTGTGGGCAATGGCTTTGCTGAAGTCCATGGCGACAAGGTTTCCGTGTTGGCCGAGAGCGCCATCACCGAGGAAAAGATCGATCTGACCGCGGTGGAAGAGGCCCGGAAGCGCGCGGAACAGGCGCTCAAAGAGAAGTTTGATCTCGATCCGGGTGAAGTGGAGCGCCTTGAGGGCGTGGTCCGTTTTGCCATCGCACAGCTCAGTGTGAAGTCGCGGCGGCGCTGATTCGCGCCAGGGAGAGGCGGTGGCACTGGAACGTGGCAGCGGCTTTAGCCACATCGGGAGCCGACGGATTCGTCTCAAGCCGAAGTTGATTTGCAATTGAGCAGGCCGCTTGGCGCCGGTGGGCTTGCGGAGGGCGGGTATGCTCGCTTTTGGCTGGGCCCGACGTGGTTGCGGCTTTGGCGACTCGGGAAGGAACGGATTCGGCGAAAGCCGAAACCACGTTTAGGGCTATAAGCCTCCTTGATGGTCGCGAGTACCGACCTTATCGGGCTTGAGACTTTGTGAACCGAGGATAGGGTGAGGGTGAAACTATGAAACTTCCCCAATTCCTCCTCGCGTTTGCGTCTGCGTCCGTGATCGCCGTCGGCCTTGCCTTCGCTGAGCCGGCCAAACCCGCTCCCGCTGGCACCAAGGGCAAATGCTGCGTCAATGCTGAAAAAGAAGGCAAGACCTGCACCCACGGTTGCTGTGTTGAAGCGGCCAAGGCCGGCAAGAACTGCGAAAAGTGCGGCGGCACCAACGAAAAGAAGCCGTAGTCTCGGATCGACTCTGTTGTCCGCTGATGTGCCGCAGGGCTTAGGCCCTGCGGCTTTTTTATGCCCGGTTATGGGCGCTCGTGGGACACCACTTGGAGGGAGGTGGGCAGGCTGCGCGTTGCGGCTGCCAGCGCGGCGGCCCGCTCCGGGGTAGCGAGGCCCAGGCTGGTGACCCGGCCGTCGAGGAAGTGGATGACGAGCGTGCCGGCGGCATCGCTGTCCGTCACCCGATAGCCCTTGTAGAGCCAGGTGCCGTCCTGCAGCCGTTCGGAGGGCCGGCCCAGTTTGGCGGTGACGAGGATGCGGGCGCTGCCGCGTTCGATGTAGGGCCCCGCGCTGGCCACCGGAATGATGCCATGGTTGGCGAGCAGCCGGGCGGGATGGTCGGTGGGATCGGAAGCTGGAAGGCGACTGGCTTGGGCCGTGGAACCGAGGGCGAGAGCGAGGGAGATCAGGAGACTGCGAAGAACGGTGTTCATGGGAATCGGAGGAGGAGGCTGACGAGGTGTGTGTGAGGCTGAGTGTGAGTGTGTCCGCCGGGCTGCCCCGTGGCGGTGAGGCGAACCTGGGCGGGTCGGGTGTGGACCTCGACGGTTTCCCAGCCAACGGCTCACGGATACAGCCAACGGCGCAGAGCTCCGAGTGAACGGCTCGACGGGCGAGTGAACGGCGCGGAAACCGCGTCGACGACCGTCCGGAAGAGCGACAGGCTCGACTTATGAACCGGGGACTTTGCTCCTGCCTGCTGCTCTGGCTGCTCCTGCTCGGCACGGTGGAGTGCGTCGCCGTAGTCATGACCGGCATTCGCCTCGGCGAACCCATCATGGGCGGGTCCTCGCGGCACCAGGAAGGGGACGATCCGAGATGGGCGGATCCGGCATGGGACGACACGGATTGGAGGCCGGGCAATCAGCTTCCCACACGCCGGGGCGTGTATTGGATTCGTTTTCGCGTCGCGCTGCGCGAGGCCAATCGATTTCCACCGGAGGCCCGGGATGCCCTTGATGTTCTCGACCTTACGAACGGGAATCCGATCGACGGGATCTATCTGGCCTCCGTCTTTGCGTATCAACTCTACTGGGACGGTCGCCTGATCGGTGGCAGCGGAGTGGTGGGTGCCACCCGCGAGAAGGAAGTGGCTGGACCTTTGGATACATTGATGACGTTACCGGCCGAGTTGCTTCAGCCCGGAGGGCATGTCCTTGCCGTGCGCATGTCCAGTCATCGCTACAACTTCAGGGCGGACAATTTCTACGTCTACCCCTACCTCGTGAACCGCGCGGAGTTCCGGTATCGGGAAGGCCAGGCTCCGATCTTTCCGTTGATCGGGACCACCGCGGCCTTGCTGACGGGCCTCATTTGCAGCGTACTCTACGGAGTGGGGGAACGCTCACGGCCGCTCCTCATCTGCGCCGGACTGGGTTTTGCGCTGGCGGCATTCTATTTCCTGATCGCGTTCCGATGGCTATACAATGCGCCGTTCGACTGGTTTTGCCCGCGGCTCATGACCATCACGGCGCTGATGACGGTCGTGTCGGCCCTGTTTCCGTGGCTGCTGCTGGACCTGTTTGCGGTGCCACGACCCGGGCGCTGGCTGGCGGTGCTGGCGCCATTGTTGGTGGGGGCCTGGTGGATGTCTCCCATCTACGAGGTCATCGCGCTGTGGCTGTGCCGCGCCATGCTCCTGATGTCGCTCGTGATCGCGGGCTGGGCTGTCTGGCGCCAGCGGTCGGGTGCGCGTTTTGTCTTCGTCGGCGTGCTCGTCAGTCTCGTGCTCGTGCAGTCCAGTCGCCGGGATTTTCTCAGCCCGCAATTTCTCGGCACCTTTTCGGTCCTGGTGTTTTTTGTTTTTGGCCGGGTGGGATTGCAGGCGCGGACGACACGGCGACGCATGATGGAGGCGACGGTGTCGGCCGCCCGGCTCGAGGCAGAGTTGCTGAAGAAGAGCCTGCAACCTCACTTCCTCCTGAACAGCCTGACCGTGTTGGGAGAGGTGATGGACCAGGACCCGACGGCGGCGGCGAGCATGATCGACGACCTCGGCCGCACTTTCCGTGCTTTGTCGAGTATGACGGGTGAGAAGCAGGTCCCGTTGTCGCAGGAGCTCGAGCTCTGCCGCTCCCACCTGCGGGTGCTGAGCGTGCGCACGGGACGGCCGTGGTCCCTTGAAACAGCCGGTGTGGATGAGTCGCTGCCGGTTCCCCCCGCGACCTTTCTTACGCTGGTGGAAAACGGAGTCACCCATCAGGTGCCGTCCCGCGAAAAAGCCGAATTTCGGCTCGCCTGGTCGCGCCGTGCGGCGAAGGAACGGTTCACCTTTTTTTCGCCCGGTGAGGTGCGTCAGCAACCCGACCGCCGGCCGGGAGGCACGGGTCTGCGCTACGTCCGCGCCCGCCTGGAGGAGAGTTTTCCCGGACGCTGGTCCCTGGCCCAGGCGGCGGTGGCGGGCGGCTGGGAAACGGTCATTGAACTCCAACGGGAGGCCTGATCCATGCGTGTAGTCATCATCGAAGACGAACCGCTGATTGCCCAGCGTCTGGAGCGGTTTGCCCGGGAGATACTCGGTGAGCGTCTGGAGTCGGTGCGCGTGGGATCCACGTTTGAGGAGGCGTCCGTCTGGCTGGCGGACCACCCGGCGGACGTGGTCCTGCTCGACCTCAATCTGCATGGCCGGGACGGACTGAAGCTCCTGGAGACGGCGGTGGCCGGGTCGTTCCACACCATCATCGTTTCCGCCAACACCGACCGGGCCCTGCGGGCGTTTGAGCTGGGCGTGCTGGATTTTGTGCCCAAGCCCTTCACCCGGGAGCGACTGGCGCATGCCTTCCAGCGCGCGACCACGCGGGACGCTCAGGCGTCCTGCGCAGCCCGTTTCCTCGCCGTGCGCAAGCACGGCAGGATCGAGTTGGTCCCGATCGACCAGGTGCTCTATGTCGAGGGCGCGGGTGCTTACGCTGAGCTGGTGCTGGCCGACGGCCGGCGCGAATTGCATGAGAAGACGCTTGAACGGGTGCACGCCCTCCTGCCGCCGGTGTTCGAACGCACCCACAAGAGTTTTGTGGTCCGCATGACCGCAGTCAAAGCCCTCCACGCCGGCGAAGGCAGTCACTATGAACTTGAACTGAAGAACGGGATCCGCCTGCCGGTCGGGCGCCAGCGCTACAAGGAACTGCTGGCGTTGCTGGTGGCCGGAGAGCCGCCAGCCCGAGCGGGTCAGACCCATTGACCACGACGGGACACGAATCGACACGAACGGACCGTGCGCGAACCGGGTTTGAACCACGGATCCCGCCCGCGCATACGCGGCAATTTCGGGAGCGACGCAAAGTCGGTGTCCGTTGGAGGTGGGGTCGGCGACCCCGCGGGGATTGGCGTCGCGTGAAGAAATCGGACAACGGAGGCGGGACCGGTCGGTCCCGTCGCGGCCTTCCAGCGACTGCGGGACCACCTCCAACAGGAACGCTGCAATTCTCTACACGCTCAGCTCCCTACGCTGCCCCGGGTTCGAAGTGGACGGGTTTGATCGACGCGAAGACGAAACAGGCCAGCACGCCGAGCTGAGAGATCCCGAGGACCACGAGGCCGATGGCGACGTGGCCTTGTGCAACGACGCCGACTCCCGCGGCGGCGGACATCATGACGATCACACTGACGATGCCGCGGAGCCGGGAGCGCTGGGGTCGGCGCCGGAACAGATCCTTGCGCGCCACGGGTTCGATGTCGGTGACTTGAAGCCAGGCGGCCGCAGCGGCGGTGGAAAGGCCGACCAACAGTCCGGTCAGCGCGAGGAAGGGGTGACCCGAGAAGCCCAGGACCAGACCCACCACCGTGGTGAGGGTGATGGGAACGGCGAGCCCGGCGGCCATTTTGGCCAGTCGCAGTGTGAGATCGTGGGCCGGACTCATGCGAATGAGGTCCCACCCTTCTTCACCGGCGGCGGCCACGGCGGTCAGTAGCATGGAGAACTGGCTGGCCATCACCACCATGACGGGCGCAAGCAGCCGAATGCCGCCGTCCCGCCCAAAGGTGAGTACGGCGGGCAGGATGTAGA
>JAEUGZ010000420.1 GCA_016794725.1 Opitutaceae bacterium | reverse complement strand
TCCCAATACCAGCCGAGCATTACCGCACGGTCCACCCCGGCTGCATCCATGTCACGCACGAGGTCATCGACCGTGGCCCAGCCCTGCAAGGTCGGTTGGTGGGGAGGCGCCACACAGTAAGTCCACCAGGGTTCCCGGTGGGCGGTTCCCCAGGCCGTGGGGTCGGCGAAAACCGAGGCCGGGTACATATGGATGTGCGAGTCGATGACCATGGCGGGGACGTTGGCAGAATCAGCGGTGGCTGTCACCTGCCGCGTCCGCCAGCGACTGGAGGAAGGGTGTGAGTTCGACCATGGCGGGGTAGTCCACCCCCTTTTTTCGGAGTGTGGCAAAGTCGCCGAGGGCAAACGCCGCGCCGCGGCGGCCGTGCCCGATATCGACAGTGGCGAGCGCCCGGTAGAGTGCCTTGGCCGCCTCGATCTGACCGGCGAAGGCCAGTCCGTGGGCGAGGTTGATTTTGTGAATGGCGGAGTGAGGCTCCGCCTGCAGCCCCTGCACCGCCTCGGTGATGACCCGATCCGGTTTCTTAAGGTAGAGGTAGAGCTCGGCACTGTAGGCGCGGAATCCGGGGTAGTCCGGCTCAAGGCGCAGGACCGTGGCGTAGTCGGCTTCACAGGCCGCGAAGTTTCCTTCGATCAGCCGATAGGCCAGGTCACCCCGATAGAGGTACGCGCGGGCACACGTCGGGTCGGCGTCCACGGCAGCCTTGAAGTCAGCGGCGGCCGCCGCGGAGTCCTTGGCGCCAAAGTGGGCAAAGGCCCGTTCCAGATAACCCTCGGCAGAATGCGGGCAGAGCGCGATCGCAGCGCTCGCCTCGCGCACCGCGACGGCAAAATCCTTCTTGTTCCTTGCCTCGACGCTGGCAGCGAGGTGGGTCACGGCATCGGCGGGAGCGGCCACCGAGGTGACCATGGCCAGAACGAGGAGCGGCAGCAGGCGCACCGGTGGAAGGAGGAAGGGCAAGCAGAGGACCAATGATGGGAAGCGTGGGGGAGGCATGGTGGTCGGGAGGACGGGCTCAGGGATTGAGCAGCGCGGCGAAGGGGTGGGGTGCGACCGAGGCGGTGCGTTTTTCCAGCTGGCGGGCTTCGGCTTCGAGCCGAGCCAGGCGAACGTCGATTTCCGAACGCAGCCGGGCTTCATCCTGGTGGGGAAAGCGCACTCCGTCGGCGATCAGGCGACCGCCAACGTAGACCTGCTCAAGATTGCGCAGGCCGCAGGCGAGGACGTAGGTGGCAACCGGATCATGAAGTGGACCGGTGTCGGGGTTGCGCGGATCAACGATGAGAAAGTCCGCAAACTTGCCGACTTCGAGACTGCCCACCTTGTCGGCAATTCCGAGCACCTCGGCACTACCGAGGGTGTGCAGGAAGAGCATGTCGCGCACGGAAAGGGCCTTCGCGTCCTTGTACTTGGTCCGGATCAAGGCCAGTCCGATCCGCAGGTTTTGGAAGGGATCCGAAATGTCGGTGCACGACTGATCGTCCAGCCCCACCGCCACCTTCATGCCGGCGGCACGATAAGCCACGATGTCGGCGACGCCTGAAGCGAGACGACTGTTCGAGGTCGGCTGCCACGACATGCTGGCGCCGGCTGCGGCGGCCTGACGCACCAGGTCGGGGTTGGTCTGAATGAAGTGGCCGAAAATGAACTGAGGCGACAGGGCGCCGGCGTCCACGTACCACGAGAATTTGGCCTGCTGCTCCTCGACGCGCTCCGGACTCTCGAGGAAGTGAGACTGGTTGATCAGGTGGTAGGTTTTCATCACATACGCCTCCAGTTCGGCCGTCTCGCGGGTCGGGGCCCGCTGCAGCCCGCCGCTGATCGCCATGCCGAGGAAGAGCGGTTGCTGGGCGTAGGTGGTGCGGGCGTGCGCGAGCAGGCCCTCCAGTCGCGCAAGCATGGCGGCCCGCCCGCCCACCCGGGGCAGGCCGACACTGTTGATGAAACGCAGGCCGGCGTCAGCCTTGGCCCGCATCTGATTTTCCTCGAAGGGCCCCGGCTTGAGGCTGGGCGGCGGCACCTTCTCACCCACGCCGACTGCCGCGCCGCCCACCGCGCCCGAGTAGGTGAAGTCGTAGGCGGTGGTGATTCCGTTGCGCAGGAAATCCAGTGAGCCGTGCAGCGTGAACCAATAAAGATCGTCCGCCGTCGTCAGGTTGTTGAGTCGCCCAACCGCGGCTCCCCAGCCATAGAGGGTCTCGGTGTGACCGAGTCCGCGGAGTGGACTGGTGAACAGGTGGCTGTGGGCCGAAATGAAGCCGGGCGCGACGATCTTGCCGGCGGCATCCACCACACGCTCCCCCTCCAGCGGAGCGGGCGCATCACCGGCACCCACCGCCGTGATCCGGCCATCGGCCCCTGCTCGCAAATAGCCCAGGAACGCGGCATCCTGTCCCGGCTTTTGGGTGATGAGCAGGGCGTTTTTAACCAGAATACCCTGCGCGCCGGCTGTCAGGTGACCGCCCATGAGTGCGATCAGGAGCCAGGTCGTCCAAATCAGCCGAGCGCAATGGAGAGGAAGGGCGAACATGCCCCCGTCAAAGCCGGTTGCGTGCAACCTGAGGGGTGGCTCGGCCGCAAGCGTGGTGTTTTTGTGCAAAATCTGGCGGAAGCGGGGCTGCAGCTCTGCATGTCCGTCGTCCCGGGTGTCGCGGCCATGGGTGTTCGGTTCGCGCCCTGCGTTCGGTTTTCCAAGCCAATCCGACTGTGCCAACCCGGATTCGGCGCCCGGCGTCCAACCGAACTCCCAGAGTTTCCCTGAAAGTGCCAGTAGAGACGGCCCATCCGACAGAATGCGGTCAGCGAGATGCTAAGGAAGAAGGGTCCTGAAAGGGCCGACCTGACCCGACTCCACTGGGTTTTCACCGACGGGCGGGAACGGACAACTGATCTACAACTATGAACAAACTACAGCACACGTTGCGATTCACGGGATGGGGCCTCTGTTCGCTGGCCCTCTCACCGGTTATTTGGAGTCAGACCGCACCTCCCGCCCCCTCCGGCGAGGCGGTTACGGAACTCGAGCGCTTCATTGCCTCCGAGACCTCGGTTCAAAGCTCCGACTCACTTTCTCAAAACAGCCGCCCGGTCACCAATCTCTTCCTGGGCAGTCAGAGTGTCTTCGACACTCCGCGTTCGGTCACCATTCTCACCCCCGAGGCAATGAAGCAGTTTGGCGTCAAGACCTTCGACGACCTCGACAAGGTCGGCGCCGGCCTGACTCGTCCGAACATCTTCGGCATCCCCGGTCTTCCCTTCATCCGGGGTGACAATGCCGCGGTGTTCTATAACGGCATGCTGCGCATTCCGAATCAGAACGAGACCCCGACGTCCTTCGGTTCGCTGGACGCCATGGACATCGTCAAGGGTCCGGCTCCGGCCCAATTCGGGCCCACCAACGGGGGTGGATACGTCAACTTCATTCCGAAGTCACCTTACTACGACAAGTTCCGAGGTTCGGTGCAGTTGCAGGTGGGCTCCTACGAGTACTACAACACCCAGGTCGACCTGGGTGGTCCGGTGCTGGTTGGCGGAAAGCCGATGGCCTACCGCATCTCAATCACCAACCAGCAGGCGCAGAGCTACTACGATGACATCAAGAACGACTACATCTCGGTCTATGCGTCGGCGAAGGCGAAACTGACGCCCAAGCTGACATTGTTCACCGGTGGCGAGTACTATAACTTCAAGTCGAACGAAAACGCCGGCTGGAATCGCCTGACCCAGGACCTCGTGGACAACGGCAACTACATCTATGGCGACATGGATCCGAACACGGTGTCCGGCGACTACAAGGGATTCACCGACCCGCGGCTGATCCGCAACCAGGTCGATATTGCCTTCAGCACCGGCTATGATCCGAATCTCGCGATCGTGGTGCCGGCCGCCGATTTCCAGGCTCGTTTTGGAGCGCCCACCGGAGCCGGTGGCGCCTACACCTCCGGTGCCGCCGCGGCTGCCACCGTCGTGAATTACCTGGGCAAGCTCTACGGTTACAAGTACACGCCGGCCTACTTCACGGCCGGGGGCCAGCTCTTCACCAAGAAGATCGAGGGCAATCAGGTGCTGTCGGACCGCAGCGACTACGCGAACTCCGAAACGTTCATCTACTTCGGCGACCTCTCGTACGCCGCCGACAATGGCCGGACCGTCAGTGCCAAGACGCTGTTCGAATGGATCAAGACCCGCAAGCTGTCGAGTTACGGCTTTGCCCACGATTCCGACTCCTATTCGATCATGGAGAAGCTGCAGGTGGACGAAAACCACACGGTGGCGGGCGTACCGGTGGCACTCCAGTACGGTGCGGATGCGCACTACACCTACAACAATGACGCCAATGACTTCGGTGTGGAACCGTTCAATCGTCGTGACGTCAGCTCCGACTACATCGCCCCGCAATCCGTCGTACTGGCCGGACCGCAGGTCGGCTGGCCCGCCGGATACGTCGGAGGAAGCCGGTCCACGCTGAGCCAACTCGGCTTGTTCGCCCAGTTCGCCGCCAAGTTCTCCGACTCGTTCACCGTCTACGGCGGTGTGCGCGCGGAAGGTGCGAGCTTTGAGCTGAAGACCCCCAAGGAGTTTGCGGTGCAGGCGGCGACCCGCACGGGAGGCAAGAACTACTGGAGCGCGTCGCTCAACCCGATCTTCAAGGTCAACAACCAGGTCAGCCTCTACGCCTCCCTCCAGCGTGGCACAGTGCTGACCCCCGGCCAGACCGGTGGCGTCAACGGTGGCGAAGGCAATTTCGCCGAAACCCCGTTCTATGAAGGCGGCGCCAAGGTCAACCTGATCGAGGGCAAACTCTTCGCCTCGCTGGCTGCGTACGAATTCAAGAAGACCACGCTGGCGACGCTGCCGATCGGTGGGCTCGACAGCACCGAGTACAAGTCCGAAGGCGTGGAGTTCGAATTGACCTACACTCCGACCAAGAACCTGTCGATCGTCGCCAACTACGGCGAGCAGGAGTCCAAGTACGTCAATGCGTTCCCCTTTGGCACCCGTCCGTTCACGCCGCAGCAGGTGGCGCTCTATTCGGGTTCGATCCAGTACGGTCCCTTTGGCCAGGGACCGACGGGCAGCCGGTTCGTCAACAACAAGGAAGGCAAACGCGCCGGGCTTCCGGAAAAGGGTGGAAATCTCTACGTGGTGTATGAATTCGACAGCGGATTCGGCTTCGGTGTCGGCCCCAACTACAAGTCTGCGTTCTGGCTCGACAACGAACACACCATCCGCCTGCCAAAGGCCGTGGTCTGGAATGCCAATCTCTTCTACAAGACCAAGCGGTTCGAGGTGCTCCTGCGCCTGAGCAACTTCACAGACGAGGATTACTTCCTCGGCTCGTCGTTCGCGCCGACCATGATCGTGACCAAGGCCAAGCCGTTTGAGGCCAACCTGACCACGACGGTGCGCTTCTAGTCTGCGGCGAGAGAGTGGATGGCCCGTCGCTGGGGGACGGATCGAGGAACAAGGCCGGGCGCCATCGCCCGGCCTTTTCCGTTCCCACGTGTCACAGGTGGGAGTGGGACGTCAGCGGCATTCCGTGCAGCGGTCGCAAGCACGATTCTGTTCGACCTAAAATCCGCGATTGAACCACGGATGGACACCGATCAATACGGATACAAACGAATTAAGGCAAAGCTTGTATTCACCTTGTGGGTGAAGAGTTTGCAGGCTTCGGATCCGCGTTTATCTGTGTCCATCCGTGGTTTATGAGCGGATCGATTGCCTTCAACGTGCAACGTTCGGGCGAACGCCCGTGGCGGCCCATGGGCCGCCCGACAGTCAGCGTGAACTCGGGTCGCCGCCGGAACCGTGACTAACTCGCGAGCAGGTTCCGGTGGGCGTCGTCGCGGTAGCTGCCCGGACTGAGGCCGGTCGCCTTGCGGAAAAACCGACCGAAATAGGACGGATCCTGAAAGCGGAGGTGGTAGGCGATTTCGGATACGTTGAGCGACGAGTGAATGAGCAGCCGTTTTGCCTCAAGGAGGATCCGCTCATGGATGATCTCGCTCGCCGAGTGACCGGTGGCCCGGCGTAGATCGTCGTTGAGGTGGGAACGCGACACCTGCAGCAGGGTGGCGTAGTCGCCCACCTCCAGCATGGTCGGGAAGTGTTCCTCCAGAGCGACGCGAAAGCGCTGGGCCAGGGTTTCCGAGTCCGACGACGGCGCAACCGACTGCGGGGTGCGGCGCTGATAGGCCTGTCGGATCTGCGTCAAAATGATGGTAATGTAGGCCCGAACCATGTCGTCCCGACCGGGCGAAGCCTCCGCCGCGTCTTCCCGCAAATGCCGGAAGGTACGGTCAATTCGCGCCCCTTCCTCTTCATCGAGCGTGAGCACGGGTGTGGGATGGGTGGCCTGCAGGAATGGGAGCCGGCCGAGCAGTCCAGGCTGTTCCGCGCTGACGAGGAAGAATTCCCGAGTGAAACTGAGGATCTCGCCATCGAGCGGCGTCACCGACTGCCAGGCGTGGATCTGGCCGGGGGAAGTGACGAGCAACGTGCGATCCTGGACCGGGTAGGAGCGAAAGTCACTTTGGACCATGCCGCGTCCGACGGGCAGCCAGATGATTTCGTAAAAGTCGTGACGATGAGGCACATAGCGATTGATTCGCTCGCTCTTGACCTCGTCGAAACGGAGCAGGTGAAAGTGCCCAGGCTTGCGTATGCCGCTGGTGTAGGCGGACATGGCGTACAACGTGACGGGCTCCTGCTGTCCCGGTGTGCGTCGGTATGGAATCACGGAGTCCGTGGATGGGCTCATGACTCCCTTTGCTAGCACAACCGGGGCCAATCTGCGGATGGACGTGTTCGGCCCCGCCGGGGCGCCGTCCGGCGCGGGTTGAGTGGCGTCGGCGGAGGGCCCGAGCAATCCCTGGCCTAGAACTTCAAGCGAAACGCCACCGAGTAGTGCGAGGGTTCCCCGGGTAGAATCACGGCGTTGGCGGCGAAGGCATCGTAGGGATGGAAGTAACGCTCGTTGAAGAGGTTTTTGCCCGAGATGATGACGTCCCAGGTGGGCCGGGCGTAGGAGAGACTCAGGTTCCAGAGGGTGAAGGACGGCAGTCGGAGCGTCTTGTCGGCGTTGCCCCAGACGCTCGAAGTAAAGGTGGGTCCGCCACTCAAACCAAGACCCCGCCCAAGGCTGTAGGTTGCAAAGAGACTACCGGTCCATTCAGGAATGCCGAATCGAGGTCCCCCCGGGTTGGGTCGACCTCCGAAGTCGGCGTAGTAAATCCCTGCGTACCGGGTGATTTCTTCCGCGGTGAGGGGCACGAAGCCGCCCGGAAGCGTATCCGTCCGGAAGAAGTGCTGTTGCCAGGTAAGGTTGCCGGTCAGGGTCAGGGCACGGCTGATCACGAGGGTGGACTCCGCCTCCACACCCTTGCCCCGCTGGGGAATGGCGGCGCCACCCCGGGCATCGAAGTGAACCAGTTCCTGGTAAAAAACGTCCACCGCGGCAAAGAGGGTTCCTTCCCAGGCCGACGTCTTCAGTCCCACCTCGGCCAGGCTGCTCTCCTGAAAATTGGAGTCACCCAGATCGACCGAGCCCGAGACAAAGTACCCTTGATACGACGTGCCCTTTTGGGCCGTGGCGTAGGCCGTGACCGTGGGCGCGAGCTTGAAGACCGGACTTAGGCTGAAGTTGGTGTAGGAGATGCCGCCGCTGGGACGCGGTCCGCTGTTGAAATCCGCCCCCAGATCAAAGGGCACCGCGCGATCCCAGGAGGCATTGTCCCATCGCGCCGACAGCAGGAGCGAGAACCGGTCGTTGAAGGAGATCTCGGGATTGACGAATACGCCGACGGTGAGCAGCTGGGACTCAAAACTGCCGAAAGGATCCCAGTAGTTTCTGCCTCCGGAGTCGCGTTGATCCCCGGAGCGCAGGCGGTCGTTGCTGGAAGGCCCGACGGAGAGATCGCGACGGCTGAAGGGCTCGACCGTAAATTCGGTTTTGGCGAGGGAGTCCTCGTACCGCACCGAGGTCCCGTAGGCCAAACGGGTGTTGCCCAGGCCGGTCAGCTGCTGCTCGACCAGGATTTTGTCTTCGAGCGTGACATTTCTTCCCAACTCCCCGTAGCCGTAACTCGAGACCTTGTCCCGGGTGTACGCATCGACAAAGAACTTGTTCGAGACCTTGAGGGTGGACGACGGGGTGGCAACGACGTCGAGGAAGAAAAGGGTGGTGTCGGCGTTCGTGTAGTCGGGAGCGTCGGTGACGATGCGACTGGCGTCCAGCTTCACGGTCCTGGCGCCGGGATTGTTGATCGCGCCAAGGTAGCGATAGAGGTAGGCGGCATCGGCATTGGCCGCAGTCAGGTCAGGACGAAAGCCCGACGTTGCGAAACCATTCATGGCCAGGAACGAGCCGTCGAAGTCGCCCCGCGTGCCACCGAACGGAGTCGCGGTTTCGAGGGCGGCACGGTTCACAAAACCCGGCGAGGTATTCACAAAGTTCAGCACTTTGCCGCTCGGCAGGTTGAGACGCAGGCTTCCACCCGTGAGGTCGTTCAGGGGTGCTCCGAACACGTAGTTTCCATGGTCGATCAGGTCTTGTGTCACCCGGTTCCAGCCGGGATTCTCCTTGGACCGGTGGCTGTAGTATTCGCCGCCTCCGAACAGCGAGATGGCATCGCTCACTCGCATCTTGAATGAGCCGTAGACCGAGGAGTAGTCGTTCTTGATGCCCTCGTAGAACGAGTCGGCCTTCTGACCGGTTACCGAGACGCGGAAGGCGGCGGGTTTGCCGAAAGCGAGCAGGGGACCGCCGATGTCAACCTGGGCGTTGTATTCGTTGTTTTCTCCCACCGTCACTTTGATCGATCCGCGCCGCTTGTCGTAGTAAGGTGACTTGGGGATGAAGTTCACAAAGCCGCCGGGACTGGTCGCGCCATAGGTGCCAGGGGCAGGACCACGAACGTAGTCCATCGACTCAAAGGAACCAAACGACGTCGGGAACCCGTTTCGATTCCACACCCGTTGCATGCCGTTGAAGTAGAGACTGGAGGTCAGTCCGCGGGTGGTGGGAACTCCCGGAACACCGTAGTAGTTGATCACGGTCGATCCGGGAACCAAGGCGGCCAGATCGTAGACGGTGGTCAGTCCGCGCTGCACCAGCGCTTCGGGTGTGATCACCGTGATGGAACGGGGGGTGTCGACCAGCGAGCGGGAGAAACCGTAAACAGAATCGACTGGTCGGGAGGTGGGAAGCAGCGTCGTGGATCGTTCCACCGCTGATTCGGTGGTGATGAAGCGGTCGAGCTGGGCCACCGCATCTGTCGATTGAGCCTCCGTGAGACAGGGAGGCAGCAGCGCGAGGAGGAAGGCGAGTCGGGAGCAGAAGGCCGGGGAGGACATACGTAGTGCGACGCGCACTCAGGAAAATGAAGGTGCGAGTCCACGCCTACCATCGACCGAATGCCCTGAAGGCGAAGCCCATCCGGCAGGAGTGAGGAATGGTCCTTGGCTGGAGGCCGAGGGTGTCCCCTAGGTGGATTCCTCACCCACCGGCATTCCGTGCACAAACGCCAATGCCTGTCAGCGCGCTTTGGCCAAAACTTGCAATTCGGGCGGAAGGAAATCAAACGAGACCGCCTTATCCAGTGAGATAGGCGTGGTCAGCAGTTTCAATTCCACCAGCAGGGCCAGCTGTTCCTCGAGGCGCTTTCGAGTCAGCAAACCGGTGCGTTCGCCGTTCTCCGGTCGACCCGAAATCAGCTGACTTTCCCGGAGGGAGCGGATGGTGAACTCCATGAACTCGTCGGACATTTTCTCATTGCGCTCGCCAATCATCTTCTTGGCCGCGGTGGCGTCCCCGGTGAGAAAATCATCCCAGCCGCGGATGGAGGCGGCAACGAAGGCGCGGACGATCTCGGGCTTCTCCCGCGTGAACTTCTGGTTGGTGAAGATAATGCGGTAGGGATCGTACCCGGACGACGCCAGAAGGAGGGTGCGCGGCTTGCGTCCGGCCTGGGCGACATAGTACGGCTCGTTGGTCACGAAGCACTGCTGGATGAAGTTCTTGTCCGACATGAACTGGGCCAGGCCATAGTTGATGGGAATGATGTTCAGCTTCACCTTGTAGCGGGCCTCGACGTAGCTGATCCACGCCGCTCCGGGCACGGCCATGATTGTGCGGCCATCGAGGTCGGCGAACGACCTGACCGGATTTTCGTCGTGCAGAAGGAGGGCCTGCGGATCGCGCTGCATGAGCGCGCTGACCATCACGAGCGGAATTCCCTCGGCCACGGCCAGCATGTGGTCGTCGCTCCGCCCCATGCCAAACTCGGCCTGACCGGTGGCGACCTTCTGGCCAACGAAGGCTCCAGGGCCGCCGGGTATGATTTCGACATCGAGTCCCACCTCCCGGTAGTAGCCCTTCACCAGGGCCTGATAGTAACCACCGTGTTCAGCTTGGGGATACCAGTCGGTCTGAAACCGCACTTTGGTCAGCCCGCTTCCCGTCTCCTTGGATTTCTCACCGGAGCCGGCAGGCCCGCAGCCGGAGAACATCAGGCCAAGGGCGAGGCCAGCCCAGGCGAAGCGGACGGTGGAGATACAGGGTCGGTTCATGGGAAAGGAGAGGGACTCAGCTGTCGGTTCGACTGTAGGAATCGTGCCATTTGTGCATGCTCAGCCAGCTGAGGGCGATGACGGCCGAGGCGAAAAGGAAACCAAGCGCGCAACTGGTCACCGCCGTGGCGAACAGCGCGGGCATCTTGAACTGAGAGCTGTAGATGATGGTGAGAAAGCCGAGGCCACCCTGACCTCCCGCCGAGTTTCCGGCGTAGAAGTCACCGACAATCGCGCCGATCGGGGCCAGCGTGGCGGCGATGCGCAGTCCCGTGAAGAAGTAGGGAAGGGCGGCTGGCACGCGCAGCAGGAAGATCTCCTGTTTCTTCGTCGCCTTGCACATGCGGAAGAGGTCGACGAGGTTGCGGTCGGTGGAGATCAGCCCCTGGGTGGTGTTCACCACCATGGGAAAGAAGCAGATCAGAAAGGTGATCACGGTCACGCTGACGAGCCCCGGTCCCGCCCAGAGGATCAGAATGGGGGCGATGACGATGATCGGCGTCATCTGCATGATCATCAGGTACGGGTACAGGCTGGCGCGGACGAGGGGGGTGAGTGACAGGATCAGGGCGACGACGAAGCTGCCGGTGACGGCGAGGGAGAACCCCAGAAACGCGCCGCGCAGCGTATTCATAGCGGCACTCCAGAGCGAGGGACCCTGGTCATGGAAGGCCTGGAGAATGAGGTGGGGCGGAGGAAGCAGGAACTTGCGCTCGCTCGAGAGCATCGCATTCGCCAGGTACCAAAGCGCGATGAAGAGCACCCCGGTGAAGAGCGGAAGCGTGCGGGAAAGCAGGGACTTGGACATGGGGAGGTGGCGACGGGCGGTCGGAGGCGCGTTCTTCCGGACTAGAGCTGGTTCCGCTCCACCGAGCGCAGGAGTTTCGACACGTCGGCGACGAGGCTCTGGTAACGCGCGGACTGGCGCGTTTCCTCGGTGCGGGGATAGGGAAGATCGACCGGCACCTCGCGATGCAGCCGTCCGGGATTGGCACTGAGCACGAAGATGCGGTTGGAGAGAAAAACCGCCTCGGCCACCGAATGGGTGACGAAGAACGCGGTCCAGGCCTTCTGCTCGCGGATGGCGAGCAGTTCCTCGTTGAGGTGATCGCGCGTCATTTCGTCGAGGGCGCCAAAGGGCTCGTCGAGCAGCAGGATCTTGGGTGAAAGCGAGAGCGCCCGGGCGATTGACACCCGCATCTTCTGGCCGCCGGAAAGCTGGCGCGGATAATAGTGCGCCCGTTCGGACAGTCCCACGAGCTGAAGGCACTTGGCTGCGAGGTCGGCCCGCCGGTCGGAGCGAGTGGAGCGCAGGCGCAGCGGAACCTCGACATTCTTTTGCACGGTGAGCCAGGGCAGGAGCGTCGGTTCCTGAAAGACGAACGCGAGTTCCTCGATGGCGTTGTCCGGGATCATGCCGTCGACGGTGACGGTGCCTCCGGAAATGGGACTGAGCCCGGCAATGAGTTTCAGGATGGTCGACTTGCCGCAACCGCTGGGCCCGATCAAGGCGATGAAATCGCCGCGTTCGGCGGCAAAGTTGATCCGGTCCAGGATGAGCGGACCCTCTCCGTATCGTTTCTCAACCTGGTTGAACTCGACTAGAGGCGGCATGGATGGAAACGAACTTAGGAGGGAATGACCGGCAAGTGCAACTGAGACGGTTTTGAGGAGTCGTGGTAGACGATCTGCAGGGCTCGCCGGAACTCGGCCGGACTGCGCAAGGATGCGGGATCGGTCGCAGTGTTGGGATGACGCACGAGCAGCGGGAAGGCTGAACTGGCCACGTCCATCCGAATGCGTTCACCCGCCGCGAAGCGGACGGCGATGGGATCAAGCGCGATCTCGATCGGGCCGTCCTGGGCCGAGTCGGCCGGCGATGCACCGAGCGAGAGGAACTGGGCGCGTCCTTCCGGCGTGACCCGCGAGAGCCGCACCACCCAGAGGGTGTGCGACGCCGAGGACCGGGCGAAAAGGCGCACCCGCGGCCGGCCGGCCACCACCACGGGCTCCGCAAGCGGTTCGGCGGTGTAAACGAGCAGGTTCAGTCCCTGCTGCTGGGCGGACAAGTCATGCGGTCCAAACCCGGCCGCCCCCCCGAGGTTGCCTCCCGGCGCCTGCACCGGCACCTCCGGGTCGTAGTTGAAAAGATCGTCCGGCCCCGAGGCGGCATCCGGAGACAGACGGCCATCCCCGAAGCGCGAGTTGGCGCGTCCGTCACTTTGCAGAAACCAGGTTCGATCCTGACCGCCCGGGGGCGGCCAGGCGGGAGCTTCGCGCCAGCGGTTTTCTCCGAGCACAAAATAGCGACAGCCTTCGTAGGGCGTGGGACCCGCGGGAACGTCATGGTCAAGCCAGTGGTGAAACCAACGAGACATGCGCTCGTCGATGTCGGGAATCGCAGCTGGCCCCAGATCACTGCCACCCACCTGGTTTCCCCAAGGTAGGTGCACCCAGGGTCCGGCGATCAGTACCTGGTGGCGGTGGGACCGTGCCATCGCTTCATAGCCGTCGACCGAACCGCGCAAATAGAGATCGTACCAGCCGCTGAGGTGCAGCATCGGCAGATCGAGCTCGGCCACCCGGCGGAGCAGGTCGAATTCCTGCCAGTAGGCATCATAGGTCGGATGCCGCAGCCAGTCTCGCGCGTAGTCAGGAAGTCCTTCCGCCACCAAAGGGCCGGCCTCGCGCAGGGGAAAGTGCGTGGAGAGCCGTCCCGTGGCCAGGTAGCTCTCTTCCAGGGCGGCGTAGGCCGGCGACTTCAGCCGCCGGGCGTCCTCGCGGAGCATCTGGTTGGCCCACGCCATCGTGGTCGAGAGCTGCAGCATGCCCTTCCGGTAGAACCAGCCCGAATACAAGTCGAAGGCGGTCATGTGCGGCGCCAGGGCGCGCAGGGCCGGCGGCTTGGCCAGTGCCGCGAGCAGCTGGGTCGACGCCTGGTAGCTGAAGCCATACATGCCGACCCGGCCATTGCTCCCCGGCAGCCGGGAGGCCCATGCGACGGTGTCAAAACCATCGTCAATTTCGTGACGGAAGGGATAGAACGAACCACCGCTGTCACCGCGTCCCCGCACGTCCTGGATCACCACCAAGAATCCCCGGCGCGCCCACCAGGTGGGATGTGCGTACACCACCGTGGAGGCGATGTCGCGTCCGTAGGGTTGTCGCATGAGCAGCACCGGCCATGGTCCGTCTCCCTTGGGCCGGTAGACGTCGGCCACGAGCGTGACTCCGTCACGCAGCGTGCAGGCCTGCGCCGGAAGGAAGTCGATGCCGTCGAACGCCCGGTGGAGCTCCGTGCCGATCATGCTTTACCCCGGGTGCCTCGCCTCCGTCGTCCGCGGGGCTCCATCGGCGAGGCGGCGAGACGGGAACCGAATGAGAGCGAGCACCGGACGGGGGATTCCAGATGCTGACAAAAAACGGCGGGTGCGGGGTCCGCACCACCGGGCTGACCTGGGCGCGAGGTCGTGGGTGTGGGAGTGAGGTTCATGCAAAGAGGAACTGCGGCATCGAGCCGGGCACGACGAACGGGTTCACCGGATGCGTCTTCATCTTGCCCGGATTGAGCAGGCCCTTCGGGTCAAGGCGGTGCTTGAGCGCACGCTGCTGCTCAAAATCATTGGCCCGCCCGGCTTCGTCGACGTAGCAGGTGTGTGGATTGGCGGTGAAAACACCGATCTCGGTGCAGTACGCGATGATCTCCTTGAGCCGGTGCTCGTCCTTGAACCGAACCAGCGGGATGCTGCCGCAGGAGACCCGGTTCATCGGGCCGTGGCGCGCCGCCCCGCGGACAAATTCGAGGTGGAACATCATCTCGCCGGGAAAACGGGCGTGGAGGAGGCGGATCTGCTCACGGTAGTTCACGCCGAATCCACTTTGCAGGTACGTGATGCAATCGTCCGCCTTGATGGCCCAGAGCGTGGTGTGGTTCCACGTGTAGTCCGAGAGCATCGGCGCGCGGCGCGGTTCATGGTGGGGAATCACGTGCGGCACGGTCAGTCCCGCCGCTTCGGCGCGGGCCCGGACTTCCGCGGTCTTGGACGAGGCCACCTCAAGGAAGGTCAGGTGGTGATCCGCCGGGTAGAATTTCCTGATCGGCTTGAAGTAGGACGGGATGGGATCTTCCAGGACCGACACCAATCGCTTGGGCAGGGTGGCGTCCTCCGCGATCGCCTGCGTGAAATCGAGCAATGCGTCCCACGAGCGCGAAGCGACGATCATTTGGTCCCAGGGGACCGCCGGTGCCAGTCGGAGCTGGAGCTCGATGATGATGCCGTTGGTGCCGTAGGCGTGAAAGGCGAGCAGGCTTTCCGACTCTTCCAGGACCACGATGCGGGGCGACTCTTCGATCGTGAGCAGCTTGATCTGCTTGATGTTGCCGTCGTCACGCAGTCCGCCCCAGGTGATCGAACCAATGCCGCCGGAGCCACCACTGATGAATCCACCGATCGACGCCTTGACCCAGGTGGAGGGATAACAACGCAGTTCCCAGCCTTTTGGTCGCGCCGCCGCTTCGATCGCACTGAGCCGGGCGCCGGGCTCGGCTGTGACCACCCCGTCGGCGATGGAAAGGATCGCATCCATCCCGCTGAGGTCGAGCACCAGACCGCCGTACAGCGGAATGCACTGGCCATAGTTGCCCGTCGCGGCGCCCCGCGGGGTCATCGGCACGCCGGCTTTGGCGGCCAGGGACACCACATCCCGCAGCACCTCCAAGGAGGAAATCTTCACGACCGCCGATGCCCGCCGCTCCTCCAAGCGTTCCCGCAGGATCGGAGAATACCAATAGTAGTCCTTGGAGAGCGTTTCGACCCCGGCAGGGTCTGTGATCACGTTTTCAGTGCCAGCGACGGCGCTGAGCGCGTCCAGCAGATCGGATGTGACCGTGACAAAACCAGGGCTGCTCATGCCTCAGGATAAGCAGTCCCCTTGCCAAGCAGCGCGGTGAGCTCCGTCTGTTTTCGCCGAAAACTGGCACAGTTCGGTTGACGGAGGGACTTTGGCTATTTCAGACGGTCGAGCGCTTCCCGAGCCTGACGGTGATTGGGGTTGAGTTCAAGGGTTTGGCGATAGGCCTGCTTCGCCGCTTCCGGATCGCCACGCTTTTCCAGCAGAACTCCCAGCCGAAACCGGGCCTGGATGCGGGAGGTTTCCTCGGGAGCGGGCGGAGCATCGAGAAAGCGCTGGAGCGCTGCGATTCCGGGTTCGACCTGCTGACCCGAAAGTGAGGCCAATCGGCCAAACTGGTAGTTCAGTTCGTTGTTCCCGGGATGGGCCTGCCGCAGCTCCTCGATCAGGGCGAAGGCCTGGCTCCATTCCTTTTCGCTCACGTGCAGGTTGACGATGCTCAGCCCTCCCATGATGGGATCGAGTTTTTGAATCTCGCGCGCGACCGCGAACGCCTTGTCGCGTCCTCCACCCGCCAGCGCCGGAGCCTGGGAATAATAGCTCAGCAGGCTGAACCGGTAGCTGATGACGTCGGGTGCGAGAGCAACCGCCTTCTCGTACGAAGCCAGGCACTTTTTCGCCAGTCCGAGTTTGGACAGCAGCCCGGCCTTCTGGGCGGACAGGCCGTAGGCATCACCGAGGGCCTGATACACTCGAGCGGACCCCGAATCGAGTGCCACCGACCGTTCGAGATGCTGCAGGGCTTCGGCAGGAGTGCCACGACGGACAGCCAAGGCACCCAGGTAATAGGCAATCTCGGCCTGGCGGGGATCGGTGGCGGGCAGCGCCGCAAATGCCGTTTGGGCCTCCGCAAAGCGGCGGGCGTGGAACTGGGCGACCGCGGCATCGAAGGCATCCGCACCACGGAGTCCCGGGAGGACGGTGCACGCCAGCAGCGTGATCCACGCGAGGACACTCGCCTGCGGCTGGGTCGGGGCCAGACGTGGCCGAAAGAGGACGAAAGGGGGGACTAGGTTCATTTTAATCGAAAGACCACGATTCAACCACGGATGGACACGGATCAACACGGATACAAACGAGTTGACCAACGTGGGCACTCATCGTGCAGGAGGTGAAGAAGTGGATGGGTACTAAATTCGCGTTTATCTTTGTCCATCCGTGGTTTATGAATAGATCGATTCGTTTCAACTGCGGAAAATAGCTTCAAAAAAGGGATTCGGAGCAAATTTCCACAGAGCCAAGACAGTGCAAATGAGCCCGGGATCCTCTTTCTTGCGCCGGGGCGGGCCCCGCCATCGGCCGGAGGGGCACTTTCAGGCGGATCCAGAGGGGGGCCGACTCCGGAGAATCCCAAAGGTTCGTGACCCTCCAGTGACACCAGCGAGGGAGACGGACTCAGGGAAAACTCAGACCCCAGGTGCGTCGGGCGTAGCCATAACTCACGGGCCGGACGGAGTTGAGGCGTGCCAATGCCTCGGCGACCGTACCATTCTGGTAGCGCGCAACAAAGGCGGCGACCCGGGCTTCGTAGTCAGCCAGCAAGGCGGCTTTGACCTCGGGTTGGGCAAAACTGAATGCGAGCGAATTGCGGCCCAGCTGCACCAGTTCGTCCCACGAGAGATTGAAGGTCGTCACCGCCGTGAAGTACTCGTCCGTCATCGAGCTGTCCCACATGCCGCGGTCGTCGGTATTGAGGCAGACTGGCACTCCCGTGCGAAGCAATTCAGGAAACGGGTGGACGCTCAGGTCCGGAATGTACTCCAGCAGGCGATTCGAGATGAGGTTGATCTCGATCAGCACGCGCCGGCTTTGCTGCAACAGGAGCAGGGTGTCGGGATCGCGGATCAGATTGATGCCGTGGCCGATCCGGCTGGCGCCAAGCAACAGGGTGTCGCGGATGTGGTGGTCAGGACCGTCCATTTCTCCCGCGTGAATGGACAACGGCAGCGTCGGGAACCGTCGCCGAAGGGTGCGAAAGGCCTCGAGAAAACGAAGGGGGTAGCCTTTGCCATTCTCTTCGATTCCCACCATGTTGAGACCCACCCAGAGGTCGCGGTGCGCCGACACCCAGGCGTACGTCTCATCCAGTGCCTCTTCTGCTTTGGGGGAAAAACGCAGGATTCCCTCCTGGAAGCGCACCACCAGCCCCGTGGAGACAATGTCCGGTCGCGACAACCGCTCGCGAAGCAAGCCCAGGCCTTCGTCGCGACTGAGCAGCTCACCTTTCAGTGATTGCAGGCCGTCCACCCCAAGCTGCGCTTCCAGGTAGCGCAGCCCCTCGGCAGCGAAGGCCTTGATGTTTTCAGCAAGGAGCTCGAAGCGGACGTGGGGATTGCGCAGGAAGTCGGCCTGACGGGGCCAGAGGTGCTGAAAGAACTCGACGCGTCCTTCATCCTTCTCATCGAGGCGAAAGGCATTGCACCACGCTTCGCGCTCCGCCGCGGTGAGGTCGGTCAGCGCCACGTACTCGCGTTGCACTGCGGGTGGCATGGCCTCGAAGGTGAGACGCCGGACGGTGCGAAACCGGGCGACGGGCGAAATGGCGTCCGGAGGGGCACTGAACCGCAGCCGCGTATAGAACGCGTCGCCGCCATTCCTTGCCGGATCGCAGAGGAGGGCCAGCGTCCACTCAGGAATGTTGGAGCCACCGGAGTGGTGGTGAAGGTCACCCCCCTTGGGCAGGTCGTAGAGCAGGGTGAAGAGCTGACGGGGCGTGGCTGCCGCTTTGAGGGCTTCGAACCGGGCTGGGAAATCCTCGGCCCGGACCAGAACGGCTGCTCCGGCCAACCAGGCCAGGACGAACAAGAGTCGTGACGCGCGCATCCTGCCCGGAAACAGGGTAACCTCGGTCACGGCAACCGAAAAGGCGCGCTGCACGAAGCTCGCCAGCTGGGCATGAACACTGCTCATTGGGAGCATGGCCCTGACCCGTTTTTCCGTAGCCCCGCTTCAGACCCTCACGCGCACCCTCGCCGCCGTGGCGATGGGACGCCAGGAGCCCGATCTTGTCATCACTGGCGTCCGTCTGGCGTCAACCTACACGGATCGGATCCACCCGGACCGCGAGGTGTGGATCAAGGGTGGCCGCGTTTCCTGTGTGAAGCCGGCCGGGACGGCACGCGCCCACTTTGCCGGCGCCTCCGCTGCGCCCTCCGCCGGAACGCGGTCGCGACGCAGCACCACCGGACCAGTGATCTACGACGGCCGAGGTGGCCTGCTGGGACCGGGTTTGGTCGACCCGCATATTCACATCGAGAGTTCGATGATGACCGCCTGCGCCTACGCCGAGGGAGCGCTGCTCAATGGCACCACGACGATTTTCTGCGACAGTCACGAAATCGGCAATGTCTGCGACGCCCGAGGCATTGAGTGGATGCTGGCCGACGCCCGGCGCGCGCCACTTTCGATCTACCTCACCGTCCCCAGCACGGTGCCGGCGACGTCGAGTGTGTTTGAAACCGCGGGGGGAGACCTCACGGCGAAAAAGATCGGACGGCTCTTTGACAAGTGGCCGGAGGCGGCGTTTCTCGGGGAGAAAATGGACTTCGTGCAGGTGGCGATGGGTGATGCGCGCAGCCATGCCATTCTGGGTGAAGCGATCAAACGCGGCCTGCCAATCAGCGGTCACATCTACGGCCGCGAATTTGTCGCCGCCGGTGCGGCCAGTGGCATCACCGACACGCATGAATCAATCGACCGCGAGATCGCCGGGGATTTCCTCGAGAACGGACTGTGGATCTTCCTCCGCGGCGGACCCCCGACCACACCCTGGCATTCGCTGCCGCAGGCGATCAAGGCGGTGACGGAGCTGGGCGCTGATCCTAAGCGGGTCTGCGTCTGCACGGACGATCGGGACGCCGATGATCTGTTTCTATTTGGCCTCGACTGGGTCATGCGCGAAGCGGTGCGAGCGGGAATCAAACCCATCACCGCCTTGAGCATGGCGTCCCTGCACCCGGCCACCCGCTATCACTTCGATCACGAGTTTGGCGGGGTGGCACCGGCCCGCCGCGCCGATTTGGTGCTCTTCAACGATGCGCTCGAGCCGCAGTGCACCTGGTACGGCGGCGAACTGGTGGTGGAGGACAGGAAGGTCACGCCGCTGCTCGAGAAGAGCCTCGCCCGGCCCTATCGGTATCCCCAGGCCGCCTACCGCACGGTGAAGCTGCCGCCGGCGAAGGCGATGAAACTGGTGCCGCCACTGCCGAAGAAACCGGTGGTCGCCAATGTCATCCGGACCGAATTGCCGGGCATCATTCTCTTCCACGATCGGATCACGCTCACGCCGGACCGGGCCCAGGGCTGGTCGGGATTGCTGCAACAGCAGGGGTTGTGTCACGTGGCCGTGATTGAACGGCACGGGAAGAACGGGCGGGTTGCACACGGGCTGCTGCGCAACTTCGGTCTGAAGGACGGCGCCGTTGCCAGCACCGTGGGTCATGATGCGCACAACCTGATCGTGGCGGGTAACAACGAGGCGGATATGCAGCTTGCGGTCTCGACCCTGCGCCGCCTGCGTGGCGGGGTATGCGTGGTTCAGGGTGGCAAGGTGCGCGCCCAAGTGGCGCTGCCGATTGCCGGACTGATTTCGGACAAGCGTGCGCGGGTGGTGGCCCAGGAGACCACCGCCCTCAAGGCGGCCTGGCTGGAGATGGGCTGCACGCTGCCCTACATGGGTTTCAACCTGATTCCCCTGTCGGTCATCCCGGAGATCCGCATCACCGACAAAGGCCTGGTTACCGTCCCCGGAATGAAGATCCTGCCGCTCTTTGAGCCGGTGGAGTGAGGCCTTGGGGCGCCTACCGTTTCAGTGGGAGGTGGCCACGGTGAGGCCGCGACGGGACCGACCGGTCCCGCCTCAGTTGACCGAATTCTTTGCGCGACGCCAATCCCGCGGGGTCGTCGACCCACCCCCAACGGACGCGCCTGCACGACTCCGGGACCGCGCGCTACCTCAGCCTCAAATCACACCCAAACCCTTGAGCACGGAGAGCATGATGGCGGCCGCCATGACCGAGCCGATCTGTCCGCCCGTGTTGGCTCCCATGGCGTGCATGAGCAGGAAATTCTGTTTGTTCCAGCGCTGGCCCTCGACCTGCACCAGCCGGGCGGCCATGGGGTAGGCGGAGATGCCGGCGGCTCCGATCAGCGGGTTGACTTTGCCGCCCGACAGCACGTACCAGATTTTGCCGAGCAGAATGCCGCCGATCGTATCCACCACAATCGCGAGCAGCCCGAGGCCGAAGACCAGGAGGGTTTCGTACTTGAGGAACTCCGGGCCGTTCATGGTCCCACCGATCGCGAGCCCGAGAAAAAGGGTCGAGATGTTGGCGATTTCGTTCTCGCTCGCC
>JAEUGZ010000406.1 GCA_016794725.1 Opitutaceae bacterium | reverse complement strand
GGCTCGGAAACCGAGGAGGCAACGACGCAAGTCAGCCTCCGGAACGGCGGCGAGCTCGCTCCACGTGGGTAAACGATGGATACCCGGGGCGATGGCGGCGCCGTGACGCTCCGCCAGCAGGTGCACCATCTGCTTGATCTGGAGGATCTGTTTGGTGGCGCTGCAGAGGAACCCGAGCAGCGTCTCTCCGAACGGCTGCCTCAGCAGGCGCAGCGAGGGGAAGGCCTTTTGGCAGCGTGCCAGGTGGGCATCGCTGCGCCAGGGCAGGGTGTTCATCCGTTGCTCCCAGTCCTGGTCGAGCGCGAAGTAGCGGCGCACGGCGGACTCGGAGTCATGACCGGGCGGCGCGAGGGCCCGCCAGCCGAGGCCGCCGGTGGAGTCGCGGCGAATCTCGGCGAGGGTGTCGCCCCACTGTCCTCTCCAGCAGGCCGACTCCGGCTGCCAGTGCCACCGAAAGGCCTGTCCGCCGTCGAGCAGCTCCGCCAGCGTGGTGTCGTCGGGACAAAATGAGGCGGGGAAAGGGATCCAGTCGGACCAGGTGGGGGCGGCGGGCATCGTGCACCACCCCAACAGCCTCGCGGCCTCCCGGCAATCCGGGAGGAGGCGTTGATTCAGGCGAGGACCTTGGCTTTGGCCGTCGGGTAGTCGATGAACGTGGCCTGGACGGCCCCGTGAATTTCGTCGATGCGCTTTTGGATCGTATCGAGGAACTCGTGCAGACCGTCCGCAATCACCGCGGGGCTGTCCGTCGATTCCAGGTCCTGTCGCAGGGACACCGCGGCGAGTGTGGCCGGATTTCCGATGAGGTGTTCGTTGCCGTTGACGATGCGGTGGAGAGCCTGCTCGATTTCCGCGACCGAGTAGAGGATGCTGCGCGGAAACAGTTCGTCGCGGACGAGGAAATCGACCACGCGTTCGAGGTTGAGCTGTCCCCGGCGGCTGCGCCGGAAGGCCTCGAACGCGGAGCAGGAGCGCAGGACGGAACCCCATTGGATCATGTCGAGGGCGGTGCCGACTGCGGCGACCTCCGGAAGCAGCATGTAGTACTTCACGTCGAGAATGCGGGACGTGTTGTCGGCGCGCTCCAGGTAGCGCCCGAGTTCGAAGAACCACCACTCGTCGCTGCGCGGCATCATCGATTCCGCCACGCCGTAGAAAAGCTGGATCTGGGCTTTGACCCGGTTGAGGTACTCCGAGGAGCCCAACTGCGCATAACGGGCAAAGTCGTCGTCCTTGAGCTTGAGATAGAAGGTATTGAGCGTCTCCCACACCTCCGCGGCCAGCAGGTCGCGGATGCAGCGCGCGTTCTCACGCGCCTGGGTGATGCAGGAGATCACCGATGACGAGTTGCGCCGGTCGAAGAGCATGAACTCGACGACCGCCCGTTCGCTCACGGTCTTGCCGTAGAGCTCGAAGAACTTCTCGTCGTTGCCGGCGACGAAGACGAGAGGCTCCCACGACCGCGGATCATCGGCCGCCTGGCGCGACTGCAGATCGAGGACCAGCTGCGCATTGACATCGACGATACGAGCGGTGTTCTCGGCCCGTTCGAGCTGCCGGGCCATCCAGTACACGAGATTGGCTACGCGAGAAAGCATGGAGGGAAATGACGAATGACTAATGACGAATGACTAATGACGAATGACGGGGCTAGTTTCGCGCGGGGTAACTAGAAGGGCGATGGGGGGCTGGAGCTCGGACGGCGTGGAGGCCTGAGTCGGTTGATCGGATGATTTTGCAAAAGATGAGGTGGAGTTCGCGCGCCTCTAACCAAAGCTGTTTGCGTTCCAGCCGTTCCTGCGGAGCTGCTTTTGCGAGCAGACGACACCAATATTTTGTCTCCCGGGACTCTTTTCGGCAAAGCGCGATCTTGTGGCGGAAATCGGCTTTGGATTCTGCGTCATCGGCTTCGCAGTAATTGGCTCCGATGCTGGTGGATGATTTGACGAATTGGGTGATGAGCGGGGACAGAACAGGCGTGGTCGGCAGACGCATGCCCAGCTCGATTGCCGATTCGCTGAACCGCGTGGTGCGCGATTCGAGGTCAAACGCAACTTTCGACCCAACGCCCATTCGTTTGTCATTCCCATTCGTCATTCGTCATTCGGAAATTCGTCATTTCGTGTGACCGCGCCGCGCGGTCACACGATCAGTTTTTCGGGTCCGGACTGGGTTTGCTCCTGGGCGAGGACGTCGTCGGCGAGGACCCAGGTGTCCTTGGAGCCGCCGCCCTGGGAGGAGTTGACGACGAGCGAACCCTTGCGCAGGGCCACGCGGGTGAGGCCGCCGGGCATGATCTTGATCGACTCGCCGTTGAGGATGTAGGGGCGCAGGTCAATGTGCCGGCCCTCGATGGCGGTGTCGCACACGCTGGGGCAGCGCGACAGGCCGATGGTGGGCTGGGCGATGAAATTGCGCGGGTTGGCGATGATCTTGTCGCGGAATTCTGCGATCTGGGCCGCGGTGCTGTGCGGACCGACAAGCATGCCGTATCCACCCGCCTCGTTCACGCTCTTGACCACCAGCTTGGGCAGGTTTTCGAGGATGTACTTCAGGTCCTTCGGGTCGGAAGAGAGGAATGTCTCGATGTTGGAAAGGAGCGCGTCCTGTCCCAGGTAGAACTTGATCATCTTCGGCACGTAGTAGTACATCGCCTTGTCGTCGGCCACGCCGGTGCCGATCGGGTTGCAGAGGGCGACGTTGCCCTTGCGGTAGGCGGCGACCAAGCCGGGCACGCCGAGGAGCGAGTCGGGACGGAAGACGGTGGGATCGAGAAAATCGTCGTCGAGTCGGCGGTAGATCACGTGCACCGGGGCGAGCCCGTTGCTGCGCCGCATGTAGACTTTGTCGTTTTCCACCACCAGATCGCTGCCCTCGACGATTTCGATGCCCATCTGCCGCGCGAGGAAGCTGTGCTCGAAGTAGGCGGAGTTGTAGACGCCCGGGGTGAGCAGCACGACGGTCGGCTCGGGCACGTGCTCGGGCGCGAGGTGCAGCAGGAGGTTGAGCAGATCGTTGGCGTAGGTTTCGACGGGGCGCACCCGGTAGTCGCGCAGCAGGTTGGGGAAGACGCGTTTCATCACCTGGCGGTTTTCCAGGACGTAGCTGACACCGGAGGGCGTGCGCAGGTTGTCCTCGAGCACGCGGTAGGCGCCGGACTCGTCACGGATCAGGTCGGTGCCGTTGATGTGAACAAAGAGTCCGCGCGGCATCGCAAATCCCATCATCTCCCGGCGAAAATGCTTGGAGGTGTTCACCATCTCGGCCGGCACCACCCCCTCGCGCAGGATGCGTTGTTCGCTGTAGATGTCGGCGAGGAAGAGATTGAGCGCCTGCATGCGCTGCCTGAGCCCGGCCTCCAGGACCGCCCATTCATGGGCCGGCACGATGCGCGGAATGAGGTCGAAGGGGAAAATCTTCTCGGTTCCGGCGGTGTCCGAGTAGACGGTGAACGTCACGCCCCGGTTGACGAAGGTCTGGTCCGCGGTGCGCTGGCGCTCCAGCAGATCGCTCATGCTGTCCATCCGGCCGAAGCGATCAAAGAGCCGCTGGTAGTGGGGACGCGGGCGTCCCGGCCCGGCGAACATCTCATCGTAAAAGCGGCCGTGGTCGTAGGAGTGAAACAGATCAGACATGGGTCGAGGCGCGGAAGAAATCAGGGGAAACGAGCAAGGGGACGAGGCGGGTCGGAAAGGATCGGAAGAAGGGACGAAGGAAGCGCGGGGGTGGCACGCTCCAGAAGGCTCAGGGAGCTCCAGGGGTGGCCCAAAGGAAACTCCGGGTTTCGGCGAGGGGGATGGAGCTGGACGGATCGCGAATGGCCAGTCGCCAGGCGACCGGGCGTTGGGAGCTGTCGCCCCAGTCGGTGCCGGTCAAGCCCACCTGCAACACGGTGGACCCCGCTTTCAGGGCTGTGGTGAAGGTGTGGACGACCGGGGTGACACTGCCCGGCAGGATGACTTCCAGGCGTACCTCGGCCTGAGGATGGGCGGCCTGAGCCTGGAGCCGGGTCAGAAAGTAGAATCCGGCGCGCGACTCCGATTGGCTGCGGAGGAGCACGCGCCCCCCGGTGTGTTCTCCGCGTCCGAAAAACTCCCCGACCGTTTCAAATGACTCGGCCGTGCGGTAGCCCGGCCAGATCCGGACGATGTCGACGGCAGCGGCATGCAGGGCTGCGCTGAAGCATGTCACCACCAGCACAGAAAAAGCGCAGCGTTTCATCGATGAGAGGAATAGACCGGGGCGGGATTCCGGCAAGGTTGGTCTCGCAACTTGCGTGCCAAGCCCGTCGTTAATTCAAGGGGAGCGGCGGAGAAAATGAGGTGCGTCCGGCTTGCAAACAGAGGGTGAGGATGGGGAGAGCAAGGGGCGGAGGCTGCTTTCGGCAAGTCACTTACGGACTTGCGGGTAATTCGAGGGAAACCGATTGATAGCGATGAAATCCCAGCAGGGCCGGGTTCCATCCCCGTACCGCCGGGTGGATGAGAAACGTGCGCGTGCCATGATAGATCGGAAGGAGGGGGACTTCGTCGAGCAGGAGTGACTCGGCCTGCTGATAAAGTTCCAGCCGTCGGGCGGGATTGGTTTCCGCGCCGGCGGATCGGACCAGGCGATCGTAGTCGGCGTTGGACCAGCCGGTGGCGTTGTTGCCACTGTTGGAGAGAAAGACCTCCAGGAACGTACTGGGGTCGACATAATCGCCAATCCAGCGGGCGCCGGAGAGTGTGTAATTCATCTGGCGCTCGTCATCGAGCCAGACCCGCTGCTCCTTCAGTACGAGGGTGACGTCGATTCCGAGTTCGCGTTTCCACATCTGCTGGATGGCTTCGAGCAACCGCTGGTTCAGCTCGTTGTTAAAGGTCATGATCTCCAGCGAAGGGATGCCCTTGCCGCCGGGGTAACCGGCTTCGGCGAGCAGCCGGCGCGCGTCCTCAAAACTGTCGCTCAACCGAGTCGGAGCCGTGTAGCCTGCGGTGCCGGGAGGCGTCAGACTGTAGGCGGGAGTTTGTCCACCCAGCGCGACATTCTCCACCAACGCGCGCCGATTGAGCGCCCGTGCCAGAGCCTGTCGGACCTTGAGCTGGTTGAGAGGAGGGCGCTTGACGTTGAAGCGGATGAACCCCGTTTCCAGAAACGGATCGGCCCGGAGCTGGGATGCATTCGGTCCCTTGCGGTAGGCTGCGATTTTCGAAAGTGGCACCTCGCTGGTCAGGTGGATTTGCCCGGCGCGGAAAGCGGCCTCCTGGGCGGTGGCGCTCTCGTAGGGATAGAATACGATCGACTGGAGCTTAACGGCGTTGGCGTCCCGGAAATGAGGATTGCGCTCGGTGACGATCCGTTGGTTGCGATCCCAGGCAGTGGCGCGAAACGGCCCGTTGCCCACGAGATTTCCGGGCTGCGACCAGCGATTGGCCCGGTCGACGCGGTTGCCCACCCGTTCGATGACGTGACGCGGCACGGGAAACGTGGCGGGCAGCGCGAGGATGGCCGGGAGCGCCGGGGTCGGCTGGGTCAGGCTGAGCACCACGGTCCGATCGTCCGGGGCGCGGATTCCCAAGGTGGACGGATCACTGGCTTTGCCGGCATTGAAGGCCTCCGCCCCCTCGATCGTAAAGAGCACATAGGCGTATTCCGAACCCAGTTGCGGGGCGAGGACCCGCTCGAAGGAGAAAACAAGATCGGACGCGGTGAGCGCGGTGCCGTCGGACCACTTCAGATTCGGGCGCAGGTGAAACGTCCAGACCCTGCCGTCGGCCGACACGTCCCATCGCTCGGCCAGCCCCGGCACCGGCTGGGAGGTGGTCTCGTCGATCGCGGTCAGTCCCTCGAAGAGGGCGAGCGAGATCGTCATATCATTGTAGGAGACGAGAATCTGCGGGTCGAGATCCCGCGGCTCCGCACTGATGGCGAGGTGCAATGTCCCCGTTCGCGCCCCGGACTCGACCCGGGTTTCCCGTTTGCCACAGGCGGAGAGCAGAAGGCCGAGGCCGAGACAGAAAATCAGCGGGCGGAGCGGGAGGGTGGACGAAAAAGACAAACGCATGCGAGCAACGACTATGCTGCCGACACGGAGGGCGCAAGGTTGGGCGGACAATTGAAAGGCCTGGTTCCGGCGACCGCGACGGGGTGAGTTGAAACCATACCCGGTAGCTACAGACCGTTCGCGATGCCGACCCTGAGGACTGCGTCCACTTGTGTTTGCGAAACACGTGCGCCTGGTCGTGCCAGTTCGCATTTGCCGCGTGTGGGGCGTGCTGACTGACTGGGGTTATGTCGTGGTACTATGCAAATGACGGGGTGCGTTCCGGGCCGGTGTCGGACCATGAGTTCCAGGAACTGATCCAAAACGGGCATGTGCGAGAGACCACCTTGGTTTGGACGCAGGGCATGGGGGCCTGGAAGCCCTACAGCCAGGTGGCCGAGGCGATCCGCCTTCCGCCACCGCTGCCTGGCGTCGGGCCTTCGCCCATTCCCGTTGGCCCGCGGCTTTCGCAACCGGCTTTTGCACCCGTCTATGGCGGATTCTGGTTACGGGTCGGGGCCAAGCTCATTGACGGTTTTATTTTGTGGTTCGTCGGTCAGATCGTTGGCGGGATTACGGTGGCCCTCGGAATGCCCAACGCCCTGCAGGCGTTTGCCATCCAGCCGGGTCAGGCCCCCGACCCGGAACAGATGATGATCATGTTCAAGGCCCTGGGCCTGGTTTTCGTGGTCAGTCTGGTGGTCGGGCTCACCTACGACTTGGTCTTTCTCCGCCTCTATTCCGCCACCCCCGGCAAGATGGTGCTGGGATTGAAGGTTCGCACCCCCCAGGGCGAGGCCCTATCCATCCCCCGGATCATCGGACGTCATTTCGCCCAAATGCTCAGCGGGCTGGTGCTGGGCATCGGATATCTGCTCGCGGCCTTCGATGACCAAAAGCGGGCGCTGCATGATCACCTTTGCGGCACGCGCGTGGTGAAGGACAAATAGGACGGACGCTCCGTCAGCGACGGAACCAACGAAGCGACCCGAGTTCCGGGCGCAGCGCCAGCCAGTCGCCTTCCCGAATCACCTCTCCGGCGATGTGGAGGGGCGCGCCAGCCCAGGCCAGGAGACTCGGATTGAGTTCCGACCCCGAGGGGTCGGTCAGGAGCAGGTGGGCGACTTGTCCGGCTCGATCTTTCACGACCAGTACTGCCGGGATACCTCCACGGAGACAAAGTTCTGCACAGGCACGGTGCAGGTTGCCTTCGCCGGGGTTCATCACCCCAAAATAGCACTTGGAGTCGACGATCTCGCCGATCAATTCCACGCGTCCGAGTGAGACCCCGGAGGCAAGCGACGGTTCAGACCGCTTTCGGGTCGGCCGCCATGAAGACACCTCAAGCAGACGTCGCCCCTCGCCTGAAATCAGGGTTCCGCTCAGCTCGACTTCGCTGCCGCGGGCGCTGCAGAGCTCGACCGGAGCCCGATGTTTGCCCAGTCCCACGAGCAGGTACTCGGCGTCCTCGTTTTTCAGACGAGGGGCCGCGCCCTGGCTTCGGATGATCCCTGAGATCGCGCGCGGCCTCCCGAACTCAAACATACCCTCGCCGGGAACGGGTAACGCCCAGGCCGTCAGCAAAGCCGCACCGATGACCAGTCCTCCGAGCAGAGCAACCGTGCGACGCATCGTCCGCGCCAGTTCGCGGGGGGCGCGGGCGTGGTAGCCGACGTAGAAGGGCGCGTCGCTGTCGGGTGGTTTCATGGCAGCACCGCGGGCGCGACCCGCTGTCCGGCTGGACGCGGTCGGGGGTCGACAACGACGTCCTGGCCGCGAATCCGGACCGCGAAGACCGGAACCTTCTCCTTGAATGGCGGGGGAGACGCACCTGTTTCGGGCAGGTACTGGTAGCCGTGCCAGGGACAAGTGATGCAGCCGTGCAGGATACGTCCCTCCCCGAGGGGACCGTTCTGGTGCTGGCAGACATTGGATACGGCCGATAGCTTTCCCCCATGGCGAAAAATTGCCACCCGTTCCCCCCCGATCGAAACAACCTTCGCCCGGCCTTCGGGAATCTCGGTGATCGAGCAGACGCGGACGCCGTCAGTCGCGGTCTCGACCTCGCCGCCCTCGGTCCGTCGTTCGCGCCGGGCCGCAACACCGTGGAGCCCGGTGAGGACGATGGCTCCGAGTGCGGTGGCGACCAGAACGACCGCCCCCTTTTCGGTTTGACCGGCACCCCAGGCAACGTGAACGACGAGCAGCGCGTAGGCGAAGTACACCGAAACGTGAAGGGCCTTCCAAACGGGCGCGGTCAGTTGTGCGAGCCAGAAGTCGTGGCTGGTTGCCGCCATCACAGCGAGGATGCCGAGTGCCATCAGTCCGAACGTCTGGAAAGGAAGGGGCGTGCCGGCACCCTGGAAGCCCGTGTTCGTGAAGACGCTGGTCAGGGGGTCGAGCA
>JAEUGZ010000381.1 GCA_016794725.1 Opitutaceae bacterium | reverse complement strand
CGACCAGCTTGGTAAAGGGCTTGGCGGGCTTGGTTGTCGGAGAGGACGGACCCCAGGTGTTGAACTCCGCGGTCTGCGCGGAACCGGTGACCGATCCGTCGTGGTAGATTTTTCCGCAGGTGTAGGTGAACCAGCCAGCGCGGGTGAAGGTTTGTGGCAGCGTAACGGCATCCCTGGTCGCGGCGACATTGCGAATACCAGGAACTAGACCGTGGATACCAGTGGTCGAAGGGCGCAGGCCGGTGAGCACGCTGGACCGCGATGGATTGCACAGTGGCGCCTGACAGTGGGCGTTGGTAAAGAGGGTGCCGCGGGCGGCGAGGGCGTCGATGTTCGGCGTCTTTACCTGGGGGTGCCCGCCGAGTGCGCCAATCCAGTCATTCTGATCGTCAATGGCGATGAAGAGGATGTTGGGCGAGGTGGTCGGGGAAGCAGACTCGGCACGCGCGAAGGCGGTGAGAGAGATCGTGAAGAGGGTGCCGAGGAATAGACGGGACAATTTCATGAAAATCACGTGGTGAGGAAAGAGTAGCTGGGAGCGACGGGATGATCGGTGTGGGAGTGAATCGAGGTTTTGTCTCGTCATCCTCAACGCACCGTGCCGAGTGCCGTATGCCGAAGATGCGGTTCTGTCCGAGAAGCCGGATGTACGGGTTACCAGAGCGGGCTTGCCTGGGCCGCGCTCCAGCGGTTCCAGCGTTCCGTGAGTTCGGCGAGGCGAGCCGGGTCTCTGGATACGAGGTTGGTCTTCTCGCCGATGTCGTCGTCGATGTGATAAAGCTGCCAGGGGCCAGGCTGGCCTCGGATGGGTTCACGAACGAGTTTCCACGGACCGGTGCGGAGTGCGGCGCGGGCGCCGGCGCGCCAGTAGAAGGTGCGATCGGAGGGCGGATCCGCGTGGGTGGAAAGGAAAGGAATCAAGTCAATGCCGTCGGCTGCCGGATCAGGAGTTACGCGCGCGGCGGCCAGAGCGGTGGCGGTGATGTCGACCGAAATGACCGGCGTTTCGACCACATGGCCGGTGGGGAAACGGGCGGGCCAGCGCATCAGCATCGGCACGCGCAGACCGCCCTCGTACAACGAGCCCTTTTCGCCGCGGAGCGGGGCGTTGCTGGAGGTCAGCTCGCGCGTGGCTCCGCCGTTGTCAGAAAGAAAAACCACGAGCGTGTCGCGTTCGAGGCCGGTCTCGCGGAGGCGGGCGACAACGGCGCCGATGCCCTCGTCGACTTGGGCCAGCAGGGCAGCGAAGATGCGTCGGTGGATGTCGGGTATGTGCCGGAATCTTTCGAGGTAGTCGTTGTCGGCCTGGAGCGGGCTGTGGACGGCGTTATAGGCGAGATAGAGGAAGAAAGGTTGGGCCTGGTGGCGCGTGATGAAGTCGCAGGCCTCGCGGGTGAAGGCCTCGGTGAGGTGAGCGTTCTCGTTAACCGGCTGGCTGTCACGCAGGAGAGGGTTGTCGGCGTTGTAGTCGGGCTCGTTGTTGCCCATGTGGGTCGTCCAGACGATGCGACCATCGGGCGAGGTCCAGCGGCCTTTCCCGCCGTCGGGAAGGGCAGTGCGGCGGAGCCACGACGTGACGCCGTTCCAGGGCGGGGCGACGTAGGTGTGGCCCTCGTGGAGGAAGCCGAAAAATTCATCGAAGCCACGCCGTTGTGGATGAAACGTCGGCGTGCCTCCGAGGTGCCACTTTCCGACGAGGCCGGTGGCGTATCCCGTGGTGCGCACGCGATCCGCGAGGGTTTTTGCCGTGACGGGTAAGCCGATGCGCGGGTCGGCGTTGAGGGCGCCGGTGGGATTACCCTCAAAGCCAAAACGCGTCTGGTACTGGCCGGTGAGCAGCGCGGCACGGGAGGGCGCACAGTAGGATGCGGTGACGTAGCCCTGGGTGAATCGAACACCACCGGCCGCGAGGGCATCGAGGTGGGGCGTGGGAATCTCGCGTCCGCCATAGCAGCCCAGGTCACCGTAGCCCAAATCGTCGACGACGATGAAGACAAGGTTCGGGCGCACGGGTGCCGGCGGATCGGCGGCGAAGAGACAACTCTGCACAACCAGCTGGGCAAATACGAGGCCGAGCAGGGTGTAAGCGCCGGGCCGGAAGAGGTTCAAGGGGTTCATGGATAGGCGCACGGGGGCTGTGGAGGCGAAGCCGGCTTGACTAGAACGAAGCCGTAATACAATGTTTTATGATGATTAAGACCATCTCCAAGATAGGTAATTCGCAGGGCATCATTTTCGATTCTGCGCTTCTCCAGCTTGCGCGTCTCAAGGTGGGGGATGAGGTGAATGTGGAGGTGCATCGGGGGGGGACGATCACGATCAGCCCGATCAGCGCTTTGCCTCCGCCAGAGGAGGTCCGTTCGTTGATCCATGACACCATGAACCGGTATGCCACGACGATGAGGAAACTGGCGTGAATCGTGCAGACGGTTGTTTGCATCTCACGGTGGAGATTGTGGAGGAGATCCACACCGCGGCCATCACGAGGTTTGGCGGGTCATTGGGGCTGCGCGACCGTAGCATGCTGGAGTCTGCCGTCGCGGCACCCCAGGCGAGTTTTGCCGGAGCTTCGCCCTTCTCTGATGTGATCGATGTGGCAGCAGCGTACCTCTTTTACCTTTCCAGCAATCATCCTTTTGTAGACGGAAACAAGCGGGCTGCGCTGGGTGCCTGCCTCATTTTTCTCCAGTTGAACGAATTGACGCCTGCAAAGGACGGACCCGAATGGGAGGCCATCACGCTTGACGTCGCTTCCGGCGCGCTGCGTCGCGACGAAGTCACCGAGCGACTTCGCAGTCTGGTGAGTGGAGCCTGAGGATTCAAACGACATGGACGAACGTGTGGAAGGTTTTCAGCTTCAGGCAAACCACGGCATACGCACGCGCTGGGTGTGCTGACCGTGCGAGGTGATCCGGGTTCAAGGTTTCCCTTCGGATGACCGGATCAATTCTGCCGGAAACTTCCCCTGTGGGCTGCCGGAATCGCGGCGGAGCTGGTTGACGCGACCGCGATCGGGTTGCAGGGGGATGGACATGCCGCTGGTGTCGGCGAGCGTGTTGAAGAGCCGCGCGCTGAGTTCTTGGATAACGGTCTTGTGCTCGGCGCTGAAGATGAGGTTGCGCGTTTCGCCGGGGTCGGTCTGAAGGTCGTAGAGTTCGTCGATGTCCCACAGGCCGTGTACGTGGATGTATTTGTAACGGTCGGTGCGCAGGGCGTGGAGCGTGGGGGTCTGCGGGTAATTGCGCTCCCAGAAGTACTCGTAAAGTAGTTCGCTGCGCCAAGCAACCGGCTGGCCGCGGGCAAGGGGCCAAAAGCTGCGGCCGTCGTAGTTTCCGGGGTTGGGGACGCCGGCAGCTTCGAGGAGCGTGGGGGCGATGTCGATGTTGGCGACGACCTGCTTGACGACGGTGCCACCCTTGAGCGCGTCCGGGCATTGGACAATCAATGGCACGCGCATCGACCACTCGTAGGCGGTGCGCTTGTCGATCAGGCCATGTTCCCCGAAGCCGAAGCCGTTGTCGCCCATGTAAACGATGAGCGTGTTTTCGAGCTGGCCACGCTCGCGGAGAGTGGCGAGGACGCGGCCCACGCTCTCGTCCACGGCGAGGAGAGTTTCGCAGTAGCGCCGGTAGTAGTCGGCCACGTCGAGGTCGGAGTGGTAGGGGAAGTCCACGCCGTGCCAGGAGTTGCGCTGGTTCTGCACCCACATCGGCGCATGCTCGTGGGAGAGACGTGAGGGCGGAATCGGGAGAGCTTTGTCCTTGTAGCGACCAAGGTGGCGATCGGCGGGGACGAACTCGCTGTGGACGGCCTTATGGGAAAGATAGACAAAAAAGGGTTTCTCCTTTGGCACGGACTTGATCCAATCCACGGCGTAGTCGGTGAGTTCATCGGTGATGTAGCCGCGCTGCGGCACACGGCGGCCATCGACATTGAGCCCGGAGTCGGAGGCACCCTGGACCATGCGGGAACCGCCCTTGTTGCCGGGCCAGTACATTCCCTGGCCGGTGAAACTCACCCAGCGGTCGAAGCCGCGCTGCGGTTCGTCGCCCTCACCTCCCATATGCCACTTGCCGAAGAAGCCGGTGCGGTAGCCGGCTTTTTGCAGGAGCTGGGGGAAGAAGACGAGGTCACTGCGAACGGGGTTGTTGTTGTCCACGACGCCGTGGCGGTGCGCGTAAAGTCCGGTGAGGATGCTCGCACGGCTGGGTGAACACAGCGCGGTGGTGACGAAAGCGTTGGGCACGTGCACGCCGTTTTTCGCGAGGGAGTCGAGATGGGGAGTCTCGAGAAACGGATGGCCGAGGAAGCCCATCGCGTCGAAGCGGTGGTCGTCGGTGAGGATGAAGACAATGTTGCGCGGCGGGCGGTCGAGTGCGGCGAACGTGGCGCTGACGACCGCTGCCAGCGAAACGAGTGCGGCGATGCCAGCCCGGAGTAGAGGGGAGAAACGTGAAGGTCTCATGGGTAGGGGGAGGAGGCGCCGATGGAGTTTTATGAAACCTGAGCTCAGGCAATGAGTTCCTTGATGACCTGACCGCCGAACTGGCTGAGCTGCTTGAAGCGGCCGGCGTGGTAGTAAGTGAGTTTGTTGTCGTCGAGGCCGAGAAGCCGGAGAATCGTGACATGGAGATCGCGGACGTGGTGCACGTTTTCCACGGCTGTCGCGCCCGTCTCGTCGGTGGCACCGATGGTGTGGCCGGCCTTCACTCCACCGCCGGCAAACCACACGGGCATGGCCTTGGGATTGTGGTCGCGCCCGAAGGCCGTGTTGTTGGAACGTTCGCCGTTGTCGGGTGTGCGTCCAAACTCGCCGCACCAAACGATCAGGGTCTCGTCGAGGAGACCGCGCTGTTTGAGGTCAGTGATGAGAGCCGTGATCGGCTGATCCACCTGGCCAATGAGGTTGCCGTGGGCACGGGCGATGTAGTCGTGGCTGTCCCAAAGCCCGTGATAAAGCTGCACGAAGCGCACACCTTTTTCGACCAGCTTGCGGGCGAGGAGGCATTTGCGGCCAAAGGCATCCGTCGCCAGACTACCGATACCGTAGAGCTCCTTCGTGGCGGCGGGCTCGCGCTCGATGTCGATGGCATCGGGCACCTGCATCTGCATGCGGAAGGCGAGCTCGTAGTTGTTGAGGCGGGCCTTTAACTCGTCATGCCACGGGTGCGCGGCCGCGTGCTCGGCGTTGAGCCGCGCAAAATAGTCGAGGTTGTCGCGCTGGTGTTCGCGGGTGATGCCGGGTGGCGGGAGCAGATCTAGGATCGGGCTGCCTTTCGGGCGAAGGGCGGTGCCTTGGAAATGTGCTGGCAGATAGCCGTTGCCCCAGTTCGGACTGCCGCCCTGGGGGTAACTCACCTCGGGCAGGACAATGAAGCCAGGTAGATCCTGATTGAGGGTGCCGAGGCCGTAGTTGACCCAGGCCCCGATCCCGGGATCACCGCCGAAGCGGTTGCCGGTGTTCATCTGGAACATCGCTGTCGGGTGGTTGACGCTGTCCACCTGGCAACCTCGAAAGAAACACAGGTCGTCGGCGACCTTGGGCAGGTGTTTCCATGGATCGCTCATCCATGCGCCGCTCTTCCCATGCTGGGCAAATGTGAATGGACTGCGGACATAGTATCGCCGCCCGCTTTGGAGTTGGGAGACGTCCTTGTTTTTTTCGAGGTGAAACTGGGTCAGGTGAAGTTTTTCAAGCGCTGGTTTGGGGTCGAAGGTATCGATGTGGGAAGGACCGCCCTCCATCATCAGGAAGATGCAGTTCTTCGCTTTGGCGGGAAGGTGTGGTGGCTTCGGAGCGAGCGGGTTGACATCAGGCAGCTTGGTCTCGGCCGCGAGCAGCGAGGTCAATGCTACGCTGCCGAGCGAGGCGCCAAGTCCATAGATAAACTCGCGGCGCGTGTGGGAACGGAGGGCCCGGGAACCGGCGCAGGGGAAGAACCGATGGGACATGGCGGACCTTTCAGTAGAGGTAGGAAAACTCGGCGGAATTGAAAAGCACGAGGCAGACGTCGGCCAAAGCACGGGTGCGGGCATCGACATCGGCGGGTTGGAGGTCGGGTATGAAGTCCGCGTAGCCTGGCAGGTTTTCGGAGAAGACGAATTTTTCGCCGGTGTTTTCCTCGATGCCCTCGCGGGTGATGGCGAGGGGCGGCGGGGCGGCTTGAAATGTGATCCCCGTCTGCCGTGTTTCCATCTTCTTCCAATGATCGAGGGTGAGCGCGAGTTGGGAGGCGGTCGGGTCGCGTTGAAACGCCAGTTGGAAGACGCGTTTCACCGCCGTCTCACTCCGGCGGCCACTGCCTCCGGTCTCCGAGAGAGCGCGGTGGGCGAGTGCGAGCGCGCGGTCCGCGACCGATCGGCTGTTGAACAGGCTGAACACCTGCGGGGTCACGGTGGATACCTCGCGACCCTCGCAGGAAAAGTCAGGCCCCGGCTCGTTGAACACCTCCATGAAGGGATCGCGCAGACCGCGGATGCGGAGTGCGTAGAGGCTGCGGCGATGACGCTGCTCCGGTCGTTCGTTGGGGACCCACGCCGAGGCAAAGGTGCCCATCACCTGCCGGGGTTGCAGGGCAACTTCGAGATTGATTTCGGGACGGTTGGGAATTCCGCCGAGTACCGGGTTGAGTTCGCCGGTTGTGGCCAGCATCGCATCCCGCAGCTCCTCACTGCTGAGGCGTCTGGGTTTGAACACGAGGTAGGATTGCTCCTGTTCCTCTCGGCTGAGTTTGGTCACTCCGGCCGGCAGTTCGGCGGCACGACGATAGGCATCGCTGGTCATGATCAGCCGATGCATGGCCTTGAAGCTCCAGCCGTGGGCAATAAATTCGCTGGCCAGCCAATCCAGCAGCTCGGGGTGCGTCGGCCGTTTTCCGGTCGAACCGAAATTGTTGGGATTTCCCGCGATGGCCTGGCCGAAGTGCCAGAGCCAGATCCGATTCACAATGCTGCGGGTGGTGAGAGGATTGTCCGGGTGCGCAATCCAGTTGGCGAGCGCGAGTCGGCGGCCTGAGACGTCGCCGGGAAAATCGGTCGGGAGCGATCCAATGCTGGTGAGGACGGAAAGTGCGCCGGGACGGACCTTCGTCGATGGCGCGAAGGGGTCGCCCCCGGTGAGAATAGCGGTCGCTTCAAGTTCACCGCCTTTCATCGGATCTTTCGGTACGCGCACCGGGGTCGTGACTGCGATGCGATCCGGCGTCACGCCGTTGTAGACGCTGAACGCGATTGGCTGATAGCGATCCATTTCCCAAGCGAGGCGCTGCAGTCCTTTCTCAGCGACCCGCTGTAGTCCGAAGTCATCGGGAGTGAAACCGATGCCCCAGGGAGGATAGTCCGACTCGGGAACCTTCTGCGCTTCGAGGGCCTTGCGCGCTGTATCAAAGACGCCCCGTGTTTCATTAAACCCTTTTTTTCCAGACGCGATCCGCTCGCGGGCCGCGGCCACGGCTGCATCCCATGCATTCCGGTCACGCCCATTTTCCGCAAACCACTTTTCGCTTTCACGCAGGCTTTGATCGTCAAGCCGGTGAAGTTCAGTTTCGTAGTGTTTGCGCAAAGTTTCCAGATGGCGCTGTTCCTCGAAGCCAGCGGTATTCTCCGCCTTCAAGAACTGCGCCATGCGCTCAGTGAGCTGGGTGGCGGCAAATATCGCTTGGAAGGAATAGTAGTCGTGGGTGGGAACGGGATCGAATTTGTGGTCGTGGCAACGGGCGCATTGCAGCGAGTGGGAAAGG
The DNA here is from genome assembly GCA_016794725.1 of Opitutaceae bacterium. Lineage (GTDB taxonomy): Bacteria > Verrucomicrobiota > Verrucomicrobiia > Opitutales > Opitutaceae > UBA6669. The sequence goes on along the minus strand of JAEUGZ010000381.1, from coordinate 11,686 downwards.
AAGGTCTCGCCAACGGAGTTGGTCACGTCGTCAAGGAACCGTTGGCGGGCGATTTTCGGCACCTCCATCCCGGTGAGTTCCCATGGGCCCATCCTCAGCATCCCGGTCGCGATCAGCCGCTCGGCGGCAACGGCGGGATCGTCCTCTCCGGTGGTGAGTTCATCTCCTGCGATCTGCTCCTTGATGAACTGATCGTAGGGTTTGTCGGAGTTGAAGGAGCGCACCACGTAGTCGCGATAGCGCCAGGCATTGCCGCGTTCGAAGTCATTGGCGAATCCGCTGCTGTCGGCGTAACGGACGACATCGAGCCAGTGACGTGCCCAACGCTCCCCATAGTGAGGGCTGGCAAGAAGGCGCTCAACCAACTCTCGCATCGAGCCGGCAGGGTCGCGATGTGAGGCGGCCTCGAAGGCGGCGACTTCTTTGGGTGTGGGGGGCAGTCCGATCAGGTCGAAGGTGGCGCGACGAATCAGGTCGCGAGGTGTGGCGGCCGGCGCAGGTTTGGCAGCTCTCGGCATGCGGGATTCCAGAAAGGCGTCGATGGGGTGCGGAGCGTGACCGGTCGGCGGAGTAGGATGTGCCACCCGTTGGTACGCCCACAGGCCGTCCGGTTTGTAGCGACGATTGGCCCAAGCCGACGAAAGCGCGCCGGTGGTCGCGACAATTACACCGTCCTCCTCCGCCCATTTGGCGGCGTTGGCTGCAACCAGCTCCTGCTGCCTAGCCGGGTTTGGCCACGGCGCGCCACCGTCGATCCATTGCCTGAGCCAACCGATTTGTTCGGAATAGAGTTTTTCCGACTCTTTCGGCGGCATCGGCTCGAAATCTTCACTTTCGCGCAGCACGGCGAGGAGCAGGGGGCTTTCCGCGGCTTTCCCGAGCAGAACGGCCGGGCCGCTGTCGCCTCCTTCAAGCATCGAGGCGCGGTTGCGCAGATCGAGTCCGCCTTTGATCTTGCTTTCGTCGTCGCCATGGCAGGCGAGACACTTTTCTTTGAGCATCGGCGCGATGCGGCGGACAAAAAGGGCCTCGTTATCGATAGAAGCGGAAGCGAGCGCACCGGGCACCACCCCGAGTGTGATGAACAGGGCGGCTGAAACGGAGTGCATACAACAAACAAGGATCCCGTTTATGCCAGTTCGAGGCCGCGCATCGTGCCGGTCGACGAGGCGAATCTCTCGGCCGGAATGCCCATGCGGTGCAACATGGAGACAAACAGATTGGGCAGCGGGTAGTTGCGCTCAAGATCGAACGCCAAGTGCTGGCCGTGGCGGAATCCCCCACCCGCGAAGAGGGTCGGCAGATTGGTGGTCACGTGGGTATTGGCATTTCCGAGATTCGAGCCGTAAAGCACCATGGTGCGGTCGAGGAGGGAATCGCCCTCTTCGCGGGCGGACTTTAGCCCGCCAATGAGTTCGGTGAGGAGCTTCATGTGCCATTCGTCGATGGCTCTGAGCTGGGCGAGTTTCTCGTCAGATTTCCCGTGGTGGGACAAATTGTGGTAGCCGTCGCTCGCCATATGGTCGCCCAACTCGATCGCCGGCGAGTTCACGCTGTCGAGCATCAGCGTGATGCACCGGGTAGAGTCGGTCTCGAACGCGAGACGGGCCATATCATACATGAGTTTCACCTTCTCCATGTATTCCTTGGGGCTGGCGGGATCGAGAGGGACGGGTACACTGACCCTGGGCTTGGGTCGGCGCTCCCATTCCCGGGAAAGCTGCATGCGCTTCTCCAGATCGCGAACACTTGTGAAATACTGGTCGAGTCGATCCCGGTCGCCCGCAGTGACGTGGCGTTGCAGGGTGCGGGCTTCAGCGGCAACGGTGTCGAGAATGCTCTTCCCGAGATTGAGTTTGCGGACTTGTTGGTCGATCTCGGCCGGAGTGCCTTGGACAAAGAGGCGGCGAAAGACCTCCGACGCCTTCTCTTCGCAGGGAATCATCACGCCAGAGCCGGTCCACGAAAGACTTCGACTCCCTTGGGCGACGTTGACGCCCAGCGTGAGCGAAGGGAAACGAGTGAGGTGTCCAATGTGTTCTCCCATGACCTGGTCGAGGGAGATGGTGTTGCGGAAGCCGCCGCTGCCCGGGTGCGGGGCGGCGGTGAGGAAACAGTTGTCGGCCGGGTGACCGCCATCGACTTCGGGATGGGATACACCGCTGAAGACGGTGAAGTCACCGCGGTGCTCGGCAAGGTGGGAAAGGTAGGGGGAAAGCGCATAATTGCGCCCGGTCTCGGTGGGAAAGAACTGGTCGGGAACCAGACCGAGGTTGTTGCAGATCGCGAACATCCGGCGGGGTTTGCCGTCGGAGGTAACGGGGCCTGCGGCCGTCTCGCTGCCACGGGCAAAGGCGGGAAGCATCGAGTCGAGCAGCGGCATGGACAAGACGACACCGGCACCTCGTAGGAATTCTCGGCGCGAGAGGACGCGACCGGTCGCAATAAAGGAACCGGTAGAAGAGGCGGGTGAAGGGGCACTTTTCATGACGCGAATCAAGATGCGGTGTGGACGTTACTTCTTCTGAAAGAGGTCGCTTTGGACAATCTCGTGAATGATCGAACGCACACCGTGGGAATGGCGTTCGGCGTTGCGGACCATGGCCTCGATGGTCCCGCGATCTGAGAAACGAATTGGAGCGCCGGTGGCGTAGACGGTCAGCTGTTGGACCAGGTTACGAGCGAGCACGGCTTCGTCGGCGAGCAGGTTGGCTTTAAAACTGCGGATGTCGGCAAACGGGCGGCCGTCGGGCATTTCGCCGCTTGCGTCCACGGCCGGACCAATGCGGTAGGTGAATTTTAGGCCGTGGTGGCCAATGCCCGTCACTGGTTCCCCCTGGCCGACAGAGCGGTAGTGGTCGCGCCAGCCACCCATGACATCGAAACTTTCCAGGGCAAAGCCGGGTGGGTCGATGCTGCGGTGGCAGGCAGCGCAGGACTCCTCGGCGCGGTGGAGGGCGAGCTGTTCTCGGATGGTGGTGGCTCCGCGGATATCCGACTCTACGGCGGGCACGGAAGGAGGAGGCGGAGGCGGCGGCTGGCCAAGGATGTGGCGCATGATCCAGGCGCCGCGCACGACCGGTGAGGTCGTAGTGCCATTGGCGGTGACTTTCAAGACGGCGGCCTGGGTGATGAGTCCGCCGCGGACGCTGCCCTCGGGCAACGGAACACGGCGCATGGCGCTTCCGGTAACGCCGGAGATGCCGTAGTGGGCGGCGAGGCGTTCGTTGAGCATGGCGAAATCCGAGGCCACGAGGTGGTCGACACCAAGATCGTGCCGCAACAGTTCGGCGAAGTAGAGCCGGGGCTCCTCGAGCATCGACTCGAGGAGGTGATCGTCGAGCTGGTATTCGGGGTAGAGCGCGGCATCGGGCCCGGAGGCGCCGATCTGGCGCAGATCGAGCCAGTAGTCGAGAAACGCTTCCACGAAACGCTGCGCACGCGGGTCGTCGAGCATTCGCTCGGTCTGGTCGCGCAGGGTGGCTGGGCGGAGCAGGGAACCATCAGCGGCAAGCGAACGGAGCAATGGGTCGGGCGGAGAATTCCAGAGAAAGTAGGCAAGACGCTCGGCGAGGGCGAATCCGTCGAGCGGGCCCGGCTGTGCGTCGAGGAAGAGGAAGCGCGGCGAGGCCAGCACCGCGCCGTAGCCGGCGAGCATGGCCTCGGTGAAGTCAAAACATTCGGAAAGCGCGCGGCGCACAATACCGAGGTAGGGCTCGAGCACGGTCGACGCGACCGGACGGCGGAAGGCGCGGCCGGCGAAGCCGGACATGAGCCGCGCGGCGTCCGTTTCGGGATCGGTCGATGTCACCGTGATGCGCGGCGGAGCCGGGTTCTTTCCGACTCGCGCCACGGAGGACGGGGGGTCGGCGAACGGGAGGTCGCCAAAAAGCAGGCGGTGCCCGGGGCCGGGCCAGTCATCGAGGAGCGGACCCTCAACTTCCAGCCATTGGAAGGCAACTCCGGGCATACCTTCGGAAGTGGCGAGGGGATTTTTGAAATCGGGTGGACGCGAGCGTACCAGTCGCACCGCGTCGGGCTGAATCGTTTCGCCGGCCTGCAACCACACGTCCAGTTCCCGCACGGTGGGCTCGGGGCCGAAATCGAAACCGCCGAGGCGGCGCAGGAGACGCGGCGGGGTCGCCGCATAGATGACCACCGGTTCGTCGCGGCTCGCGCGAGACACCGCCGTGTAATCCGGCGCCATGCGGATGGCGTAGCCTGAAAAGCGGAGACGGTAGCGGGCGGACACGGGGGCGCGAAACCGGTTGAACTGAATCTCCGCTGGCTCGTAAGTGCTCATGAGCATCGCCACTGACTCCTGGTCCCGGCGTACCGGATCCTCCGAGGCGGCGAGCTTGGGTCGGGCGAAGTCCTTGTCGATCGGCCGCCCCCTGGCGACGAGATCGCGCTGCAGATCGAGGCCGACGAGTGGAAACGTCTTTCTTAACTCGGGTCCGGCGACCTTGATGAATCCGGGCTGGTCCCAGGTGTGGTAGCGGATGGTCTGGGATTGCGGTGTGGTCCGTCGCGGGGCGATTGCGGCGCGAAGGGCGTTGTCGCCGGCAGCGAGGTAACGGGACAAGTGGACGTGCGACGTATCGAGTGCCTCGCCGACTTTGTTGAAACCGTAGGCGGCAGTGTCTTCGGGGATCGAGTCCCGGAGGCTCAAGTTGGGCAGCGAGAGAAGATCGCGCAGCGAGTTCTCATACTCAAACCGGTTGAGGCGGCGGCGAACCGCGCGTCCATTTTGAGCGACGATTGCCTGGTCGGCGGAAGAAAGCGTTTGCGAGAGTGACGCGAGGAATCGGTCGAGCTCCGACGACTCAGGACGGGAGCGCTTTTTCGGAGGCATTTCTCCGGACCTAGCGCGGTCGAAGACCTTGATCCAGCGATTTAGGTTTATCGGATCCTGTGCTTGAAACGTAAGCGCGTCAAAATCCAGGTTGCCTTTCTTTTCGGACGCATCGTGACAGCTGGCACAGTGTTGATCGATGAAATCGGATACGGTCTCCGGCAACGGTGCCCCCGAAGCCGGCAGGGATAGAAGCACGACTCCGATCACTGCAAGTCCCCGCCACGAAATAAATCCCCGGGTGTCCGCGACGTAGGTGACTGGTTGAGGGGGAGGCTTCACAACGGCACTCCTAGTGAGCGGTGAACGTGGCACGAAGCAAACGCTGCAGCTCCTCGACGGTGTCGGCCTGACCACGGTCACCCGCGAGGTTGATCATTTCACTTGGATCGCGATCGTGGTCGTAGAGCTCGGAACCAGCGAGGCCATGGTCCCATTCGGTGTAGCGCCAGCGTTCGGTGCGGACGGTGCGCCCCATGCGGTTACCGGGGCGGGTCACTTGGGTGAACGCCGGGCGGCTCCAGGGTGCTTCGGGCTTTTCGAGCAGCGGGCGGAGACTTACGCCCGCCAGGCCGGCGGGAGCGGGGACCCCGCAGAGATCGGCAAGTGTCGGGAAGAGGTCGACAAATTCGACGATCCGGCGGGTAGCCTGACCGTTTCCCTTCGCGCCCGGTGCATAAATGATGAGAGGAGCGCGAGCGGATTCCTCGAAAATGCTTCCTTTGTGCCATAGGCCATGTTCTCCGAGATGCCAGCCATGGTCGCCGATCATGACGATGATGGTGTTGTCGGCATGGCCAGTACGTTTGAGCGCTGCGAGGAGCCGGCCGAGCTGGGCGTCCATGAACGTGGTGCTCGCATAGTAGCCTTGGAGCATTTTCAGCATCTCGGTCGGCGTGCCGTAGTTGGGTTCCTTATTGGTGAAGGCCAGCGCTGGAACGCCTGCGCGCGAACCAGGGTCCGGCAGGTGCAACGAAGCCAGAGGATAGAGGTCGAAGTACCTCTTCGGTGCGATCCAGGCGGCGTGCGGACGACGAAAGCCGACCGCAAGAAAAAATGGCCTGTCACGCTTCTGCTCCAGCAGGGCGATGGCGTCGCGGACCGCCATGCCGTCGTCCTGATCATCATCATCGCCCTCGGCCATGAGACGATAGTTGAGCTTGTCGCCCGGTCCGGGAGCACCGGCGAGGTAGAGATTGTCGCCTTTCTGGCCAAGCTCGCTGGGCTTGGTATTGACGCGGAAGTCCCAGGAGCGGGCGTCGTCCAGTTTCCACGAGCCGGGCCGCTCCTCCGGGTGGCGCGGATCCCATTGGCTGACGTGGAAAATCTTGGAGATCGATGCGGTGAAATAGCCGCTTTCGCGAAAGCACTGCGGCAAAGTGACGACCTCAGGCAGAATGCTGCGCAAGGCGGTCTCGTTATTGTAAATGCGTGTGGTGTCGGGTCGAAGCCCCGAAAGAAACGAGTTCCGCGACGGATTGCAGACTGGATACTGTACGTAGGCCCGATCAAAACGCACGGCCCGGGCGGCGAGCGCGTCGAGGTGGGGCGTCTGCACGACCTTGTCACCATAAGCGCCCACGTGGGTGCAGAGATCGTCGGCGACGATAAAGAGGACGTTGGGTTTGGCAGTTCGCTCTGCCAGGACGCCCGTAAGCGGTGAAATCAACAGAACCCAGAGGAGGATGCGTGACAGCACGGTCGGAAAAGTGGTGGCACCCGATGTGAATCGGGCGCCTTCTCTGGTTTAGAAGTTCATGGTGGCCGAGAGAGACCAGCGGAACGGTGTCGGGTAGAGGAACCGGTATTGTCCGTTGATATCTGCGTCGACGACGATCGGGTCATTCACATTGAGAAGATTGTCGAGATTGGCCTGAAACTGGACTTGACGGCCAAAGAGCCGAGCGGGCTTCTTGATGAGAAGATTCACGAGCGTGTCGCCTTTGCCGTAGATCGGGGTAAGGCCGCCGACATAGCCGACGACGGGCTCGCTTCGGTAGCGCACGCCGGCTCCCAGGGTCAATTGGTCGAGGTAGGGCGAATCGGCTCGGAACGTGTAGGCGGAAAAGGCACTTCCCGTGTATTCACGCAGTTGGCGGCGAGTGACACCATTGGCTCCGAGGATGGTCGTGATGAAATTATCGATGGTGTCGAGGGCGGTTGAAACAGTGGACGGCAGCCCCGTTCTGGGGTCGGTGACGGGAACACCGCTTATGGGAGCAATCAACGGGAGAGATCCCTTGGCGAGCCAGCCTGCGCGGCGCTCGGCGACATAAGCGCGATTGCGGGGCTGGTTGTTGGCCTGGGTGCCCTCGGTCTTGGCGAAATTGAGGGTGAAGCGCCACTGCTTCGTAAGGTTGGCGGTGATTTCGAATTCGTAGCCCTTGCCTTCCGTGTCGATTCCGTCGCGTGAAGTTGGGCCCGCCACGCGGGTGGGATCGCCGGTCGCCTCAAACACCTCGTTGATGGCGTTGACGAGGCCACCATCCGCGAAGACCTGGCGATTGATCTCGCTGGTGTTGTAGCGGGTGAGACTGGCGTAAAGTTTGCCGTCGAGCAGGCGGAACTTGGCGCCGTAGTCTTCGCCCTTGCCGCTGCGGGGCCCGAGCTGGCTGCCGTTGATGGTGAGGGTGCTTTGCGGCGCGAAATTGTCTGACTTGTTATAGAACCCCGAGAGCCAAGAGGTGAGGTGGACGACCGCGCCGAAGGTACGGGTGTCGCCCTCGAAATCGATCGAGTTGGGATTAAGCGCTTGAAGCGTGAACTCACGGGTCACGGCGAGTTGCGTCGCGGTGCCTGCGAAGTTCTTTTGCTTGTCGCGGCGCACGCCGCCCGTGACGACGAGGCGGTCCTTTAGGAGTTTGCCCTGCGCGGCGACCATGCTGGAGGTAAGTTCGTCGCGGCCTACGGTGCCCTGATTCTGTACTCGGCGAAAGGCCGAGTTGACCCCGCCTTGAGCAACGAGGTGCTGGCGGGCGTCGACGCCACCCTTGGGACCCGAACCGAACGGATCAAGATAGACGCGCCGAAGAACGCGGTTGTTGGCATTGGTGATATCCAGCGGATAAGTCGCGTCACCCGCGGGCGTAGCGTTCACCTCAAACAGATTGTCGCTGAGCGATTTGTTCACGCGCTTGCTCGCCAGTCCCGTGATTGAGTAGGTACCGAGCCATGGGCTCACTTTGTTGAGATCGAGCGTGTAAGCACCGGTGGCACGCAGGTCGTCGGTGACGACGTCCGAAGTTGTCTGCTGAGCATTGGATTCAACATAGAGTTTGCCCACATTGGGATTGGGCTGGCCGTTGGGAAGCAGGGAGTTCGCATCGGCTCGCACGGTGGTATCGCCCCAATTGGTACTGGTCAGCCAGAGGCGCCCTTGGTCCTGGCGATTGGCGGCGGCTTCAAACCAGAATGGCCCCACTTTTTGTTCGATGAAGACACCGGTTGCGAGGTAACGGCTGTTTGATAGATTTCCGGAACCGCTGAGCGTTGCCTTCAAAGGCACGACGGAGAAATTGGTGAGTGCTCGTGGGATACCAGCGGAGAGTGCACTTCCAGCAGAGTTTGTATTCACGGATCCAAACCAGCTTGCGACGGTGCCAGTGTAGGGATCGTGGATGTAGACTCGGGAGGTGCTGCGTGTCGTGCCTGTCACCACGGTTCCGAAGGTAGCGGAAAGCGGCTTTCCGGCGTTCAGCCACGGCGTGACCGCATCGCCGGGCAAGAACGGATTGGCGAGAACACGGTCATATTCCCCGTATTCTCCATCGAAACGGATCTCGGTGTTCTTGAACGGGCGAAAGGTCATCGCGAGCGCCAGACCCTTACGTTTCGACTCGACGAAATCCTGCCAGCTTTTTGCCTCTTGCAAGAGGCCGTTGATGCGCAGGGCAAAGCTCTGTGTGAGTTGGCGACTGTAGTCGAAGGTCGCACGCTGGTTGTCCCATGCCCCCAGACGCACCCCGAGCTGTTGGATTTCGCGGCCGAAAAGGGCGCGTTTGGTGGTGGTGTTGATAATACCGCCGGGCCCGCCGGTGCCGAAGAGGATCGAGTTGGGGCCGCGAGAGAAATCCAATCGCTCGGTGTTGAACGTGTCGCTTTCCAAGCCCCATTGAAAATAGTTCCGCCCAAGACTGGAGCCACCGAAACCCCGGATCGAAACCGGCAAGTCGCCGGAACCGCTCGGATTGCCCGTCGTATCGGTACGGTCAGGCTCGGCGTTGAGGGAGTAGCTCAAGGCGTCGGCCACGCTCGTCGCACCCACGTCTTGAAGAAAATCCTTGGTCATCACGGAAATCGATGCCGGGGTGTCGTAAAGAGAGGTGTTGAGGCGTGAACCGGCGAGCGTGCCGGAGGCCAGGTACCCGGTGTCCTTGTCAGCGGAAACGCTGAACGGGGACAACGTGATCGCTTCTTCTTGCACGGCGGAAGGGGCGGGCGTCGGTGGGGACGTTTGGGCGCCGAGCGTGGAGGACGACAAGGTGATCGCGGCGAGGAGCCGGGCGGTCATGGATTGCTTCATGAGGGTGCTGGTTTTCTTGGGGTTGGACTTGGGAGATTTGGGATCCGCGGGGTCGACAGTGGAAACGGTCAGCGTGCCCGTGCGTTCATCATGTATGATCTTGAGACCGGTGTTGTTCACGAGTCGGTCGAGCGCGTCGCGCGGAGTGAATTTGCCGCGCACGGCGGCCGTGCGCACCCCACGAACAGTTTCAGCGAGAAAAACGATTTCTACGCCCCCCTGTTGAGCGGTCTGTTTGATGGTGTCGACAGCCTCGCCGGCAGGAACATTGAAGACGCGGGGCCGATCAGAGGGTGGGATGGTCTGGGCGGAGAGTGGGAGACGTGGCAAGAGCAGAACCAAAAGCAGGCGAGTACCGAATACGGCAATGCGGAGGCCGGGGGAATGCGGGCGGGGCATGGGGGTGAACGAAACGGTTCCGTGGTCTAGACGTTTGAACGTGCGGTTGACCCCAAAAGAATCGCGAAGAAACTTTTTGAGTATGATCCGGCCGGTGCAAAGACCGGCGCGGCGGGAAGACGCTGACGCCTAGCGAGCGGCGTGAAGCACGATCTCGTAGTCACCCCGACGCTCAGCGCGAAGGCCGGCTGCCGCCGCAACAAGGCTGACAAACCCGTCGATATTGTCGGAGCGGATCGAGGCGACGATCGGGGTTCCGGCGCGATCGGGAGCGGCAAGAATCAGTTGCACACGGTTGCGGCGGTTCAATTCGGCGAGCACCTGACTCAAGGGCACCGAAGAAAAATCAAGCAACTGTGGCTGCCAGGATTGAAGGCGGGCGAACTCTGCGGGCGTAGTGCGGGCGATTTGAGGCGAATGAGTCGCAGTGAGGGAAACGAGCGCGCGCTCACCGGCTACCACGATTGGGGTGGTTGCCTCAGACAAGCTGGAGCCGGCGGCAACCGGTGAGGCGGGTTCCGAGGGTGCGACTTGAACCTTGCCTTCGGTGACCAGTACCTCGACAGCCGACTCTTCGAGTCGAACGTTGAAGGCGGTGCCGACGGCTCGAACATCGACGCCACCTGCACGAACAATAAACGGACGTAAAGGGTTCTTCGTTACGGTGAACAAGGCCTCGCCCCGGCGCAGTACAACGCGGCGTTCGCCCGCCGAAAAAATGATCTCGATCTCGGCTCCGTGATTGAGTTCGGCCACCGAACCGTCGTCCAGGACTCTCCGCTCATAGCCCCCGCCAGCAACCGCGACTGCGGAATGCGATCCAGTGAAGGAGCTGCTTTCCCAGACAATGGCTGTTGCGAGGACCAAGCTGGCCGCCAAAGCGGCGATGAAGGCAGGCCGGCCCCACCGGTTTCGATGAACCGGGCGGGCGAGCACATCGGGATTCGGTTCTTTGCCGTGCTCCGGACGCCAGTGGGCGATCCGGTCGAGCCGATGCCAGCCGGCACGGTGACGCGAAAACCAGAAGCCATGGCGAGAATCAGCCGCGAGCCACTGGAAAAACTCGTCTTGTTCGACCGGAGTGAGGCCGCGGTCGTGTTTAGTCAGCCATTCCGCGGCAGCGCGCTTCGCGCGGGAATCGGAGGGATGGGGTGCCGGGGTGCTCATCGGTCAGGAGTCGGATCGTCGCCGTGCTCGGAGAAGTAATCCGTGCACTTTTCGATGCCGATGGTGATCTGGTTGGCGACGGTGCTCTCGGAGAGACCGAGGCGCTCGGCGATCTCGCGGTGGGACAAGCCGTAGAGTTTGCGCAGGGTGAGAATCTGGCGGCAGCGGTCGGGGAGGGATTGGATTGCTTCTGTCAAGAGGGCGAGTTCCTGATTGCGTGCAACGGTCTCCGGGATGCCATCGCACTCATCCAAGACGTTCAAGGTGTCGATTTCCCCCAAAAAATCGGTGCGGCTCACTTCATGTCTCCGCAGACGATCAAGGGCGAGGTTGCGGGCGGTGGCGAAAAGAAAAGCCTTCGGCGCGGTGAACGCGCTGGTCTCGCGCGCCCTCACTATTCGTACGTAAGCTTCTTGAACGATGTCATCGATGTCCACCTGGCGCTCAAAACGTTGACGAAGCCAGGCGCGCAACATTGGCTCGTGAGGCAGCACGTGCTCGCTGAACCAGCGGCCAAGTTCGGAATCGGGCGGGGGCATGGGGCAGTGCGGAGAGTTCCGAGCGGCGGTCTGTTGAAATTTTCAATCCGTGTCGATGCTTGTTTTCCAAACGCCAAATGGTTCCAGCATCTGCCTGGAGTCAGAATTGACCGTTCATTGCTCGCACTTCGAGCACGTAGTGACTGGACAGATTCTTAATCGTCAACAGATCACATTGCTGCCTGTTGCCCATCAGAAACCACC